>CADDZA010000007.1 GCA_902812435.1 Clostridia bacterium
GTTCCCTGAAAAAAACAGGTAATTTAGGGAAAAGGGGTTATTTACACTCTTTACCAGGTGCTGTAGCTGGAAGCCTTGTGGCTGTTGAAATGTAGGGATGGTAAATACTGGGGGCGCGGGTTCTGCTGATACCTGCATTACCTTGACAAGACCTGGAGACAACCTTTAAAATGGTATGGTTGTAGTAAACGGTGAAGACCGGCTTGAATAGAAACGCCTCACTGGATAACAACTATAACAGCTGCTGACGAAAAGAGGGGAGAGGACTTGACGAAGTACATTTTTGTAACAGGCGGTGTCGTGTCCTCCCTGGGGAAGGGAATTACTGCGGCATCGCTGGGGCGCCTCTTAAAGAGCAGGGGTTTCCGGGTTGCCATCCAGAAATTCGACCCATACATCAATATCGACCCGGGGACCATGAGCCCCTACCAGCACGGCGAGGTTTTTGTTACCGACGACGGTGCAGAAACCGACCTTGACCTCGGACACTACGAGCGCTTTATCGACTGCAACCTCACCCAGGCCAGCAATGTCACAGCCGGCAAGGTTTACCATTCCGTCATCCGCAAGGAGCGCAGGGGTGATTTTCTGGGGGGAACGGTTCAGGTGATTCCCCATATTACCAATGAGATCAAGGAGTTTGTCCGGCGGGTTGCCCGGGAAGACGAACCGGATGTGGTGATTACGGAAATCGGGGGAACGGTCGGTGACATCGAATCCCTTCCCTTTTTAGAGGCAATTCGCCAGTTGAAGACCGACATCGGCAGGGAGCACGTGCTCTATATCCACGTCACCCTCGTCCCGTATTTGAAAGCGGCCGGCGAGTTAAAGACCAAGCCCACGCAGCACAGCGTTAAGGAGCTGCGCAGCATCGGTATTCAGCCGGACATTATCGTCTGCCGCTGCGAGCGTCCTCTCTCCCGGGATTTAAAGGATAAAATCGCTCTTTTCTGCGATATTGAGAAGAACGCCGTGATTGAGGCCGTTGACGCGGCCTCGATTTACGAAGTTCCACTGAAGCTGGAAGAGGAAGGAATGGCCGAGATTGTGGTGGAGCGCCTCGGACTCCCCCGGCGCCAACCGGATCTGGAGGAATGGAAAAGCCTGGTTGATAACCTGCGCAACCCCAAGCGACGTGTCCGGATTGCGGTGGTCGGGAAGTATATAGAGTTGAAGGATGCCTATATGAGCATCACCGAGGCCTTGCGCCACGGCGGGATTGCCCACCAGGCGGCGGTCGACATTTCCTGGGTGGATGCCGAGCGCCTCGACCGGGAGGACGCCGGGGAGGTGTTCCAGGGGATCCAAGGGGTCCTCGTCCCGGGCGGTTTCGGCTACAGGGGTATAGCGGGAAAGATCCGGGCGATCACCTACGCCCGCACCAACCGGATACCCTTCTTCGGTATCTGTTTGGGGATGCAGTGCGCGGTGATCGAGTTCGCCCGGCTGGTCTGCGGGCTGGAAGGAGCCAACAGCACCGAGGTGGACCCGGCCACGCCTTATCCCGTCATTGACCTGCTGCCCGACCAGCGGGATGTGGAGAACATGGGAGGCACCATGCGGCTCGGCCTTTACCCGTGCAATCTCCGCCCGGACAGCCGCGCCGGGCGGGCTTACGGCGTGGCCAGTGTTCAGGAAAGGCACCGCCACCGCTACGAGTTAAACAACCGGTTCAGGGATCTCCTTTCTGAAAAGGGGTTGGCCATCACCGGTACTTCTCCTGACGGAAGGCTGGCGGAAATCGTGGAACTGCCGGATCACCCCTGGTTTGTCGGCTGCCAGTTCCACCCCGAGTTCAAATCACGCCCCAACAGGCCGCATCCCCTCTTCAGGGATTTCATAGGGGCGGCTCTGGCCAAAAGCCGTTGACCCGAGCAAGGGGGGTAAGTTTGTTGTACCAGGCTCATCTCATCCAGGAAAAGGATAGGGAATTTTTCAATGAATTCATCGGTTCCTCGCCGAAACCGCATTTCCTCCAGACCTACGAATGGGGTGAATTGAAAGAGGCCACCGGGTGGGAGCCCCTGCGTTTGCTGGTTACCAGGGACGGCCTTCCGATCGCCGCCATCTCCATTCTGAAGCGCCGCCTGCCGGTTTTCAACAGGTCGATTTTTTATGCCCCGCGGGGTCCGGTCATCGGAAAGGGATGCGATCAGGGAGGGGAGGACTTCTTCTGGCAGGAGGTTAAGAAACTGGGGCGTTTCCACCGCGCCATCTTTTTGAAGATCGACCCGGACGTTCCCAATGAGGATACCGCCTACAAAAAAAACCTGGAAAACAGGGGCTTCCGACCGGGGAGTGGCAAGGACGGGTTCGGTGGGGTGCAGCCCCGCTTTGTTTTCCGCCTCGACATCACCCCCTCCGAGGATGAACTTCTGGCAGCCATGGAGAGCAAAACCAGGTACAACATCCGCCTGGCCGAGCGGAAAGGGGTAACCATAAGGGTTGCGGAGAATCGCCGGGACCTCCGGGTGTTTTACGAAATCCTGAGGGAAACCGCCGCTCGGGACGGGTTTCTGATCCGCAGTTTCGGCTATTTTGAGAAGATGTGGGACCTTTTCGTCACCCGGGGCGCGGCCCGGATCTTCCTGGCGGAATATCAGGGAGAGGCTATTGCCGGAACCCTCGCCTTTCACTGCGGGCACCTGGTCTGGTACCTGTACGGGGCGTCGAGCAACAGGTGGCGCAACGTCATGCCCAACAACCTGCTCCAGTGGACGATGATCCGCTGGGCGCGCTCCATGGGGTGCACAGTCTACGATTTCCGGGGAGTACCGGGCACCGACGACCCTAACCACCCCCTACACGGGCTGTACCGCTTCAAAAAGGGGTTTGGGGCAAAGTTCACCGAGTTTGTCGGGGAGTACGACCTCGTCTTTTCCCCGTTCTGGTACTTCCTCTGGAGGCGCCTGCTTCCCCTCTATCTGCGCATTACGCACCGCCGCGGTGACAGGCAGGAAGACAAGGGGACGGTTCTCTTGTCTGAATAACCCACCCGATGGAGCAGCCGGCGGTAGCCGTGGCGTAACAGGAGGCTGAGCCAGGCGACACTGGCCATAGGCGGCATCATAGGAGCCGGACGGATGGGACGACGGCGGATGAATTCGATGTATTTCAGGACAGACCGCCACACCGCCTTCGGCGGCACCAACAGAGGAACGAAAATCCCGCCGGATCTAACCGGCGAGCGACCTATGGGGTGTTGTGAAATTTAACACTCCCGACTCCGGTTGAACTCGCTTATAGCGCGTCGCAGACGTCAGCCGAAGCAAAACAGGAAGTTAACATACCACCTTGCGCCATGTTGTTTTCTGGCGAGCGACTTATGGAGAACCGGGTAACATCACCGGGCGCAAGCGAAGTAACCGGTTCAGGCAGCGAGGACTGGTACCACTTACATGCATTAAGAAGCTATCCAAGACATCACACGAGATCAGCATTTTAGCAGCGAATCGTAACATAGTTCCGCAGCTGCCTTAGAACTGGTCTGAGCGAGCCCTGGTGATGTCCGGGGCGCAATCAGGAGCGAGCGGAAAAACAACTGTTAAAGTTAAACCGGAACGGGAGCAAGCGCAAGGATAAACCGGAACATATTTTCTGGGCAGGCAAAGAACCGATTACAGGGAGTAGATCTCATGGATAACCGCAGGACAACCCTGGCCCGCTGGGTGGAAATTGACCTGGCCGCCATTGCCCACAACGTAGCCCAGGTGAGGCGCCTGCTGGGCCCCGAGGTCCGGCTGATGGCAGTGGTTAAGGCCGACGCCTATGGGCACGGACTGGTGCAGGCGAGCCGGGTGGCCCTCTCCCAGGGGGCGGATATGCTTGGGGTCACCCACCCGGAGGAGGGTATTATCCTCAGGGAAGCGGGAATTGCCGCCCCGATCCTGGTCTTCCGGCCGCTCCTGCCCGGCGAGGAGGAAACTGCCGTCGCTTTTGACCTTACTCCTTCCATCAGCGAACCGGAACAGGCCCGGCGCCTGGCTGCTGCGTCCCGCAAAGCCGGAAGGGCCTTTCCCGTGCATTTGAAAGTCGAGACCGGTATGGGTCGGACGGGATTTCTGCCAGAAGTGCTTCGAGAATTGGCCGGTGAGCTGTTTTCCATTCGGGAGCTTAAGTGGGAGGGAATCTACACCCACTTTGCCTCAGCAGCCGGAGATCCTGATTTCACCCGCCACCAGTTCCTTCTTTTCAGCGACGTTGTCCGGGATCTGGCAGAACGGGGAATCTATTTTCCGCTGCGTCATGCCTGCAACAGCGCCGCCGCCCTGCTTTACCCCGAGATGCGACTGGATATGGTGCGGATCGGAACACTGATGTATGGCCAGCTTCCTGCAGGAGTTGAAACCGATTTCCTGGGCTTAAAGGACGCCTGGTCCTTCTGGACAAGGGTAATCCACCTGCAGCAGGTGCGGCGTGGGACGACGGTAGGCTACGGGAGGACCTACCGGGTCCGGCGGGACACCACCCTGGCGGTGCTGCCGGTAGGTTACAGCGACGGTTTCGGCATTGACGTGACACCGCGACCCTCTGGATTGCTGGATCTTGTCAAGGTACTGGTTAAAACCGCAGGTGCCTATTTCGGTATCCCCTGGGGGACGCAGTTTGTCAGTATCAACGGGAAGCCTGTACCCGTTGTAGGACGGGTCGGGATGGAATTAAGCTGCGTGGATGTGGGCAAGCTACCTGATATAGAAATCGGTGCTCCCGTTCAGCTTCAAGCCCGGCGCACCGTGCTCAAAGCGTCCATCCCCAGGCTGTTTACTGGGGTGGAGGAACAAGAGGGCATATAGTGAAATTTTCGAATTGTTAAAGGAATTATACCGGGGATGGAGAAATAAGAGAGCAGAAAAAGTGAGGGAGGTACCGGAAATGCTCGTAGTTACAACTACTGCAATTGCTCTGCGCTGCCCCGGTTGTGGAAAAATCAAGTATCATTCTCTGTCGCTTTTTTCTTTTTCTGCGAATAAATCGATTCAGTTCGCCTGTGATTGCGGGGAGACGGTTCTTTCCATAAGCACCAGGGACAGGAGGGTATTCTACCTTCAACTGGAATGCCTGATGTGTGAGGACAGGCATTTTTATCAGTTTCTCCTGAGGGAGATCTGGTCTTCCCGGGTGCTCAGCCTGGTCTGCGGGGAGACCGGCCTCGAGGTCGGCTTCATCGGCCCGCGTGAACAGGTCAAGAAGTGTATTGCCAGCCAGGAAAGGTCGCTGCGGGAGATGGCCGAAGACCTCGGCTTTTCCGATTATTTCAAAAATCCGGAGGTCATGTACGAAATCCTGGACTGCCTGCACCAGATTGCGGAATCTGGCAAGCTCTCCTGCCACTGCGGGAATTTACAGATAGAGGTCGAAATCTTTGCAGAGCGCATTGAGTTGAGGTGCTCCGACTGCGGCGCCGTCGGTGTAATTGACGCCGAATCCCGGGAGGACCTGGATGCGATCAAGAATGCCTGGGAAATTATGTTACGCCCCGGGAAGCTGCAGTTGGTCGGAGCCAGCAAGGAAAGGCATCACCGCAAACGTTCCAAGAAGTAAGAGGTGATTTGTCAGTGGGACTGGTCAGCATCAGAGAACTGTTAGCTGCGGCGGAAAAAGGAGCTTACGCAGTTGGCGCTTTCAACTGCAATAACATGGAGATCGTTCAGGCGATTATCGAAGCTGCTGAGGCGGAAAGGGCCCCGGTGATCATGCAGGCCAGCCAGGGGGCGATCAAGTACGCCGGGATCAATTACATCGTGGCCATGGCCAGGGAGGCGGCCGCCCAGGCATCGGTGCCCGTAGCCCTGCACCTTGACCATGGAACGGACTTCAACCAGGTGATGCTCTGTATCAGGCACGGGTTTAGCTCTGTGATGATCGACGGTTCGCGTTATCCTCTCGAAGAGAACATAGCTGTGACGAAAAAGGTGGTCGAGGTCGCCCGGGCCGTCGGCGTTTCGGTGGAAGGGGAGCTGGGACGGATCCGGGGCACCGAGGATGAAATCAAGGTATCCGAAAGGGAGGCCTTTTTTACCGATCCCGAGGAAGCCAGCATCTTTGTCTGGGAAACGGGTGTTGACGCCCTGGCCCCGTCGATCGGGACGGCCCACGGCCGGTACCGCGGGAGGCCGGAACTTGACTTCCCCCGCCTGAAGAAGATCCGGGAACTGACCGGCATTCCTCTTGTGCTGCACGGCTCCTCCGGGGTGCCTGACGAGGACATCAGGCAGGCGATTGCCCTGGGAGTGCGCAAGGTAAACATAGACACCAACATCCGGGAGGCCTTCGTGGCCGCCATGCGGCGGGAACTCGGCAACAATCCGGAGGAGATCGATCCCCGCAAGATTCTCGGCCCCGCCCGGGAGGCGGCCCGTGAGGTGATCCGGGAGAAAATCCGCCTGTTCGGTTCCGCCGGCAAGGCTTAGATCTATAAGGATAGAGGTGTGAACCCGTTGGAAATCTTTCTCGATACCGCAAACCTGGATGAAATCCGGGAAGCCGTCAGGTGGGGCGTGGTCGGCGGCGTGACCACGAATCCCACCCTTGTCTCCAGGGAGAAGGGCGGCTTCCACGAAATCCTGAAAGAGATCTGCGGCCTTGTGCAGGGCCCCGTTAGTGCCGAGGTCATCAGCCTTGATGCGGAGGGGATGGTGCGCGAGGCCAGGGAACTGGCCAAGATTGCCCCGAACATCGTCATCAAGATCCCGGTAACTCCGGCCGGCCTGGAGGCGGTCCGGCAGTTGGCGGGTGAGGGTATCCGTACCAACGTCACCCTCGTCTTTTCAGCACTCCAGGCCCTGCTGGCGGCCAAAGCAGGGGCATCCTTTGTCAGCCCCTTCATCGGCAGGATTGATGACGTGGGCCAGGAGGGAATGGACGTCCTGGCAGACATTATACAGATCTTTCAGAATTATCAATTTTCCACCCAAATCATCGCCGCCAGCATCCGCCACCCGCGGCACGTGCTGGAGGCAGCCAGGCTGGGGGCCGACATCGCCACCGTTCCATATGCGGTTCTGGCCCAGATGTTCAAACACCCTCTTACCGACATAGGGATCCAGCGTTTTCTGGCCGACTGGGAAAAATTCAAGGGAAAATAGCATAAACTAAACCGGTAGAGGGACGAGGAGAAATGGAGCGCGAGCTTACGCTGGAGTTTGTCCGGGTGACAGAGGCGGCGGCTCTGGAAGCCGGGCGCTGGATGGGGCGCGGCAACAAGGAGAAGGCGGATGAGGCTGCCGTCAATGCCATGCGGCGCATGTTTGATACGGTCCAGATTGACGGCACAGTGGTGATCGGGGAGGGGGAAATGGACGAGGCGCCGATGCTCTATATCGGCGAACGCGTGGGAACAGGTACTCCCCCCGAGCTGGATGTGGCCGTTGATCCCCTTGAAGGGACCAATATTGTAGCGAAGGGTTTGACCGGGGCGATTGCCGTTCTGGCAGTGGCACCCCGCGGCTGCCTGCTGCATGCCCCGGATATGTACATGGAAAAGATCGCCGTTGGCCCCAGGGCGGCGGGCAGGATCAGCCTGGATGCGCCCGTCGAAGAGAACATCAAGGCTGTGGCCGCAGCCCTCGGAAAAAATGTAGAGGATCTCACAGCGGTGATCCTGGACCGACCACGGCATGAAGAACTGATCAGACGTGTCAGGCAAACGGGGGCCCGCATCCGGCTGATTTCCGACGGGGACGTGGCGCCTGCGGTTGCCGTTGGTTTCGAGGGCACCGGCGTGGATCTCCTGATCGGAATCGGCGGAGCCCCGGAAGGAGTGCTGGCAGCGGCTGCCCTGCGCTGCCTCGGCGGGGAGATGCAGGCACGGCTCTGGCCGATGGACAATGAGGATGAGGAGCGTGCCCGGAAGATGGGCATCGATGACATCCGGCGGGTACTCCTGATGGATGACCTGGTGAAAAGCGATGACGTGATCTTTGCGGCGACAGGCGTTACCGACAGCACCCTGCTGCGAGGGGTGATTTACACCTCCTGGGGTGCGCGCACCCACTCGGTGGTGATGCGCGGCCAGACAGGAACAGTCCGTTTCATCGAAGCCCGCCATTATTTTTCACGCAAGCCGAACTACGCACGCCCCTCGGATTCTAACCTGTTTGGAGCTTGACCAGGGGCCTGTCGGATGTTAAAATCTGAAAATGTAATGATATATTTCCTACCTTAAACGGCCTACAGCGCGATCACCCTCCAGGTGTCCGCTCGTCATATTTTCCTGATATTCCCTTATTTCTTGGAGCTTTAACCGCCGGGGACCCCCGGAAAACCCTTTTTTTCGAAGGAGGATCTTCTTGAACGTTACGGAATTAGAGCAAAAAACCATGCCTGAGCTTTTGAAAATCGCCAGGGAACTGGAGATCACGGGTTACTCCCGCCTCCGCAAAAAGGAACTGATCTTTGAAATCATGAAGGCTCAAACTGAGAAGGATGGGCTTCTTTTTGCCCAGGGGGTCCTGGAGATCCTTCCCGACGGCTACGGTTTCCTGCGACCCTTTGCCTACGTTCCCAGCCACGACGATATTTACGTCTCCCCCTCGCAGATCAGGCGCTTTGACCTGCGGACGGGTGACCGGGTTGCGGGGCAGGTGCGGGCGCCGAAGGAGACCGAAAGGTTTTACGCCCTGCTGCGGGTGGAGACCGTAAACGGTTACCCCCCGGAGCAGGCGGCGGAGAGGCTTCATTTCGATGCCCTGACACCGATCTTTCCGAACGAAAGGCTCACTCTTGAGACGCCCAACGGCGACGTTTCCTGCCGCATCGTAGACCTCATCGCACCTTTAGGAATGGGCCAGCGCGGCCTGATCGTCGCCCCTCCCAAGGCGGGCAAAACCTTTTTGCTGAAAAAGATCGCCAACTCCATTACCGCCAATTATCCGGAAGTCGATCTGATGGTGCTCTTGATCGATGAGCGCCCAGAGGAGGTCACCGACATGCAGCGCTCGGTGAACGGGGAGGTGATCGCCTCAACCTTCGACGAGCTGCCGGAGAACCACGTCAAGGTTTCGGAGATGCTGCTGGAGCGAGCAAAACGCCTGGTGGAACACAAGCGGAACGTGGTGATCCTCCTCGACAGCATCACCCGCCTTGCCCGGGCGTACAACCTTGTGGTGCCGCCTTCCGGGCGGACCCTTTCCGGCGGCGTTGATCCCACCGCACTGCACAAGCCGAAGCGCTTCTTCGGTGCCGCCAGGAAAATCGAGGAGGGGGGCAGCCTGACCATCCTGGCCACGGCCCTGGTGGAAACGGGAAGCAGGATGGACGAGGTGATCTTCGAGGAGTTCAAGGGTACCGGGAATATGGAACTGGTCCTCGACCGGAAGCTGGCGGAGAAGAGGATCTTCCCTGCGATAGACGTGAAGCGGTCCGGTACCCGGCGGGAGGAGCTTCTCCTGAGCAAAGAGGAGCTCGAGCTTGTATGGAACTTCCGCAGGATGTTCGCGTCCTACGGCACCGGCGAGGCCATAGAAATGCTCATCGATGCCATGAAGAAGACGAGGGCCAACGCCGACCTGCTGCGCGCCCTGCCGCAGCTGTTTAAGGATTAGTCGGTCCGAAATGCCCTGAAAATACATCGAGTACACCCGCCGGTCTACCGCTCAGCTACCCGGCACTCAATACGGCTAAGGTAACCGAGCTAGAAATATAATAGTTTTTATGAAATAAATTGCTTTTACTGATCAAATATCTTTGAGTGCCGGGCCGACAGGACAACGGCTCGCTTCGGGACAGCTCTGGGCTGGAGGCGAAATTTAAACACTCGCTCCCAGCACTCCGGTTTAAGTCGTCCTATGATTCAAGCCGACCACCTCTATACTGAAAACGCAAAACCTGCCGTGTCGGCGCTATTTCAGCGGATTAACCTGCTCCTTTCGAGCAGGCTTTTTTTTGGATGAATTAGAATAAATTGCGGGAGTAACGGAAAAAATAGCAAAGTAGCCGGCATTTATCGAGGTGAAAACGGTTGAAGAAAAGAATAATACCGGGTGTTTTTGCGCTGTTACTGGCCGGGTGCTTGTTTTCCGTTACCCCGGCCGCCGGTTATTTTCCGGAGAACGGCTTTGAGCCTTGCTGGCTTGTAAAAAAAATAATGATACAGAAACCGGTCTTCCAGGAACACCGCCGGCTTTATTATGAGGTGCGTTCCGGGGATACCCTTTGGAGTTTGGCCAGGAGGTGGGGAGTGAAGCCGGGGACCATTGCCGCTGCCAACGGAATTCAGGAGGACGCGGTGCTGTACCCCGGGCAGTACCTGGTGGTCCCCTCATCGGATGGGTTTATCCATAGGGTGACGCCCGGGGAAACATTGTGGTCGCTGTCGCGCCGCTATCATGTCAGCCTGGCGCGTCTGATTTCCGCCAACCGGATTGCCTATCCGACTTCACTGGCCGTTGGCATGGAGCTGGTCATACCGGGGAGCGCCGCCGCTCTTGCCCAAAGCTCCTCCGACGGGGTACGGTGGGCGGCAAGGGGCCTGGGCAGCAATCTTGCCTGGCCGCTGTTGGGTGCGATCACGTCGTTTTTCGGTACCCGATCAGGAGAATTTCACCACGGCCTCGATATTGCAGGGGACTACGGTGATCTGATCAGGGCGGCCGAGCGGGGCGAGGTGGTTTTTGTAGGACGTAAGCCTTTTTACGGTTACACCGTAATCCTGGACCACGGCGGCGGGGAACAAACCTTGTACGGTCACATTGAGGAATCCCTGGTGTCGGTTGGTGACCTGGTGGATAAGGGACAGGCCATCGCCCGGGTCGGCTCTTCCGGGAGGGCGACAGGACCTCACCTCCATTTTGAGGTGAGGCGGAACAATAAGGCCGTCGACCCGCTGCCGTACCTGACCCGGTAGTTTATTCCTGTGGCCCGTAAGACTTTCAACCCGTCGTACGGCACCATCAGAAGAATGAAAATAGCGACCTGTCATCCTCACTTCGCCTGTCCTGTTACCCGGCCTTCCATAAGTCGCCCAGCACTCACTGCTGCTTCGTGAGCTGAAGAAGACAAGAATTATTAAATAAATAAAAAAAGGCCGATTCTGAAACAGGGTTTCGGTGAGTGCTGGGTCGCTCGCTGGTAGACCCGTCGGTGTATTTATCATACTCTGTTGGTGTCACTAGAGGTGACGTGGAAGTGTATAGAAAATTTGGGGTGCGGGTTGTCCCGCTTGACAATGAAAAAGGGGCTGTCCCCACTTGAAATTATTCTTTTGGGACAGCCCCTTTTTAAATCGACCCCTTTTGATTTATTTATTCACCCCGGTCTTTGTTGGTGTTGAAGACCGGATGTTGAGTTTGAGTTCCTCCGAATTCCCGCGCGGTTTCAAACCCGACGTTGGTGCTCCACTGCCCTCCGCCAACACCTGATGCCGGGCCGAACTGGCCTCCTCCTGCCATCCCGGGGGTGAAAGTGCCGCCAGCCGGATTTACATTGAACCCGCCGGCGGTCGCACCCACATTATACCCCGGTCCTGCAATTTGGGTGCCGGCTGAAAGCTGATTCATCTGGCTGGAAATTTGCTGGGCCAACTGAATGCAGCGCTGGAGTTGCTGGGCCGTATTGCGTTCGCTTTGGCTTAGCTGGTTGCAGATCTGCATGATTTGATTGAGATTTTGTTGAACAGATTGAAGCGGCATTAATTAAAACACCTCCAAAAATTTATTTTAAATCGGTAGTAGTATTTTCTGATTGCCGTTCCTTTATACGGAAAAGAGAAATCATGTATGTGCCATTAATTGCCAGGCACGACGGTTATTAGGACCGCTGGCCTGTTCACAACGGGGAAAGAGTTTGCCAAGGGGTGGGGGGTATGCTATAATAATCACCGTTACAGCTGGAGGTGAAAATGATGAAAGAGGGCATCCATCCGAAATACTCAAAGGCCGTCATTACCTGCGCCTGCGGCGCCAGGTTCGAGGTGGGCTCCACTGTGCCGAACATGAGAGTGGAGGTTTGTTCAAACTGCCATCCCTTTTACACCGGAACCAGAGCCCGGGTGGTGGAAAAGGGCGGCAGAGTTGAGAGGTTCCGGAAGAAATACGGGCGCTAGTAAGGGCGGCTGCGAGGCTGCTCTTTTTTCGCGCCAAAAAGGGGGGCTGGAGAGTGCCTCGGAAGGGTAGTGATGCTCCTTTTCAGTACGGCGGCCAGGCGGTTATCGAGGGGGTTATGATGCGTGGTCCCCGTTCGGTAGCCACCGCAGTGCGTGCCGGGGGGGAGATCGTGGTTGATGAAAAGGACCTGGATCCATGGACGGACAGATATCCTGTTTTAAAGTGGCCTCTGATAAGAGGTACTGTGGTTTTGATTGAGTCGATGGTGCTGGGGATCCAGGCCCTCAATCTTTCGGCAGCCCTGGTTTCCGGGGAGGGCGAAGAAGAGGCCGGCCTCAGCTCCCTGGCGATCGGCCTAACCGTGGCCCTGGCATTGATGTTCGGTATCGTGCTTTTTGTCCTGATCCCCACCTGGCTGGGACACTTGACCAGGGCCTGGACGGGGACCTGGGGACAAAACCTTGTCGAGGGGATCACCAGGCTGGGCATCTTCCTGGCGTACCTTTTGGGAATCCGCTGTTTTGAGGACATCAGGCGGGTTTTTCAATACCATGGGGCGGAGCATAAGGTGATTAACACCTACGAGGAGGGAGCGCAACTCACCGTGGCGGAGGTGGCCAAACGCTCCACGGTGCACCCGAGCTGCGGCACCTCCTTTTTGCTGGTTGTGCTGGTCATCAGCATCTTTGTCTTTGCCCTGCTGGGCAATGGACCGTGGTGGTGGAAATTTGGCGCCCGCCTGCTGCTCCTGCCGCTGGTTGCCGGAATGGGCTATGAGTTTATTCGTTACTCCCGGCGCCACCGGGAAAGGGTTGGCTGGCTGATCGCACCCGGGCTCTGGCTGCAGAAGCTCACCACCGGTGAACCGGATGAAGGCATGATCGAGGTAGCGATCACCGCTTTCGAAAGAGTTCTCGTGCCGCCTGTAAGCAGCACGGAGAGCCCGAACCCGAAAATAAGTATCAAGTTTAGTTGAGTGTGGTGATGTGTGATGCTGGAAAAACTTGAGGGTCTTGAGGCCCGTTACGTTGATCTCGAGCAAAAGTTGAGCGATCCGGCAGTACTTGCCGATATGGATACATGGCGCAAATACGCAAAAACTCACGCGGATCTCACCGAGGTCGTGACGACCTATCGCGATTATAAGCGGGTGTGCCGGGAGATCGAGGACACCCGGTCCCTCCTGGAGGAGGAGAGGGACCCGGAGATGCGGGATCTGGCGGAGGCGGAGCTTGAAGAGCTCGAGGAAAAGAAGGAAAAGCTCGAAGAGGAACTGAAGATCCTGCTTCTGCCCCGGGACCCCAGGGACCGGAAGAATGTCATCGTGGAGATCCGCAGCGGGACGGGTGGAGAGGAAGCGGCCCTTTTCGCCGGGGATCTCTTCCGCATGTACAGCCGCTACGCCGAGCGGCAGGGCTGGAAGGTGGAGGTCCTCAGCAGCCACCCCACCGACATGGGGGGCTTCAAGGAGATCATCTTCCAGGTGAACGGGGAATCGGTTTACAGCAAGCTGAAGTACGAGAGCGGCGTACACAGGGTGCAGAGGATCCCGGTCACGGAATCGGGGGGCAGGATACACACCTCGGCGGCGACGGTTGCCGTACTGCCCGAGGCGGAAGAGGTGGATGTCCAGATCGACCCGCAGGATATCCGGATCGATATTTTTTGTTCCAGCGGGCCGGGGGGCCAGTCGGTGAACACCACCCAGTCCGCCGTGAGGATCACCCATATTCCGACCGGCATTGTCGTCTCCTGTCAGGACGAGAAGTCCCAGCATAAAAACAAGGAGAAGGCCATGCGGGTCTTGCGCGCCCGTTTGCTGGACCGTGCCCAGCGGGAGCAGCACGGGGAGATCTCCTCGATGCGCAGGTCGATGATCGGCAGCGGGGACCGCAGCGAACGAATCAGGACCTATAACTTCCCCCAGGGGCGCCTGACCGATCACCGGATCGGCCTCACCCTGTACAGGCTTTCCGATATCCTGGAAGGGGATCTTGATGAGGTGATCACCGCCCTGATCACCGCTCAACGCGCTGAACAGCTTCAGCAGGAATTGCCCGCCGGGGAGGAAGCCGGTGCCTGAATGACAGGTGGCGAGCTGCTGCGGAAGGGAACGAAGGCCCTGCGGGAGGCCGGGATAGAGGCGCCCAGGCTGGAGGCGGAAGTCCTGCTTGCTCACACATGGGGACGGCCCCGGACCGAACTGTTGATTGCTCCCGAAAGGGATGTTCCCGAAGCCGTTGTCCATAACTTTTGGAAATCCATTGAACTGCGGGCGGCGGGGATGCCCGTTGCCTACCTCACCGGGGAAAGGGAGTTCATGTCCCTTTCCTTTTCTGTTGGGCCGGAGGTGTTGATCCCCCGACCTGAAACCGAACTACTCGTGGAGAGGGTTCTGGGGTTTCTAAAGGAATGGCGCCGGGATGTGGTGCTGGCGGCGGACGTCGGAACCGGCTCCGGGGCGATCGCCGTCAGCCTGGCCTATTACGAACCGCAGGTACGCCTGATCGCCACCGATGTTTCCGGGGCGGCTTTAAGGCTTGCGGCGTCGAACGCCGCCCGGCACGGCGTGGCGGGAAGGATCGAGTTCATTGAAGGCGACCTGCTTGAGCCTGTTTTCGAAAAGGGATGGGTTGGGGCAGGGGCAGTGGTTGCCGCCAACCTCCCTTACATTCCCCGGCGGGAGCTGGAAAAACTCCCTGTGGATGTGCGCCGGGAACCCCGCCTCGCCCTTGACGGAGGTGAAGACGGCCTGGATCTGTACAGGCGCCTGATCCCGCAGGCGGCTGCATTCTTGCAGCCCGGGGGGCTCCTGGCCTGCGAGATCGGGGAAGGGCAGGGCCGGGCGCTGGCCGGCCTGCTTGATGCAAGATACTGGTCGGACGTCACCGTGGAGAGGGATTACCTGGGCGAGGAGAGGCTGGTAACCGCGATCAGGAAATAACTTATCCGCATATTGTGATTATCGCCTGACTAAGTATATAATAAACAATTAACGGGCATTCAGAACGGACAACACCTGAGAAGGGAACGGCCAAGATGAGCGGGCAGATTCAGTTGATTGCGGCTGTTGCGATTTTTATTGCCATTTACGGGCTGATCGTCTTCAACAAGGGGCACAGGACCGTGGTGGCCTTTGCCGGTGCCATACTACTGGTTTTGCTCGGTATCTTAAGCCAGCGGGAGGCCTTTGCGGCCGTTGACTTCAACACCCTTGGCCTGCTCATCGGAATGATGATCATCGTGGGGATTACCCAGCAGTCCGGGTTGTTTGAATACCTGGCCGTCTGGTCGGGGCGACTGGGATGCGGCGAACCCTTCCGCATCCTGCTGATCCTCTCCGTGATCACGGCCGTCCTTTCCGCCATGCTGGACAACATCACCACCGTGATCCTGATCGTTCCCGTCACCTTTTCCATCGTCGAGGTTCTGGGGGTGTCACCCTATCCCTTTTTATTTGCGGAAATCATCGCCTCCAACATCGGCGGAACCGCAACCCTGATCGGAGACCCTCCGAACATCATGATCGGGAGCGCCGCCAGGCTTGTCTTTATGGATTTCATTAAAAACCTGGGGCCGGTTGTTATTGTCATTTTCCTGGTAACTGCCGCGCTTTTCTGGCTGCTGTGGGGGCGCCAGTTCCAGGTGAGTGAAGAGAAAAAGAAAGAGCTTCTGAAACTCGACCTGGAGGGCCAGATCCGCGACCCCGTCCTGCTCCGCAGGGGCCTCCTGGTGCTCGGCCTCACCTTCCTGGGGTTTCTCCTTCACCAGTTTATCCATGTTGAGTCTGCCACAATAGCTCTCGGGGGGGCGGTGCTGATGCTGCTCCTGACCGACAGCACCCCGGAGGAGGCCTTCTGGTTTGTTGACTGGTCCACCATCTTTTTCTTCGCCGGGCTGTTCGTTGCCGTCGGCGCCCTGGAGAAGGTGGGAGTGATCCATGCCCTTGCCACATGGTCACTGCACGTCACCGGGGGCAGCATGGTCGCCACAGGCTTGCTGGTCCTGTGGCTTGCCGCCCTGGCCTCTGCCGTTGTGGACAACATCCCCTTTGTGGCTGCCATGATTCCCCTGATCAAGGACCTGGGGGCGATGACGGGAATGCCGCTAATTCCCCTGTGGTGGGCCCTGGCCCTCGGGGCGTGCCTGGGCGGTAACGGCACCCTCATCGGCGCCTCGGCAAATGTGATCGTCTCCGGCATCGCCAAGCAGAAGGGTTACCCCTTCTCCTTCATGGGCTTCACCAGGGTTGCTTTTCCCCTGATGATCCTCTCAATCCTGATCTGTCACGCCTACCTCTACCTATTTTTCCTGCGATAACAGAAACACGTATCCCTTTTCCGGCCTGACCAATTAAAAAGGCTTCGGTCACATACTCCAGGTGACAATTATCATTGTCTGATTGATAGGAGGAAATAGATGCCATAAAACCGAGCCGTATCATATTTTCAGAAAAATTGTCACAGCGAGAAGGAACCGGCCTTAATTTAACGAATCATTATATGCCTGTCGCCGGTACTTCATACCCCGCCCCGGCAAGAGGCGGGATGGCAAAATGGCGGCCGTTTCCGGTTACATACCGGGCAGGAGAGGAGGGATACCCCAACCAGATCTTAATTCTATAAGTTGTCGAACATATTGCAAGATGAAAGGAATGGTAGTATGGCAGGAAAATCCTTACCCCTTCTCTGGGCCGTTGTTTTGACGCTGCTTCCCATCGTTGTTATTTTAGTCCTCATGGCGTGGAAACAGGTAGCGGCGGATGTGAGCGGCATTGCAGGATGGTTGCTGACCCTTTTGATCGCCTTTCTTTTTTTCAACACCTCCATCGAGGTGGGACTCCGGTCAAGCCTTGCGGGATTGATCTCCTCTTTTCCCGTTTCTCTAATGGTCGCCACTTCAATACTGCAGATCACCTTTATGGAAGCCACCGGTGCCCTGCGCAGGATTTCCGTGTTCGTCAAGACTCTGGCATCGGCGGATAAGGCCGTGCAGGTGATGCTGATCAACGTTGGGGCCGGGACCCTCCTGGTGGCGGTGGGAGCCACGCCGGTTTCAATCCTGCCACCGATCCTCATCGCCCTCGGTTATTCAACCTTTGTGGCGGTTGCCCTACCGGCCCTGGGCTTCGACGCCCTGTGCACCTTCTCCCTGCTGGGAGCTCCCCTGGTGGTCTACGCCGACCTGACCGGAACCCCACTGGTCCAGTCCGCCCAGGTTTTCGCCAAATTCCTGCCGGTCATTTCCACCCTGATCGGCTTTGGCATGCTGTGGATCGCCGGCGGATTCAAGCTGATGCGGGAGGGGATCGTTCCCTGCATCATCGCAGGTGTTACAAACGGTGGCGTGGCCATTGCCATGGGCTATCTCCCGGCCTTGAGCTCGGGGGTTGTCCTGACGGGTGTTGTGGCGGGGGCCTGCACGATCCTGGTGATGCTTTTATATTTGAAAATATTAGGCAAGCCGGTGCTCGACAGATCGAGGCTGACCGGTGAGGACCTGTCGGTGGAAAAGGAGATGTCCCTGTGGGCCGCCCTGTCGCCCTGGATCATACTCGTCGCCGTATCCTTTGTCATCAACTTCTACCCGCCGTTTTTCAAAGTGCTGTTTGAGGACCTGGCCATGCCCGTTTCCGTCATCCCCGGCCAGGTCATCAATACCAGGATGCTCTGGAATGCCTATACCTGGGTGCTGATCAGCACCGTACTGGCTTTTGCCTTTTTGAAGCCGACCGGTCAGGCGATGCGTTATACCCTTTCAAGATGGGTGCGGCGGGCTCCCAGGCCGGTGCTCTCCGCCGCCGTATTCTTTGCTATAGCCTTTGTTATGAATAATTCCGGGCTTCAAAACGTGGGCGGGGTGTGGAAAGTTGTGGAGCCGGCTTCCAACATGATCTGGGTTCTCGCCCGGGGTTCAGCCCTGGCCTTCGGCGCCTTTTATCCCTTCATCAGCGCCTTTATGGGGCTGTTCGGCGGCTTTATCAGCGGCAGCGAGGCATCCACCATTGCCATGTTCACGAAGTACCACCTCCTGACCTCGAAAATGCTCAACGTCAACGCCCTGGTGGTGACCGCGGCAACCGCCATCGGCGGCGGCCTGGCCAGCGTCATCTCTCCGGCCAAGCTCCAGAACGCCGCGGCGACCATTGACGCCCTGGGAATCGAGAGCAGGGTGATCAGGACGGCATTTCTGATCTCGGTGCTGATCACCGTTGTTGCGGCCATGATCGCCCTTATAATGGCATGATCCGGGCACGGTGGTATTAATACGAAGGCCCGGTTGTTTAACGGCCGGGCCTTGCCGCCTGGGGGCGAAATGGCTGTGAATATTGGAAATTGTGGCTGCGTTGATGTATGCTATTGGTGGTGAATTTCAACGTCGGTATTCTGCAGGTGAAATGGAGATCATAATACCGGGATAGAAAAACGGTGCAGGTGGGATGATGAGACAGGTCAAAACAACTCGCTATTACAAGGTGGACAGGGAGCACCCGGCACCTGATATTATTGAGGCTGCGGCCCGGGTGATCAGGGAAGGAGGAACGGTGGCCTTTCCCACCGAGACGGTCTACGGGTTGGGGGCGAACGGGCTGGACCCGGAAGCTGTGGAGAAGATCTTCCAGGCCAAGGGGAGACCGAGGGGAAACCCCCTGATCCTGCACGTCTCCTCCCTGGACCAGGCCAGGGGGCTGGTGTCGACATGGCCTCCCGAGGCGGAGACCCTGGCGCGCCTGTTTCTTCCCGGCCCCCTGACCCTGATCCTGCCGCGCGCCTCCGCGGTTCCGGATGCGGTAACGGCCGGGCTGCCCGGCGTTGCCCTGCGTTATCCCGCCCATCCGGTTGCCCTCGCCCTGATCGAGTCGAGCGGTGTTCCCATTGCCGCCCCGAGCGCCAACCTTTCCGGACACCCGAGCCCTACCTGCGCCGCGCATGTTCGGTCGGATCTTGACGGCAGGATAGATGTCATCCTTGACGGGGGTCCCACCGAGGTGGGGGTGGAGTCCACCATCCTGAGTCTCGCCGGCGACCGGCCGGTTCTTTTGAGGCCCGGCGGAGTGACCAGGGAGCAAATTGAAAAGGCTTTGGGAGTGGAAGTCAAGCTCCATGAAGCCGTACTGAACGGCACTCCCGAAAACCCCGAAAACGGGGCAGGGAGTGAAGCGACCACTACCGCCCCTTGTCCCGGGCTGTTTTTCAAGCATTATGCCCCTCGCGCCCGGGTGATCATGGTTACCGGGGATCCGGACCGGCAAGCGGCCAAGATCAGGGATTACCTAAACTCGCATCAGGACCTCAGGATCGGCGTACTGGCGACGAAGGAGAACGCTGTTTCCTACCTGGAAAGCACCATACCGCCGGCGCACCTGGAGATTCTCGGTTCCCGCCGGAACCCGCCGGAAATTGCAAGTCGCTTTTTCAGTGCCCTGCGTAATTGCGATGATCATGAAGTGGATATAATTCTAGTAGAAACAATACCGGCGGCGGGAATTGGTCTTGCAGTGATGAACCGCCTGTGCCGGGCGGCGGAGAATCGATCTATTTAAAATATACTGAAGGGCGGTTTTTTATTGCCTGAATGGTTGATGGTTATCTTGCTGGCGGTTGCCCTCGGAACCGATGCCTTTTCGCTGGCCGTGGGGATGGGGATAGGCAACCTTATATCCAACAGCATTCTAAAAATGGCGGGGACGGTGGGAGTCTTCCATGTGGTGATGCCCCTGGCAGGCATGTTCGTGGGCAACCTGCTGGGGGGATTGATCGGAAAGGTTGCGGTTTTAATAGGGGGAGGGGTCCTGGTATTGCTGGGAGGACGTATGATCATGGAGGGTCTGCCCTGGCGACGTTCGGTGATGAGCTTTCGAGAGGCTAAAAAGCTTCTCGGCGCCCCTCTGGCCAGGCCCCCTATCCGGTGGGGAGGACTGCTCACCATGGGCTGGAGCGTCAGCGTTGACGCCTTCGGGGTTGGCGTCGGTTTGGGCACCTCAACCCATGGCCCGCCTTACCTGGTGCTTGTGATCGGGGCGGTCGCCGCAATGATGACAGGTGCCGGACTGGCATTGGGGCGCTTTCTCGGGCGCTGGGCCGGCAGTTGGGCAGAACTCCTGGGCGGAATGGTTCTGGCCGGGATCGGCTTTAAGCTGCTGCTGGGATTATAAAGGTCTTTATGTTACGGCTAACGAAGGGGTGAAGTGGCTGATGAAGCGGATTTTGTTTGTCTGCACGGGCAATACCTGCCGGAGTCCTATGGCCGAGCGCCTCGCCCGCAAGGTCCTGCGCCGCTTGAACCTGGAGGACAGGATTGAGGTTGCCTCGGCGGGGCTCGCCGCTTTTCCCGGTGCTCCGGCCAGCGAGGAAGCGCGGGCCGTCCTGGCGAGCGAAGGAATCGACCTCAAAGACCACCGGGCGGTGCAGTTGAACCTGGAACAGGTACGGCAGGCGGATTTGATTTTTACCATGACTGCAAGCCAGAAACGACACCTGCTCGAGCTTTACCCCGAAGCTCGAAATAAGGTTTTTGTTTTGAAAGAATACAGTGGTCAGGGTTTGCAGGCGGAACAGGCCTCCCGTTTGAATGAGGTCCTGAGAAAGATCGAAGAAAAGAAGATCAGGTTCCAGGCTGCCCACGGCAAACACATCAGCAGGCTGGAGCAGGAAAGGGCGGAAATCCTGAAGCGTCTCCAAGAGATAGAAGACGAGCTGGTTTCCTGGCAGGATCTATTGAAGGAGGAGCTCCGCCCGGAGACCAGTGAGCTGCGCCGCCTGGAGGAGGAACTGTCCCGGTATGATATTCCGGACCCTTTCGGGCAGTCCCGGGAAGTTTACGAGGAGTGCGCCGCAGAACTCGCCAGGGCGATCGAAGCGGCAATCAGGCGCCTGGCGGAGGAGTGAATGCTGTTGTTATTCCAATAAAAAAGAGGAAATAGGGAACTTGATCACGAAATCTTAACATTGGCAGTTTCCCGGCAATTGATGTCGATCTGAATTTGAACTTTCACATTTTTATTTGTCATAAGTATCGTTAAGTGCCGGGCCAAAAAAGAATGATGAAAATGGCAGTGAAGACAGAGTGGAGATTAGGTTCGGAACTGGCGTTAGCAGGTTCCGACAATCATCTGACCTCTGACCTCCTGTCCAACATCTGTTTCAAGGAAGGTAAGTCCCATGCGTATTGCGATTGGAAGCGATCATGCCGGTTTTCACCTGAAGGAAGAGGTTAAGAACCGCTTCAGTTCACCCCAGATCGAGTTTTCGGACTTCGGGGTGAGTTGTCCCGAACCGGCGGATTACCCGGATATTGCCGAACCGGTGGCCGAGGCTGTGGCACGGGGTGAGGCTGATTTCGGGATTCTGATCTGCGGCACGGGAATAGGAATGGTGATCGCTGCAAACAAGGTCCCGGGCATCAGGGCAGCCCTCTGCCACGATGTCTTTACGGCACGGGCCGCCCGTGAGCATAATGATGCCAACATACTGACCCTTGGGGAGAGGGTTACCGATCCCGACATGGCCTGCCGGATCGTTTCGGAGTGGCTGAAGACCGGCTTCCAGGGGGGTCGTCACGCCCGGCGCATCGCCAAGATCCGTGCCCTAGAGGAAAAACACTGTAAAAACATTTGAACCGGTCATCCCACGGGAAAAACAGGAGGTAGAGCATGGATTGCATAGATAAGTATCTGATGCCGGTAGACCCCGAGGTTGCCGCAGCCATCCGGTCTGAAGCAAGACGGCAGCAGGAAAAGATAGAACTGATCGCCTCGGAGAACTTCGTCGACCGGGCGGTTCTCACAGCGCAGGGTTCAGTGATGACGAACAAGTATGCCGAGGGATATCCCGGGCACCGCTACTACGGCGGTTGTGAATACGTGGATGTGGTGGAGAACCTGGCCAGGGAGAGGGCGAAGGCCATTTTCGGTGCGGATCATGTAAATGTACAGCCCCACTCGGGTACACAGGCGAATACCGCGGTGTTCTTTGCGGTTTTGAAACCCGGCGACCGCATCCTGGGCATGAACCTCACCCATGGCGGACACCTGACCCACGGCAGCCGTGCCAATATTTCCGGGAATTACTACGAAAGCCACTTTTACGGGGTCAACGACGACGGTTATCTTGACTACGAGGAGGTCCGGAAAAAGGCTCTCGAGGTGCGGCCCCGCCTGATCATAGCGGGAGCGAGCGCTTATCCCAGGATTATAGATTTCACCGCCTTTGCAGAGATTGCCAGGGAAGTCGGAGCATACCTCATGGTGGACATGGCCCACATCGCCGGCCTGGTGGCTGCCGGGTTGCATCCAAACCCGGTTCCCGTTGCCGAGTTTGTCACAACCACCACCCACAAAACCCTGCGGGGCCCCCGGGGCGGGATGATCATGTGCCGGGAAAGATACGCATCCGACATCGATAAGGCCGTCTTCCCGGGCATTCAGGGCGGGCCCTTGATGCACGTGATCGCCGCCAAGGCCGTCTGCCTGAAGCAGGCCCAGTCCGAGGAGTTCCGCCTCTACCAGCAGCAGGTGGTGAAAAACGCCCGCGCCCTGGGGGAAACCCTGATCGGGTACGGTTTTTTCCTGGTCTCCGGGGGGACCGACAACCACCTGATTCTTGTGGACCTCCGCAACAAGAACCTCACGGGGAAAGAAGCGGAAGCAATCCTGGATGAAGTGGGAATAACAGTAAATAAGAACACCATTCCTGCGGACCCGCAGGGCCCGCAGGTTACCAGCGGAATCCGCATCGGCACTCCCGCCGTAACGAGCCGAGGCATGAAGGAACAGGAAATGGAGCTTATCGGGAGGGCAATCCATTGCGTCCTTTCCCACCCCGGCGATGCCGCAAAACAGGAGGAAGCCCGCCGGATCATACGGAAACTGTGCAGTGCTTTTCCCCTTTATCGGGAATAGGGGATGATTCTGCTGGACAGGCCTGGCTGGAACGACTACTTCATGGAGATCACCCGGGTTGTGGCGCGGCGTTCCACCTGTGTGCGACGCAAGGTTGGAGCAATCATCGTCAAAGAACGCCGCATCCTCTGCACCGGGTATAACGGAGCGCCGGCGGGTTTGCCACACTGTGCCGAGACCGGCTGCCTGAGGGAGAAGCTCGGGGTTCCTTCCGGTGAACGGCACGAGCTATGCCGGGGGCTGCACGCCGAGCAGAATGCCATCATTCAGGCCGCCCTGCACGGAATCAGCATCAGGGGCGGGACCTTTTATATCACGCACCGGCCCTGCACCCTGTGTGCTAAAATGATCTGCAATGCAGAAATAAAGGAAGTATTTTTTCAGGGGGACTACCCTGACCGGCTCGCCCTCGATATTTTCAGAGAGGCAGGGGTGAAGCTGATCAGCATGGGGCCCGAGACGGGAGAGGGTGACTGAGATCAAGACGAAGGACATCACGCTGCCGCGCCTGAACAACCTGACGCCAACCCTGGAATCGACCGCTCTGAAGCTGATGGAAGAGGCGGGTGAACTCGCCCAGGCCATCGGCAAGTTCCGGGGTTTGAGCGGCGAGCAGTTGGTCTTGAACGAGCAGCAGGTGGTTGACTGCATTTTAAGGGAACTGCTGGACGTGGCCCAGACGGCGGTATCCCTCATGTTCGTGCTGGAAGAGGAGTATGGGGCGGACGTTGGGGCCGCCCTGGAGCGCCACATCAAGAAGCTGATCAAAAAAGGCTATCTTCGTGTGGAGTAGCACAGAACGGCGGCAGAGGCCATGAGGAAAAAAATCAGGGTATTGAGCATCTTCGGCACAAGACCGGAAGCAATTAAAATGGCTCCCGTGATTAAAGAATTGGAGAGCCGCCCCGACAGCGTCGAGAGCCGGGTGGTGGTCACGGCACAGCACCGGGAGATGCTCGATCAGGTCCTGCGGGTTTTCTCCCTGCAGCCCGATTACGACCTGGCCATCATGCGGCCTGGTCAGGATCTTTTTGATGTTACGGAGGCGGTACTGCGAGGTTTAAAAAATATCCTCGCCCGGGAAGAGCCGGACATGGTGCTGGTGCAGGGGGACACCACCACAACCTTTGCCGGGGCCCTGGCCGCTTTTTACTTACGGATTCCGGTGGGCCACGTGGAAGCCGGTTTAAGGACCTACGAGAAGTATGCACCCTTTCCGGAGGAGATCAACCGTGTCCTGACTTCGCACCTGGCGGATCTCCATTTTGCTCCCACGGCTACTGCCAGGGACGCCCTGCTGAAAGAGGGCATTGACGGCAAAAGGATTGTCATCACCGGAAACCCCGTCATCGATGCCCTGCAACTGGCGGTCCAAAAACCCTTCCGGCTGGAACCCGAACTGGAGCGGGCTTTTCTGGAGAACGGCCGGGTCATCCTTTTGACCACCCACCGGCGGGAGAACTTGGGGGGGCCCCTGCGGGAGGTTTACCTGGCCCTCCGCGGCCTGCTGGATCACTACCCGGACCTTGGGGTTATCTTTCCGGTTCACAAAAACCCTGCTGTGCGCAGGGAGGTGGACCGGGTTCTGGCGGGAGTCAAGCGCGTCTACCTGACCGAGCCCCTCGACTACCTTCCCTTCGTCAACGTCATGAAAAGGGCGCACCTCGTTCTCACAGACTCCGGGGGGATCCAGGAGGAGGCGCCGGCCCTGGGCAAGCCCGTCCTTGTCCTGCGGGATGTGACGGAACGCCCGGAGGCCGTGGCAGCCGGTACCGCCAGGCTGGTGGGGACGGACCGTGACCGGGTGGAGGCGGCGGTGAGCCGCCTGCTCGAGGATCGGGATGCCTACCGGGAGATGGCGGAAGCCGTCAACCCCTACGGGGACGGCAAGGCTGCAAGTCGCATCGTGCAGGCCGTTTTATGGTATTTTAACAGGGGTCCGGCGCCGGAGGCATTTTGCCCGCCAGCCTTTCGTATATAAATTTTTTTACTGGCCGTATTTTTAAAGAGGATTTTCGATGTAATAAGCGAATAATATATAGGCCCCTGTTTTGATCAAAAGGTAGGGTAATGTATGGTCAAGAAAAAAAACCGCCCTGCTGCCGCCGCCTGGCGGGTGCTGGGACTGATGACAAATGTGGGGATTACCCTGGCGGCTGCTGTTTTGATCGGCTATTACATGGGGCATTACCTCGACAAGTGGTTGCTGCACAGGACTGATTCCTGGTTTACGATCGTCTTTGCTCTTTTCGGTATCGCAGCAGGTTTTCGCGCTGTTTTTCGGATGCTCAATCAATCTCTTGACGGTGGGGGTAAGGAGTGATGACCCGCCGTGCTCTGGAAGTTTTTATTCATCGGTTTGTTATGGGGGACTGCGGTAAGTGTCGGCAATTATTATTATCTCAAACTGGTGGTAAAGAAAAATGAAAACCGACCTCCAAGGGATAAGATCCTATCCGTTGTCAACTGTTATATAACACGCTATTTTATTAATATCGCTGCACTTCTGTCCATTTACTGGATTTTCCGGGATGTTTGGACGATTGCGGGGACGGGAATCGGTCTCACGGTGATGAAGAATGTCACTGCTGTTCTGGAATTGATAAAGGACAGGGATGAACACCGGAAGTCCAAACAAAAAGGAAGTCCTACAGGATGATTCCTTGACTATTCCGGCAATTACGACCGATACAGGTGATTAAATTATTTTTAATTTTTTGTTAAAATAGTTTAAACAGGACAAGGATGAAAGGGGTACGGGAAGTGGAGGGTCACACCAGCGACATCTTGTTTAAAATTTTTGGTTTGCCGGTTACAAGCCATGTCACAACCATGTGGGCGATCATGGCGGTATTGTTTATTCTCGGTCTGGTTGTCTCGAGAAATTTGCAAAAGGTGCCCGGTCGTTTGCAGAGTTTGGCCGAGTTTACCATTGAAGGGCTGCTGAACTTTTTCGGAGGCATTTTGGGCCCTGAAAAGGCGCGCCGCTACTTCCCTTTTTTAGCGACCTTCTTCCTTTTCATTCTGTTTTCCAACTGGTCGGGGATTTTCCCCGGGGCGGGCCACCTGAAGGGCTTCAAGCCCCCAACGAGCACCTGGAGCGTGACCATCGGCCTGGCCATCGTGGTTTTTGTCCTGGTGCAGGTGGCAGGAATCCGGGAAAAGGGCCTGGGTTACCTCGCCCACTTCATAAAGCCCATCCCGCTTTTATTGCCTTTGAATATCATTGAGGAACTCGTCAAACCTTTATCTCTTTCCCTCCGACTTTACGGCAACATTTTTGGTGAAGAAACCGTGGCGGCGGTCCTGTTCAGCCTGGCACCCTACTTTTCTCCTATTCCGATGCAGATATTGGGCATTCTTTTCGGCTTTATCCAAGCCCTGGTATTCACAACACTTGCAGCGATTTACATTTCCACTGCTACTGCCGAGGGCCATTGAAAGAGCAATTGAGCCGGCAGTCTGGCCGTAAATCTTGTGTTATGAGGCGGCCTAGAAATAAAATAACTGACTGCAGGAAAGTGTGCTGAAATTGAAAGCAGGAATGATTCGGAAAGGGGGGAGACAATATGGTAAATGCAATCATTGCGCTGGCAGTTGCCCTTGCAATGGGGATCGCCACGATCGGCCCCGCCCTGGCACAGGGTAATGCAGCATCAAAGGCCATGGAAGGAATCGCTCGCCAGCCGGAAGCCGCTGGAGAACTGCGAACAACGCTGATCATCGCATTGGCTTTTATGGAAGCGTTGACCATTTACGGACTCTTAATTTCTTTTATGTTGCTTGGAAAAATTGGTTAGTCAAAGGTCTTTGGGATCTCCCCGGGGGCGTTTTGGTTCAACCTTGCAAGACGCCCCCGGTCTTTGACCCACCTGATGGAGGGGAATTTCAAGTGGAATTTACTTGGTACGAGTTCACGTGGGCAATTATCAATTTTCTCGTGATTCTTGCCATCTTGTATAAATTTTTCTATAACCCTGTCATCAAGTTTCTGGACAACCGCAGTGACGAGATCAGGCGCAACATCACCGAGGCTGAGCAGGCGCGGGCCGAGGCGGAGGCGATGCTTGAGGACTACCGCAACAAGCTGGCCGGAGCCAGGCAGGAGGCCCAGGAGATAGTTGCCAGGGCGACCAGGGTTGGGGAGGAGGCGCGCGCCGCCCTGCTGGAACAGAGCAGGGCAGAGGCCGCAACGCTGCTGGAGAAGGCTCACCAGGAAATCCAGCGAGAGCGCGATGAGGCCCTGAAGGCGCTGCGCCAGGAGGTGGCTACCCTGGCTGTGATGGTGGCTGAAAAGATTTTGGGCAGGACTGTGGCAAAAGAAGATCATATAAAGATGGTGGATCAGTTCCTGGATGAGGTAGGGGAAGTTCATTGATGCAAAATGCAATCGCCCGCCGTTACGCCAGAGCCCTGTTTCAGGTAGCCAGGGAACAGGGCAGTCTTGATGCAGTGGCCTCCGACCTCCAGCTCATATCTAAATTCCTGGAGGATCCTGCTTTAAAGGATCTGCTGGAGCATCAAAGGATCTCCTCCCGCCGGAAAAAGGAAATTGTGCGAGCACTATGGGAGAAACTGGTCTCGCGCACGGTTATGGCTTTTATCGAACTGCTTGTGGATAAGCACCGGGAGCGTTACCTGGGCGGTATCGCTCAAATCTTTGCGGATCTTTTACGAGCGGAACGGAATATTGCCGTGGCGGAAGTGAAAACCGCCTTCCCCTTTGACCCCGAAGCTGAAGCAAGGGTGCGGCAGGTGCTGGAAAAACATTTCGGCAAGCAAATTGAATTGAAAGTAAGCGTGCACCCGGAGCTGATCGGCGGTATGGTGGTCAAGGTGGGTGACCGGATCATTGATGGGAGCGTCACCAGGCGTTTGGCTTTGATGGGGACGCGACTCGCTGACAGATCTTTAGGAAAGCTAGAGGTGGGAACGTAAATGAACATTAGTGCCGAAGAAATCAGTTCCCTCATCAAAACCCAGATTGAGCGCTATCAGACAGAAATTGATGTAGCCGACGTCGGTTCGGTGATTCAGGTGGGGGACGGTATCGCCCGTGTTTATGGGCTGGAAAAGGCTATGGCTGGCGAACTTTTGCTTTTTCCCGGCGACGTTTACGGGATGGTCCTCAACCTGGAAGAGGATAACATCGGTGTCGTTCTCCTGGGGCCTTATGCCCACATCAAGGAGGGAGATACCGTCCGCAGCACGGGCAGAATCGTAGAGGTGCCTGTAGGACCCGCCCTGATCGGGAGGGTGGTCAACTCCCTTGGACAACCCCTGGACGGGAAGGGCCCAATTGAAACGGACAGGTTCCGCCCGGTGGAATTCCTTGCTCCTTCCGTGGTAAAGCGGCAGCCGGTGAAGGTACCCCTGCAGACGGGGATCAAGGCCGTGGACTCCATGATTCCCATCGGGCGCGGCCAGCGCGAGCTGATCATCGGCGACCGCCAGACCGGCAAGACCGCTCTGGCGGTGGATACCATCATCAACCAGAAGGGGCAGAACGTGATCTGCATCTACGTGGCCATTGGCCAGAAGGCGTCCACGGTGGCCGGCGTCATCCAGAAGCTTGAGGAGACCGGATCCATGGACTACAGCATCGTGGTTACTGCCACTGCCAGCGATCCCGCCCCGCTGCTTTACCTGGCGCCTTACGCCGGGTGTGCCATGGGAGAATACTTCATGTACGACGAACACAAGGATGTCCTGGTGGTTTACGACGACCTGTCCAAGCATGCGGTGGCATATCGCGAACTTTCCCTCCTTTTGCGGCGGCCGCCGGGCCGGGAGGCTTACCCTGGGGACGTTTTCTACCTCCACTCCCGTCTGCTGGAGAGGGCTGCCAAGCTGAGCGATGAAATGGGAGGCGGATCTCTAACCGCTCTTCCGATCATCGAGACCCAGGCGGGGGACGTCTCGGCCTATATCCCGACCAACGTGATCTCGATTACCGACGGCCAGATTTACCTGGAGCCCGACCTTTTCTACGCAGGTATCAGGCCTGCCATCAACGTGGGTATCTCGGTTTCCCGTGTGGGCGGTTCCGCCCAAATCAAGGCGATGCGCCAGGTCGCCGGGAGTCTCCGCCTTGACCTTGCCCAGTACCGTGAACTGGCCGCTTTTGCCCAGTTCGGGTCCGACCTGGACAAGACCACTCTCGCCCGGCTGGCCCGTGGGGAGAGGATGACCGAGCTTTTGAAACAGGGTCAGTACGCCCCCATGCCCGTCGAGGAACAGGTGGCGGTTATTTACGCGGGAGTCAACGGTTTTCTCGACAGCCTCGCGGTGGAATCGATTCAGGAATTCGAGAAGGAGTTCCTGGTTTACCTCCGGAACGGGTACCCTGAGATTCTTGCGGAAATCAGGGAAAAGAAGATCATTTCCGAGGAACTGGCGGATCGTTTAAACAAGGTGATCAAGGAATTTGTGGATCAATTCGGCGCCGCCTCTTCAATCCAGAAATCAGCCTGAAAAAGTGAAGTTAGACGCTCATGCCGCCCAGGCGGCACCATTAGAAAGATGTAAATGCAGGCGAAGTCAGGGTTGGAGGTTGATCCGTAACTGGCGTTAGATATTTCCTGCGGGCTTCCGACATCTGACATCCTGCCTCGGACATCTATTTACTAAGGTAGGTGACGCCAGTCTATGCCGGAGCAAATGCGTGACATCAAACGGCGCATCCGGAGCATCAAAAACACCGAGCAGATCACCAAGGCCATGGAAATGGTGGCGGCAGCGCGCCTGCGCCGTGCCCAGTCAAGGGTTGAATCGGCAAGACCCTACGCCGAGGAGATTCGCAAAATGGCCGGGCGTATAGCTGCTTCCCTTGAAGACGTTTCCCATCCTCTCCTTGTGGAGCGGGAGGTTAGGAACGCCGGTTTTGTGGTCTTTACCTCCGACCGCGGCCTGTGCGGAGCATTCAACGCACGGGTGATCAGGTTTGCCCAGGATGTTTTAAAGGAAAGGGATGCCAGAAGTATCGTGGCGGTAGGCCGCAAGGGCCGCGATTTCTTCCGGCGGCGTGGATACGATCTGCTGGCCGATTTTACTGGAATTGGTGATGAGCCGGGGGTTGACGCCGCCCGGGAGGTTGTGCGAAGTATATTAAAACTATACGAAAGCGGCGCACTGGATGAGATCAACCTGGTTTATACCGAGTTTGTATCGACTTCCAGGCAGCGCCCGGTGGTGAGACGCCTCCTGCCTATAGAGATTCCCACAGGCGATGGAAATGAAAGCAGGCGGGCAGACGATTACATCTACGAACCCGGCCCGGAGAGGGTCCTTGACATCGTTTTGCCCCGGTTTGTGGAGGCCCAGGTTTACCGTGCCATGCTGGAGGCAAAGGTCAGCGAGCACGCCGCCCGTATGCTGGCAATGGGAAATGCCACCGAAAATGCCGGGGAAATGATTAGCCAGCTGACCCTGTCATTCAACAAGGCAAGACAGGCGGCGATTACAAAGGAACTGTCGGAAATCGTCACCGGGGCGGAAGCGTTGAAAGGATAAGGAGGTATTGAATTGAGCGAAGGAAACTACGGTGAAGTGGTCCAGGTCATTGGTCCTGTGGTTGATATCGAATTTCCTCCAGGGTGTCTTCCCGACCTTTTCAATGCCATGAAGATCAGGAGTTGCGATCAGGATGAAGAGATCAGGGCAAGCCTTAAGGAGGAAATAGACCTGACTTTAGAGGCAATGCAGCACCTCGGAAACAATACTGTGCGGTGCGTTGCCATGGCTTCCACCGATGGTTTGCGGCGGGGGATGCGCGCCCTGGACACCGGTGCACCCATCAAGGTCCCGGTGGGGAAAGAAACCCTCGGCCGTCTGTTCAATGTGCTCGGGCAGCCGATTGACGAACTGGGGCCGGTGGAGACACAGGAGTACCGGCCGATTCACCACGCTCCCCCTTCGGTTGTGGAGCAGCGCCCGGCCCGGGAGATGCTGGAAACGGGGATCAAGGTCATCGATCTCCTGGCTCCTTTCGCAAAAGGCGGCAAGATCGGCCTTTTCGGCGGTGCCGGTGTGGGCAAGACGGTTGTTATTATGGAACTCATCCGGAACATCGCTTATGAGCACGGCGGCTATTCCGTGTTCTGCGGTGTGGGTGAGAGAACCAGGGAAGGTAACGACCTCTGGCTGGAAATGAAGGAGTCCGGGGTTCTTGACAAGTGCGCCATGGTGTTCGGCCAGATGAACGAGCCCCCGGGAGCCCGCCTGAGGGTCGGTCTTACGGGCCTGACCCTGGCAGAGTACTTCCGGGACCAGGGTGGCCAGGATGTACTGGTCTTTATCGACAACATCTTCCGTTTTACCCAGGCGGGTTCGGAAGTATCCGCCCTGCTTGGGAGAATGCCGTCCGCCGTAGGTTACCAGCCAACCCTGGCGACGGACATGGGTCTTTTGCAGGAGCGGATCACCTCCACGCGGAAGGGTTCGATCACTTCCGTCCAGGCGATCTATGTCCCGGCGGACGACCTGACCGACCCGGCTCCGGCTACGACCTTTGCCCATCTGGACGGGACGGTCGTTCTTTCCAGGGCCTTAACCGAAATCGGTATCTACCCCGCGGTGGACCCGCTTGACTCCACCTCCCGCATCCTTGACCCGGCGGTGGTGGGGGAGGAACACTATACGGTGGCGCGCGGTGTTCAGAAGGTGCTCCAGCGTTACAAGGACCTGCAGGACATCATTGCCATTCTCGGGATGGACGAACTATCCGATGAGGATAAGCTGACGGTGGCCCGGGCAAGGAAGATCCAGCGCTTCCTGTCCCAGCCGTTCTTCGTAGCGGAGGCCTTTACCGGCAGGCCCGGAGTCTACGTGCCTATTAAGGAAACCATAAGGGGATTTAAGGAAATCCTGGAGGGCCGCCACGACGAGATCCCCGAACAGTTCTTCCACATGGCATCAACCATTGACGAAGTCGTGGCCCGTGCCCGCGAAGCGGAGGACGCAGGTTAATGAAGAGTTTTAAGCTGGAAATAGTAAATCCAGAGAAGGTTGTCGTCTCCGAAGAAGTGGAATCGGTGGTGCTTCCCGCCGTTAACGGCTCCCTGGGTATTCTGCGAAACCACGTGCCTATCCTCGGCGGTCTGGATATCGGCGTGATCAGGTACCGCAAGGAGGGAAAATCCCACACCGTGGCGTGCAACCTTGGAGTCTTCGAGATGAGGGAAAACACCCTCCGGGTCCTGGCGGATACTGCCGAGCGGGGTGAAGACATCGATGTGTTACGGGCCCAGGAGGCCAAGAAGCGAGCCGAACGGCGTCTCCAGGAAAAGGCCCGGGATCTGGACTACGTCCGGGCCGAGCTTGCCCTGAAGCGCGCCATCGCTCGCCTCAAGGCGGCTGCGGGGGAAGGAAAAGGAAGATAATAAACGACACCTTTTTGTTAATAGAACCTGGATCCCGGCCAGGTTCTTTGTTTTATCCTGGGGAGGACGAATCCCGGTGATTTAACAACCGCCGCCACAACCCGTGCCGGTAACGGTAGCGGCGGCAGGCCGCACCTGCCCCTGGTTCTTTAGCCACCTCGATGCTTTGAGCTGTTTCTCTGTCGACAGCAAGCTGGGTGTGGCCCACCTGTATGACGTACGAAGGAAACTTCTGGATCACCCTGATCGGGAGCCCCGGGTAAAGCCCCAGGGCTAATAGCTTCCTGACCTTGTTGGGGTTGCTGTTGGTCAGGGAGAAAATTCTGCCGTGCTGGCCTACCTCCAGGTTGGCAAGGGTTACCACATTAACCGGCATGTCTTCTTCCCCCCATCCATTTTTTCAACCACCTGATCAATCCCGGTTCTTTAGGTATTTCATAGCCGCAGCGTGGGCACTTCAGCTTGCCGCACGCTCTGTGCCAGGGGCAGCCGCCGCAACCGGCAACGGCGGCCTTCTCCGGAAATTCCAAGCCGCAAAAAGAGCACCTGATCACAGGTTCACCCCCAGGAAAAGGATCAACCGGTAAAGGAGGTATCCCGACAAAAAGGCGAAAGGAAAGATAAAGGAGGCTATGGCGACTGCGGTTTTCACCCCGCGCTCCTTGATCATCATGGTGAACTGGGCGATGCATGGCACAAACAGGGTCAGGGTGGTCGACGCCACCACCAGTTGTGTACCCGTAAGTCCTCCGCTGCGGTAGAGGTCGAACAATCCTGCGGCGCCGTAGTCCCTTCTGAAAAATCCGAACAGGAACACCTGCGCCGTCTGCGCCGGCAATCCTAGCCACTTGACCACAGGGGTCAAAACGGTGGTCAGGAACTGGAAGACCCCTGTTAACTCCCCGAACCAGATCAAAACACTGGCCAGGATGAAGAGCGGCAGCACTTCAACGAAGTACCACTGCATCCTGGTGTACGTTTTCATGAGTACGTTCTGCCACCTCGGCCAGCGCATGGGTGGCAGTTCCATGTAGAAACCGGATGGCTCCCCGGGCATCAGCCTGGCAGTTAAAAAACCTACCAGAAGAAAGACCAGGAGGATAAATCCCACCCAAACAGCCATCGCCTTTGGCCTTCCGGATAGAATGGCCAGGATTACACCCAGTTGGGCGGAACAGGGGATTGCCAGGGCGAGCAGCAGGGTTGCGATCACCCGTTCCCGGGGCGATTCCAGAGTCCTGGTGACCATGGTGGCCATAGTGTCGCACCCGAAGCCGAGGGTCATGGGTATTACCGCCCGCCCGCTCAGGCCGACCCACTTGAAAACGCGGTCCACCAGCATTGCCAGCCGGGGGAGGTAGCCGGAGTCTTCGATTACGGAGAAGACAAGGAAAAAGGTTCCGACAATAGGAAGCACGATGGCTATGGCATACCTCAGAGCAAGGGTGAGAACCCCGTAGTCTTTTGCCAGCAGGCTTTGCACGGCCGGCCAGGGGATGTAGCTCGTCACCAGGCTGTTTATCAAGGGGTTAATAATGGTTTCATAACCGGTTTCCAGGTAGTCCACCAGGGTTCCGGCCCCAAAGACCCCCACGAACCGGTACAGGCCGAAATAGAGAACAAGCAGCAGGATCGGGATTCCGGTGAGAGGGTGCATGGTCAGCCTGCTGATGCGTTCTCCCCAACCCAGGTGGTGCTGCGGCCGGTCTGTCACTACCTGCCGGCACAACTGGCTTGCCTTGTCCTGGCGCCGTTTCCCGATGACGAAGTTAAGTGGTTCCTGGCAGCTCGCCTGTAATCCGGCGACAATTTGCTTTATTCTATTATAGTTTGCAGGGTCCCGTTTAGCGACGAGTTCGTGGATTTCCCGGTCGCCCTGCAGCAGCAATAGGGCAACAGCCCGTTTGGTCAGGCTGTAATTGTTTGAAAGCAGATGTTCAATTTTTAATATGTTTTTCTCAATTTCGGGAGTATAGACAACCAAATGGCGCGGTGCGTCTTGGCTCTCGGCCTGCCTCTTAGTGTGGAGACAGTAACCGGCGATGGCTTCCCTGAGCTGGTCCAGGCCACGCCTGTACACGGCGGAGGTGGCGACAACGGGGACTCCCAGGAGGGTTTCCAGCTTGCGGAAATCTATGTTGATTCCCAGTCTTCTGGCTTCATCGATCATATTCACGACGAGGACAACAGGGAGGCCGGCCTCGATCAGCTGTAGGGTCAGATTAAGCATGCGCTCCAGGTTCTTGGCGTCGACGACGTGCAGGACCACATTGGGTTGCTCGTCCAGCAGGAGCCGTCTCGCGACCCGTTCTTCTTCAGTAATTGGCATTAAAGAATACATTCCGGGGGTGTCCACTACTCCCAAAGGGGCATTTCCCAGCAAGGACTTCCCCCTGGAAACCTCAACGGTGGTGCCGGGGTAGTTGGATACTGTGGCTCGAGCACCTGTCAGAAGGTTAAAGATCACGCTCTTGCCCACATTGGGCGTACCCACAAGGGCGACCTGATTCACGAGATGAGCGGCCGGGGTTTTACGGCGGCTTTGGGCGCCTAACAAAGTTTTAAAACCAAGAAGCAAGCCTGTTTTTGGGTGGCAGTGTTCCATGACAGCACCCCCGCAGAGTGAGATGTATAAAAATTAGGTATTGAGAATGATAATCATTATCAATTATAATTATAGTTATAATTAACCATTGGGTCAATAGTGGATTCGGCAGGAAAAGGTTCATTTTTGAGGAATACATAGTTGTTTCCGTATGCTATATTCATATGCTGGATTGTCGAGGCGTATGGTATTTAATAGAATAAGAGGCGGGATTATGGAAAAGAAAATTGATCAGATCGAAAAAAAACATTTCTCGTCCCACTACAAATTAACCCCGCACCGGAAAATAATCCTCGCGGTGATCATTGAGCACAGCGACCAGCACCTGAGTGCCGAGGACATTTATGGGCTGCTTCGTGAGAAAGGGATCGAGATAGGTCTGGCTACCATCTACCGGACCCTGGAATTATTCGTGGAGCTCAACATACTCCACAAGGTCCATTTTGACGACGGGCGCAGCCGTTATGAGCTTACACACCACGAGCGCCACCGTCACCATCACCTGGTTTGCTTGAGCTGCGGGGATGTTGCGGAGGTAGAGGACGACCTGTTGAATAAACTGGAGGAGATAATTGAGCGCAAGCACGGCTTCAAGGTAACTGACCATACTGTGAAGTTTTACGGCTACTGCAAGCGATGCCGCCCCAAGTAGACTGTCCGTAAAATGACCCGGATTAACTTTGCGATTGCTCCCCGCACTTAATGCAGATTCACAGGCTGAACCATCACAGAACGAATTATGAAACTGCCCTGAAAATACGTCGAGTTCATCCGCCGGTGTATTTTCATACTCTGTGGGTGTCGCCTGAGATGACATGAAGGTTTAAGCTGTTTATACAACGGCAGTACCTTTGAGTGCCGGGTTGCTTCGCCGGAAAGGATAAACCGTTGATGCCGCCTGAGCGGCGTGCAGGTGAAATACGGAATAAAAGACCCCGAGACGGGGTCTTTTTCGTATGTCTGGTTTTGGGCGGCAATTAGCCGTTAAGCGGTTTGAGCTGTTTCTTTGTGACCAGCAGCACCGGAACTGCTGCCAGTTGTACGGTGATCGAGAAGATCGCCAGGGCGAGCACCGACCTGTCATAGAGAATGCCCATCAGGGAGCTGCCCAGGAACCAGAACAGGCCGTAGCCGGTATTGAAGATGCCGTAGGCAGAGCCCCGTTTGTTGGATGGAACCATTTCCGAGATGGCCGCTCTGAGCACCGACTCCTGGGCGGCCATACCTATCTCCCAAGCGATCATACCTGCCACTGCCGGCCGCCATCCTCCCAGGAAAACCAGCGGCGCGAACAGGGATGAGAGCAGGGAAGAGATGATCAGGGTGTTGACTCCCAAACGGTCAAACAACCGTCCGAATATGAGAGCGGCCACGGCATCGACTCCCATCGCCACGGCATAGAGGATCGGAACGATGTTGTCCGAGAAAACAGCCGCCTTTTTGAAATGATAGGCGATCAGGGCAAAGTCGGCATACCCGGCTGCGATTAAAGCGGTGGCGATCAGATATGTCCAAAAGGCACCCGGCAGGCCTTTGCTTTCAATCTTTTTGGAGACGGGCTCAAAATCCCGCGGGCGCGGGTAAAGGATGCGGGCTGTGGCCAGGATAACGAGCACCAGGAAGGCCGGGACGGCGAGAATTCCGAAGCCCAACCGGTAGTTTCCATAGCGTGTCATCACTGCGGCGATCAGCAGGGGGCCGGCCAGGGCTCCGATCTGGTCCATGGCCTCGTGCAGGCCAAAACCCCAGCCTCTCCCGACCCGGGAGGTGGCGTGGGATAGCATGGCGTCCCGGGCGGGCGTGCGGATGGCCTTCCCCAGGCGTTCGGAGATGATCAGAAGGGCGGCAATCTGCCAGTAACCTGCCAGAGCAAGCAGGGGGACCGCAACCAGGTTCATGGTATATCCTGTGAGGGTGATCAGCCAGTACCTTCCGGTTTTATCCGTAAGGAACCCGGAAACCAGCCTCAGGCAGTACCCGATTAATTCCCCCAGTCCAGCAACAACTCCCACCGCTGTGGCGCTTGCCCCCAGCAGGGCGAGAAACGGCCCCGTAATGCTACGCGCTCCTTCGTATGTAATATCTCCAAAGAGGCTTACCAGACCCAGCAGTAATATGAATTTCAGAGCGGTTCCCCTGGAGATGTTCTTGCCTTCAGTCTCAGTCTTCATGTATCTCACTCCCAAGCAGTTGCAAAATTGTGCACCTTATTATCTTTTAGGCATATATTTCTGCAATCCTCTTATTGAATTTTTTAATTTGAGTGTCCTGGAAAATATATCAGTTTATTCATCGTCTGCCGCCTTTAGACCGCGCTGTGCATAAGTGCCTGCCTGTTGAACGGATTGCAGCAGGCCGGGCCGTGTGGAATAAAAAGAGGAGCAGCGGGAGAAAATATCATGAATAATCTGGGATCGGGAGGTGGCGTTACCGTGCAAAAGGCACTTATCACTCTGATATTTTTAGGCGCTTTTTTTGCCCTTATACTTCCGGGAACCGGCGAGAGCAACAGGGAGAGGCTTGCCCTTGGGGAGCTTGTTCCCCTGCTACAGGATAACGGAGTACAGGTGGAAGGTATCGACCTCGCAGGGTGGGGGGTTTTACGGGAGGCGGGAGAACCCCGGGCGATCTGGCGTAAGCTTGGTTGGGAGCACCGGCTGGGTCTGTCGGGCAGCAGGATATGTCAAATTGATACAGGCTGGGGCCTATGCGTGAATATAAAAAAAGAATTCGGGGATGGGACAAATGTCCTTATAAGTATCCAAAAAGTTGAGAAGATCGTCCCCGGGAATTTATGTTATATTGTTGTTAAATGCAGCCTCCCCGGCGCAAGTGAAGGGGGACAGGCTTGGGAAAAGAGATTCAGGGCTTTCCTGGCCAATTCCTTTAGGGAGAGGGGGTTGTACGTCACTGTCAGGGGAAAATTTGACCGGAGATTGGAGCCGGAAGAGCAGGTGGCCTGGGGTAGGGCAGTCTACCGGGATCTTGGCGGGAAGCCGGAAGAAACCGTCCAAACCGAAAGATACCTCAACCTGATCGGGTATACGCCTGTCCTGCCGGATGCTGTTACGGCCGGCAATAGCAGGTATAATCTAAATATAGCACTGGTGAACAGCAGTGACACGAATGAAACCCGGATATATCTGGGTTCTCCAATAATAACCAGTGAATATTAGGGAGTTATGAGAAGGAATCGGGAGAATTAAAACGAATTAGTAAGTGAACAAATATTTTTCGACTGAGGAGGTGGCTCCTGCTTTTAAACTGTTTTTCGTGGGCCGTTTTGGAAAGCAGGAGAGATATTGGAGGATAAATTCATTATCGAAGGCGGTATCCGCCTGAAGGGTGATGTTCGGATCAGCGGCTCTAAAAATGCCTGTTTACCTGTTCTTGCAGCTTCTCTCCTGACGACGGAAAAGTGCGTGATTTCCGGGGTGCCGCGGCTGGCCGATGTCAGAACGATGATCCGGATGTTAACGGAGCTGGGGGCGCAGATCGGCGTTCAGGGTTCACAGGTTACAGTTCAGGCACGGGAATTGCAAAAGACGGGGCAGCTTCAGCAATATGCCAGGAAGATGCGGGCCTCTTTTTTATTGATGGGACCTGTTTTAGCCCGGCAGGGAGAGGCGTGTATGGCCCTGCCGGGGGGGTGTGCCATCGGAAAGCGCCCGGTTGACCTGCATTTAAAAGGGCTGGCCGCTCTGGGAGCGGAGATCCGGATTGAAAGGGGCTTCGTCAAGGCGACCGCCCGGCAGCTGCAAGGGGCCGAGATCGTCCTTGATTTTCCCAGTGTTGGTGCCACGGAAAACATCATGATGGCAAGCGCCTGCGCCAGGGGAACGACAACGCTGGTTAACGCCGCCGCCGAGCCGGAGATCGTCGACCTTGCCGATTTTTTGAACAAGATGGGAGCGGAGGTAACGGGAGCGGGGACCAGGGTAATCCGGATCAAAGGCAACCCTTCCCTGCAGGGTGCAGTACATACGGTCATACCCGACCGGATTGAGGCCGGAACCTACCTGGCGGCAGCGGTGGCAACCGGTGGAGAGTTACGGCTTTCACGGGTTGTGCCCGATCACCTGCGCTCGATGATTGAGAAGTTCCGGGAGGCAGGGGTATGCATCGAGGAGGGAAATGATGAACTGTTTGTGTCCGCCCCGCAGGAACTGCGGCCGCTCAATATCAGCACATCGCCCTATCCCGGTTTCCCGACCGACATGCAACCGCAGTTTGCGGCCATCCTGACGACCGCGGCCGGAACGAGCAGGATTACGGAGAACATCTTCGAAAACCGTTTTCTATACACAGATGAACTGGTGCGCATGGGCGCCTCAATCGAGGTCACCGGCTCGACTGCGGTGATTCGCGGGGTCAGGGGCCTGCGGCCGGCTTGTGTTAAGGCTACCGACCTGCGTGCCGGGGCTGCCCTGGTCATTGCCGCCCTCAAGGCCTGGGGAGAGACTGAGATCTGTGGTGTCTACCACCTGGACCGGGGGTATGAGGATCTGGAGGAAAAACTGGGTGGACTGGGGTGCAGGATACGCCGGGTCACAGAACAGGCCGCCAACCTGTAAGTACCACAAGACGGCGACGGGATGGTTCCCGTTTTTCTTAATAAGACCTTCATGCCGCTCGTACGGCACCCTGATACGGATGAAAATAGCGGCTTATCCTTGCAGATGCAGCCACCTTACTGCTTAAAAGGCGCGGCGCGATCTTGGTTTACGGTAGTGCCTGAAAAAATATTTAATTGAAGGCTGGTCTAATATCCCCCCATTTCTAATAAATAGGAATGGGGGGTAAATTTTACCTTCGCCATAGCGGAAGGGAGGAAGGGCGGTGTCTACCAGGACCCGGGGATATAAAATTTTGGGACTTGCCGTGCTGATCTACTGCCTGGTGATGCTGGGAATTCCCGCCCTGCTGGTGCGCGGCTGCGGTTCCGACCAGGTGAGGGTAGAGGAAAACAGCGGCCAGATGGTGAGGGTCCAGCTTGCGCCGGGCCGGATTGTGACCATGCCCCTGGAAACCTACCTGATCGGAGTGGTCGCGGCCGAGATGCCGGCGGAGTTTGACATTGAGGCACTCAAGGCCCAGGCGGTCGCGGCCCGCACCTATACCCTGCTGAGAATCAACGGTAAAGCATCCGACCGCAAACACCCGGATGCCTCTCTCTGCACCGATCCGGGGCACTGCCAGGCGTGGCTTTCCCTGGGGGATCTCCGTAAAAGATGGGGATTGCTCGCTTTTGGCAGCAATTATGAGAAGGTGGCCTCGGCAGTCAGAGCAACTGCCGGGGAGGTTTTAGTTTATCACGATGAACTGATCGACCCGGTATACCATGCCAGTTGCGGCGGAAGGGGAACCGAAGATGCAAAAGAGGTATGGGGACAGGACATCCCGTACCTGAAACGGGTGCCCTGCCGGTGGGACCCTCCCGAGAAGCAGGGGGTCGTGGCAACTTCCTTCAGTATGAAAGATTTTTTCAATCGCCTGGGAATTGCCGGTAAGGCCGTTCCGGCCAGCAACACGGGAGGCCTGGTTCAGGTCCTGGACAGGACCGGAAGCGGGCGGGTCCGCCGTGTTGAAATTGCTTCCCAGGTTTTCCGCGGCGTGGAGCTGCGAAAGATCCTCGGCCTGCGTTCAACTGATTTTACGGTCAGGACAACCGGCGACAGAGTTACTTTCTATACCAGGGGATACGGACATGCCGTAGGGATGTGCCAGTACGGAGCCCAGGGACTCGCCCTTCGGGGGCAGTCTTACCGGCAGATATTAGAGTATTATTACCGGGGTGCAACGGTGAAAAAGCTAACAAAAGCCGGTGATTAGACACTCATGCCGCCTCCGGCGGCACCAACAGAGTATGAAAATACCCGACAGGTCTACTCGATATTTTCAGGGCGGAAGTGAGTATGAAATCCTGTGAAATTAGGGGCTTATCCCTCTTTACTTGTGTGGGACAGCCCCTTGCTTTTTTTAATCCCGGTAACTCTAACGGGTGTAAATAAACCGGAATGCGGATAGGGGGGTCCTACATTCTGCGTCCCCGGCCGCTTGTACCTCCCGGGAAGCCGGATCTTTCCTCGAACCCGGTACTTCCTTCAAAGGTATTTCCGGTACCGCGGCCGGTTATTTCTTCGGAAACAGTCCTGCCTCCAAGTTCTGTATCTCCGTGAACAACGGTGTTCATCCCGGTTCTGCCTGCGGTTCCATCGCTGCCGCTGGCACCGCCGTAAGTCCCGTAACTCCTGGTCTTCTCATCGGTGTCGCGCCCGGCACCCGCAGGGCCCTCGAACCGTGTATCATTCAGTTCTTTACTGACTTCAAAAGTCGGGCTGCCGTACCCTCCCGCGCCTCCTGCCTGACCGCCAAAGGTACCGGGGCCGCCCTGGTAACCTGCATTGCTGCCGGTACCTGCCCCAAAGGACCCGGCGCCGCCCTGGAAGCCGAAACCGCCGCCCGCACCGGCTCCACCGAAGGTTCCGGCACCGCCCTGGTAACCAAATCCGCCTCCACCGGGGCCTGCCGCAAATCCGGCACCACCCCCGATGCCGGGTGCGAATCCTGTGGCCCCGCCGGCGGTCCCATGAAATCCAAAGCCGATCTGGGATGCGATTTGCTGTGCCTGGGATCTGGCTTCATTAATCATCTTGGAATCGGCCGGTGATGTTCTATACCAGCCCTTCTGGTTCATGTAAGAGAAAACTCTGAAGGCGGCGTCCTGTTCCTGCCGCTGGATCTCCATGAAATCTTTTCTCAGATCGGCGTTTGAAGATTCCTGGACGGCCGTATTGTAGTTGGCGCTCAAAAATTTCTGGCTGGTAAGAACGTCTTCCGCACAAATCTGGTCGCTTAACCTGATGTTACCGTACAATGGAATGCCTCCCTTCCCGAGTAAGTTATTGCAACGCTGCTGCCTCGTTTATGTGCCTCATCAAGATATCTAGGTGCCTTTGGTGCATGTCACGCAGGTTCTCACAGAGGTTCTTCACATTGGGGTCTGTCGCCTGAGCGGCGTAAAAATTGTATTTTTGTATCATCAACTGTTCCTGGCGCATATTGTCTTCGATTAAACCGACCTCTTTTGTTGTTAATCTTGTCAAATCTGTCACCTCCTTGCGCCCCGGATTCAAATGTAGTATGCGCCCGGTAGTTGCAATTTATGCAAATTAATCCTGTAGTTTCTAGGCCTGCCCCTTAGTCTTTTTCCCCGTGTTGTTCATATAAATGTACAGAACATTGGAACCAGGGGGGGATCGGAGATGCAGGAGTACATCCGCCGCCGGGTCCTTGAGGTAACCGATTATATCCTGGAATCATCCGCTACCGTTCGCCAGACGGCAAAGGTTTTTGGTGTTTCCAAATCAACCATTCATAAGGACGTCACCGAGAGGCTTCCCAGGATAAATCCACATTTAGCTCTACAGGTTAGAAACATCCTGGAACTCAATAAGGCCGAGCGTCACATTCGGGGTGGCGAGGCCACACGGAAAAAGTATCGCGGCGATTGAAATGGGGGTTGCTACATAATCCAAAGAAAAAAGGATGAATTCTGGATATAGTGACAGGATTTCAAGAAGAGATCGTCGAAATAAATGTAAGATCTTGTTTCTCTTTCCAAAGGAGGACAGACACTACTTAACTCAGAAGGGAATGGCTGGTGCTGATGTTTTGGGCGGAGGATATCGGAATTGACCTGGGTACGGCGAGTGTACTCGTTTATTTAAAAGGAAAGGGGATTGTTCTTCACGAGCCCTCGGTTGTTGCCATTGATAAAAATTCCGGAACGATGATCGCCGTCGGTGAAGAGGCTCGCCAGATGCTGGGGCGTACACCCGGCAACATTGTGGCGATACGGCCGCTGCGGGACGGTGTTATTGCCGATTACGACGTCACGGAGAGGATGCTGCGGTATTTTATTAAAAAGGCTGTGGGGCACCGCTTCTTTTTCCGCCCCAGGGTCATGGTCTGTATTCCTTCCGGGGTAACCAGCGTGGAGGAACGGGCCGTCCGGCAGGCGGCCCTCCAGGCGGGGGCGCGCCAGGCTTTCTTAATTGAGGAGCCGCTGGCGGCAGCCCTCGGCGCCGGGATCAATATTTCCGAGGCGAGCGGGAACATGGTGGTGGATGTGGGAGGCGGCACGACAGACGTCGCCATCCTCAGCCTGGGTGGAATTGTTTGCACCAAGTCCATCCGTGTGGCCGGAGACAAGTTCGACGAGGCGATTACCAGGTATGTGCGAAAAGAATATAACCTGATGATCGGGGAACGGACGGCGGAGGAGCTGAAGATAAAGATCGGGACGGCATACCCCAAGGCGAAACAACCGGGAGAAGGTCTGGAGATCCGGGGACGCGACCTGGTTTCGGGCCTCCCCAAGACCATCAGGGTTACCTCCGAAGAGACTGCGGTGGCTTTGCAGGAACCTGTGGAACAGATTGTCAGCGCCGTAAAAGAGGTGCTGGAGCGGACGCCACCCGAACTGTCCGCGGACATCATCAACAAGGGGATTGTCATGACCGGCGGCGGCAGCCTGCTGCACGGACTGGATCTCCTGATCAGCGAGGAAACGGGGCTGGCGGTGCACGTCGCAGAGGACGCCATCTCCTGTGTGGCGTTGGGAACAGGCAAAGCCCTGACCATGCTGCACGCCTTGCAGAACGGCAAGAATCAGATGAAAAGGGTTTATTGAGGTGAATGGATAAGTAGGTTCTCGTAAACCAAAAATGCCCATGTAACAAACTGGGATATGTGCTAGAACAATCCTTATCCCAGCAACTAAAAAAAGAACCTTGACAACGAAATAGCGGTGATCCCAAGACCGGGGCAA
>CADDZA010000008.1 GCA_902812435.1 Clostridia bacterium
GTTCCCTGAAAAAAACAGGTAATTTAGGGAAAAGGGGTTATTTACACTCTTTACCAGGTGCTGTAGCTGGAAGCCTTGTGGCTGTTGAAATGTAGGGATGGTAAATACTGGGGGCGCGGGTTCTGCCTCCGGTAAATTTTTATTGACAGCGGTTGTCGGGGTGTTATACTAAATAAAAGGGTTCCTTTAAGGATCAGTCCTGAGAGGCTGAAAAGGAAGCAAAAATCTACGTTTTGAATAAGTCGTAATATGCTCAAACCAACCTGCTTACAAGGGACCTTGTAGCAGGTTTTTTTGTGAGGAGGGAAGACTGGTGTCTCATCATGAAAAAACTCAAATCTTGGATGCAGATGGCATCCGGCGGGCCTTGACGAGAATTGCCCACGAAATCCTGGAAAGAAATGCGGGTACCCAGGACCTTGTCCTGATCGGTATCAGGCGTCGTGGGGTACCTCTCGCCCAACGGATTGCTGCCAAGATAAAGGAGATTGAAGGCACCTCAGTTCCTCTCGGAATTCTTGACATCAATCTTTACCGGGACGATCTCAGCCGGCTCGGCTACCACCCGGTGCTCAGAAAAACGGATGTGCCGTTTAGCGTTACTGATAAAAAAGTTGTCCTGGTGGACGATGTTCTCTATACTGGAAGGACGGTAAGAGCCGCCCTGGATGCCATCATGGATTTGGGACGACCAAAACTGATCCAGCTGGCGGTTTTAATAGATCGTGGACACCGCGAGCTGCCAATACGGGCTGACTTCGTTGGAAAAAACGTACCGACTTCACGAAGAGAAACCATATCGGTTCTGCTCCAGGAGGTTGATGGAATAGATAAGGTGGTGATCGAGGAAGCAGAAAAATAGAAAAACACCCTTTAAACTGGTCCTGAGAGGCTGGCAAGGGGAATGTAAGGAAAGCAACCTCTTTGTTGGCCTCCGCAATGGCCGGCAAAGAGGTTTTTTTGATTCGAGGAGGGTAGAGGTATGGATTTTAAGCGCAAGGATATCCTCGGGTTGCAGGATTTAAGTGCTGAGGAAATAGAGTTGATCCTGGATACTGCTGAACCGATGAAAGAGATCCTGGGACGGGAGCTTAAGAAAGTCCCGACACTGCGCGGGCATTCTGTGGTGACTCTTTTTTACGAACCCAGCACACGCACGCGCACTTCCTTTGAGCTGGCTGCCAAGTATTTGGGTGCGGATACGGCGAGCATTGCTGTAGCCACAAGCAGTGTCCAGAAAGGAGAAAGCCTGAGGGATACTGCCAAAACCATTGAAATGATGGGCATCGATGTCATTATCATCAGGCATGCTGCAGCAGGTGTCCCTCATCTGCTTTCCCGTTACGTCAAGGCCAGGGTCATCAATGCGGGTGACGGCGCTCACGAGCACCCCACCCAGGCCCTGCTGGACATGTTTACGATCCGGGAGAAGAAAGGACGCCTTAGCGGACTCAAGGTAGCCATCCTTGGCGATATTGCCCACAGCAGGGTGGCGCGGTCCAATATCTGGGGGCTTACGAAAATGGGAGCCGAAGTGAGGGTGGTCGGGCCCCCGACATTGATGCCTCCCGATATTCAAAAAATGGGGGCCAAGGTCTTTTATCGGTGGGAAGATGGTCTGAAAGAGGTGGACGTGATCAACGTCCTGCGAATTCAACTGGAACGCCAGCAGAAGGGACTGTTCCCCAGCATCAGGGAATACACCCGGTTGTACGGTCTGGATGAAGAAAAGCTCCGCTGCGCCAAACCGGACGTGCTGGTGCTTCACCCCGGCCCGGTTAATCGCGGCATCGAGATCAGCCCGGAGGTACAGGATGGGCCGCATGCCGTGATCAACGAGCAGGTGAAGAACGGTGTTGCGGTGCGGATGGCCCTGCTTTATCTCCTGATGGGGAGGGGGGAAGAGGATGTGCTTACTGCTTAAAGGTGGTCTGGTTGTTGATCCGGACCGCAATAGTATCAAAAAAGCGGATGTTCTCCTGGAAGAGGGGAGAATTGCGGCGATCCAGCCCGGCCTCAAGGTTCCGGACGCCAAAACGATCCCGGTGGAGGGGTGTTACATATGCCCCGGGTTCATCGACATGCACTGCCACCTCCGGGAGCCCGGAGAAGAAATGAAAGAGACGATTCATACAGGAACAATGGCCGCAGCCCGGGGTGGATTTACCGCGGTTGTTGCCATGGGAAATACGAAGCCGCCGGCTGACAGCAGGGCTGTCATCGAGTTTGTCAAAAGGCAGGCGGAAGCTGCGCCTGTTCCGGTCTACCCGGTGGGCTGTGTCACCAAGGAGCGGAAGGGCCTGGAGCTTGCTGAAATAGGAGATCTGGTGGATGCAGGTATCGTAGCCCTTTCGGATGACGGCAACCCGGTGATGAACAGTGAGGTCTTAAGGCGTGTTATGGAATACAGCAGCATGTTTGGCCTTCTGGTGATCAGCCACTGTGAGGATACTAACTTGAGCGCCGGCGGTGTCATGCATGAGGGATATATATCAACCCTCCTTGGACTGCGTGGAATACCCAGAGCTGCGGAAGAAATCCACGTAGCCAGGGACATTATACTGGCCGAGATGACAGGAGCCCGGTTGCATATCGCTCACGTGAGCAGCGCCGGTTCGGTGCGGCTTATCAGGGAGGCCAAGCAGCGAGGGGTCAGGGTGACGGCAGAAGTGACCCCGCATCACCTCTGCCTGACCGATGAAGCGGTTATGACCTTTGATACAAACACAAAAGTAAATCCACCCCTGCGCACGCCAGAGGATGTAGACGCCCTCTGTGCCGGACTTCTGGATGGGACCATTGACGTGATTGCCACCGATCACGCCCCTCATACGCTGGAAGAAAAGGATGTTGAGTATAACTACGCTCCTTTCGGGATATCCGGATTGGAAACAGCGGTTCCCCTTATGTGGGACCGGCTGGTGGCAAAGGGGATTTTGACGCCGGTGCAGTTGGCACAAAAAATGGCAGGCAACCCGGCAAAAATTTTGGGGCTACCGGAACGTGCGGTAAAGGTGGGAACTGTAGCGGATCTCACTGTGATCGACCCGCAATTGAAACAGCCTGTCCGGGTAGAGAGCTTTGCCTCAAGGGGAAAAAACTCGCCTTTCAACGGTTGGGAGCTGCTAGGCTGGCCGGTTCTGACCATTGTGGCGGGGAAAGTTGTTATGTTGGAAGGAAAGCTTACCGACAGTGAAAGGAGTTAAGGCGATGCGTGCTTATCTTGCCCTGGAGGATGGCACCGTTTTTCAGGGGGAAGCCTTCGGAAGCGATGTGGCACAAACCGGCGAGGTGGTTTTCAATACCGGTATGACCGGCTACCAGAAAATCCTGACAGACCCCTCGTACTGCGGTCAGATCGTGGTGCTGACTTATCCCCTGATCGGCAATTACGGTACCAATAACGACGATTTTGAATCAAAAAAACCCTGGGTGCGGGGCTTTGTCGTAAAAGAACTGTGCGATTATCCGAGCAACTGGCGCTCCGTGATGAAACTGGATGAGTTCTGCAGGAAATACGGAATACCGGGACTTACCGGAATCGACACCAGGGCCTTAACCAGGAGATTGCGCAATTACGGAACCATGCGAGGGATTATCGCTGCCGGGGAACAGGACCCCGCTAGGTTAGTACAGGCGGCGCAGAGCGCCCCTTCCATTTCCGGGCAGGATCTGGCCCGGGCGGTTTCCACCCGGCAAGTCGAGGTCTGGGGAGATGGCCCTACCAGGGTTGTTGTGGTTGATTTCGGGGCAAAGTCCAACATCTTGCGTTCATTGGTACAGCGCAACTGCACCGTATACCTCGTCCCTGCCTGGACCACAGTGGAGGAGATACTGAGCTATCAACCCGGTGGTGTTGTGCTTTCCAACGGCCCCGGTGATCCCAAGGATGTCATGTATGCCGTGGAGACCGTCCGCCAGTTGATAGGGAAGGTTCCCATAATGGGTATCTGTCTCGGCCACCAGATCCTGGCCCTGGCCCTGGGCGGGGATACCTATAAACTCAAATTCGGGCACAGGGGCTCCAATCATCCCGTAAAAGACTACGAAACCGGCAGGGTATATATCACCTCCCAAAACCACGGCTTTGCCGTGGATGAGCGGAGCCTGTCTGAAAGCGAAGTGGTGGTCAGCCACCGCAATTTGAACGACGGGACCGTGGAAGGGCTTCGCCACCTCAAGCTTCCGGTTTTCTCAGTACAGTTTCACCCGGAGGGAGCGCCTGGCCCCATGGATTCCGCATATCTCTTCGATCGTTTTATGAACATGCTTGTTTAGATAGAATGGTCTTCTTGAATAGAGGGGGAAGAGCTTATGCCTCTTAATCCAGCATTAAAAAAAGTAATGGTGATCGGATCGGGCCCGATCATTATCGGTCAGGCCGCAGAATTCGATTATGCCGGAACCCAGGCCTGCCGTGCGCTCAAAGAAGAGGGGATCGAGGTGGTGCTGATCAACAGCAACCCGGCGACAATTATGACCGATCCCGAGATGGCCGATAAAATATACATCGAACCCTTGACCCTGGAGTTCCTCACCCGGGTGATCGCAAAGGAGCGACCGCAGGGTCTTTTACCGACACTGGGGGGGCAGGTGGGACTTAATCTGGCAGTACAGTTGGCCGAGACTGGTGTTTTGGCAGAGTACGGGGTGGCACTGCTCGGAACTCCCCTGGAAGCCATCAAAAAGGCGGAGGATCGGGAACTCTTTAAAAGGATGCTGGGCGAGATCGGAGAGCCGGTACCGGAAAGCATTGTGGTTGAAACAGTCGAAGACGCCGTTTCTTTTGCAAATAAAGTGGGCTACCCGGTGGTGGTCCGTCCCGCCTATACCCTGGGAGGTACAGGGGGTGGGCTGGTATCTAACGAGAAGGAACTGCGTGATACCGTGACCCGGGGGCTGACCTTGAGTATGATCGGTCAGGTGCTGGTAGAGCGCAGTGTTGCCGGTTGGAAGGAAATTGAGTATGAGGTCATGCGAGACGGTGCGGGCAATTGTATCACCATTTGCAACATGGAAAACATTGATCCCATGGGTATTCATACCGGTGACAGCATTGTTGTGGCACCATCTCAAACCCTGAGCGATTTCGAGTTTCAGTTACTCCGGACGGCTTCCTTGAAGATCATCAGAGCCCTGGGGGTCGAGGGTGGCTGCAACATCCAGTTTGCTTTAGACCCGAGCAGTTTCAATTATTACGTAATTGAGGTGAACCCCCGGGTCAGCCGCTCTAGTGCCTTGGCCTCAAAAGCAACAGGTTACCCGATCGCCCGGGTTGCCGCAAAGATCGCCTTGGGATACAGACTGGATGAAATTAAAAACGCCGTTACCGGTAAGACCAGCGCCTGTTTTGAGCCGGCTCTTGATTACTGTGTTGTAAAGATTCCCCGGTGGCCCTTTGATAAATTTACCGAAGCGGACCGCTCGCTGGGGACGCAAATGAAGGCAACAGGTGAGGTCATGGCAATTGATCGCACCTTTGAGGGCGCTCTGCTGAAAGCCGTGCGTTCACTTGAAATTGCCAATGCCGGCCTGACCGGCACCGAGTATCAAACACTTAATGAGGTCCAAATAAAAGAGAGGCTCCGCACCCCTTCTGACGACCGGCTGTTTTTGGCTGCTCATGCCCTGCAGCGGGGATTTGATGTTGGCGTAATTGCCGAACTGACAGGTATTGATCGCTTCTTTTTGATGAAGATTAAAGAAATCACGGACCTGGCAAAGGTATTATCAGGAGTTAAGGGCATTGCCGGTCTCAGCCCTGCGCTTGTTCGGCAGGCCAAGCTAAAGGGGATGAGTGATAACATGATCGGCCGCCTGACCGGCATTGATCCTAAGGAGATCAGACAATTCCGTACTGCCTTCGATATCAAACCCGTTTATAAAACGGTGGATACCTGTGCGGCGGAGTTCGAAGCGGCAACTCCCTATTTTTATTCCACCTACGATTCTGAGAATGAAGCGATTCCAACTTCAAAGCGAAAAGTGCTCGTGCTCGGTTCAGGACCTATCCGGATCGGGCAGGGGATCGAGTTTGATTACTGTTCCGTGCACTCGGTCCGGGCATTAAAAGAGGAAGGAATTGAGGCTTTAATCATAAACAACAACCCGGAAACGGTCAGCACCGACTTTGATACTGCTGATCGACTCTACTTTGAGCCGTTGACCCTTGAAGATGTGTTGCATGTTGTCGAGGTAGAACGGCCGGAAGGGGTGATCGTCCAGTTCGGCGGCCAGACCGCCATTAATCTGGCCGAACCTCTGGCTCAGGCGGGTGTCCGGATTTTAGGAACAGCAGTGGAAAAAATCGACGAAGCCGAAGACAGGGAGCGATTCGAAAAGCTTTTGTCCATTCTGGATATCCCGAAGCCTCCGGGTCGTGGGGCTTCCTCACCTGACGAGGCGCTGGCAATCGCCCGCGAGATCGGGTTTCCGGTCCTGGTTCGCCCATCTTACGTCCTGGGCGGTAGGGCGATGGAAATCGTTTATCATGAAGGAGATCTTCTAAACTACGTGGAAAACGCAGTAGCAGTCTCGCAACACCACCCCATCCTCGTGGATAAATATTTTCAGGGTAAGGAGATCGAGGTTGACGCAGTATGCGACGGGCAGGACGTGCTGATTCCGGGGATTATGGAACACATCGAAAGGGCCGGTGTCCATTCCGGTGACAGCATCGCCGTTTACCCGGCGCGGCTTCCCGAAAGGGTTCAGGACAGGATTGTAGAGAATACCTGCAAGATAGCGCGGGCCCTCCAGGTAAAGGGTATTCTCAACATCCAGTATGTATACTACAATGACGAGGTTTACGTCATTGAGGTCAACCCTCGTGCCAGCCGCACGGTCCCGTATTTAAGCAAGATCACCGGTATCCCCATGGTACGCCTGGCGACAAAGATCATGCTCGGGAAAACACTGCGGGAACTTGGTTACAGGGGGGGGCTAGCGCAGCGGAGCTCTTTTGTTGCCGTAAAGGTGCCGGTTTTCTCTTTCGGAAAGCTGACAGGAGTGGACACCTTCCTGGGCCCCGAGATGAAGTCCACGGGAGAGGTGATGGGGGTCGACCGCTCTGTTCCCCAGGCTCTCTATAAGGGATTGCTCGCGGCCGGCTATTCCATCCCCCGTTCGGGAGCGGTGCTCGTCACCATTGCCGATCGGGACAAGGATGCCGCTTTGCCGGTTGTGCGCGGTCTGGCCGGGCTGGGGTTGAAATTCTACGCAACCCGGGGGACCGCGCATTTCCTGAATAACAACGGGATTGAGGTGGCGGAGGTCAACAAGATTGCCGGGGGCTCTCCTCACGTGGTCGACCTGATCAGATCCGGAAGGGTCAATTTTGTGATCAATACCTATAATGAAGGGCGGGAACCTGTTAGGGACGGCTTCCAGATCAGGCGCGCCGCCGTCGAACACGGCGTTCCCTGTCTCACTTCCCTGGATACGGCACAGGCCCTTCTGGATGTAATCTCCTTTTTGCAGAGTGGAAAAGAGACCTCACTGGTGGCTCTGGATGAGTACGGGAGGTGAATTATGGAAACCGGACGCAAAACGGGAGCACATCCTTCCGAACATGCCGCCGGCGTTCTTGAACAGATTGCGCTGGCTTCAGATTGCTTTCTTTTAACCGTGGCAGCTCCAAATCTGGCCCGGGCTGTTTCTCCTGGCCAGTTTGCCCTGTTAGGCTGTGGGACCGTTTTCGATCCTTTTTTGCGCCGCCCTTTAAGCATCCACCAGGTTGACGTGGAGCGGGGCGAGGTGAGTTTTCTCTACCGGGCGAAAGGGGCCGGAACTCAATGGCTTTCGCAGCGTCGAAGGGGTGACGTCATCCCCGTGCTGGGTCCGTTGGGGCGCGGGTTCCGTCATTCGGGTAGCGGGAAAAAAGGCCTGCTGGTTGGTGCAGGTCTGGGTGCGGCGCCTCTGCTTTTTTTGGCGCAGGAACTCGCCGGGCGAAAATGGAGCCTGGTGATTTTACTGGGGGGGCGCACAAAGGCAGGCATTCTGCGCCCCGACGCCTTTGAGCGGTTCGGAACCCTCAAGACCATAACGGAAGATGGGAGCACCCCAAAAAAAGGAACGATCATTGATCTTTTGCAGGAAGAGCTCAAAAAGGGCGGGTGGGACACCATTTACGCCTGCGGTCCCAGGGCGGTTCTCAAGGTTATCCAGGGGATCAGCTGCCGTACCGGGATTCCTGCCCAGATCTCCGTCGAGGAAAGGATGGCCTGTGGTCTTGGTGCATGTCTGGGTTGTGTTTGCCGTTCGGCACATTCCTCCGGATACCTGCGGGTTTGCAAAGAGGGCCCGGTCTTCGATGCCGGGGAGGTGCTATTGGATGGTTGACCTTACCGTTGAGGTTGCCGGAATTAAGATGCAAAATCCCGTCATGGTCGCCTCGGGGACCTTTGGCTGCGGGGAGGAGTATTCATCCCTGTTTGATGTCGGAAGTCTGGGAGCGCTCGTTACCAAGGGGATTACCTTGAAGCCCTGGCAGGGAAATAAGCCACCCCGTATCTGCGAAACTCCTGCGGGGCTGCTGAACGCCGTAGGTCTTCAGAACCCCGGTGTGGATGCCTTCGTCCACGAGATCCTGCCTGGGATGAAAGGATACGGTGTTCCCGTAATCGCCAATATCGCCGGATTCACCAAAGAGGAATTCGTGGAAATCGCGAAGCGCCTCACAGGAACCGGTGTTGCCGGTCTGGAATTGAATATCTCCTGCCCCAACGTAAAGGCCGGCGGGATGGCCCTGGGAACCGTGCCGGAACTGGCGGCCGAGGTGGTTGAGGCGGTGGTTGAGTCAACAAGCCTCCCGGTAATCGTCAAATTGACCCCCAATGTTACTGATATTGTTGCGCTTGCCCAGGCGGTAACAGATGCCGGCGCCCGGGCCCTGTCGCTGATCAACACCCTGCTCGGGATGGCAATCGATATTAAATCGCGCAGGCCGGTATTGGGGAACGTGATGGGAGGGCTTTCCGGCCCCGCCATCCGGCCGGTTGCAGTGCGGGCTGTCTGGCAGGTATCCCAGACGGTGGACATTCCTGTCATCGGTATGGGCGGGATCTGCCGCGGTGAAGACGCACTCGAATTCATCCTGGCCGGGGCCACGGCGGTTGCGATCGGGTCGGCACACTTTCATGATCCCTGGGCAGCAATGAAAATCATTTCTTTTCTGGGACGCTACTGCGAAGAAAATGAAATAAATGACTGGCGGGAACTTATCGGAGCTGCCTGGAAAAATAAATAATGGAGCGGATTGTTATGGATACCAAGAACAGGTTGATTGTTGCGCTCGACGTGGATGATGCCGGGAAGACGCAGCAGCTTGTGGAAAAGCTGCAGGACTCCGTGGGTATGTTCAAAGTGGGGTTGGAGGCTTTTTGCAGTTACGGCCCCAAGTTTGTCGAAGCTATTCAGGAAAAGGGAAACAAGGTTTTTCTTGACCTCAAGTTTCACGACATCCCTCGGACGGTGGCGCAGGCGGCGCGAGCGGCCGTCCGGATGGGCGTGTACATGTTCAACGTGCACATTGCAGGCGGTAGGGAAATGCTAAAGGCAGTTATGGAGGCCGTGCATGAAGAAGCAGGGCCGGGGAGTATTCCAAAGGTCCTGGGGGTTACCGTACTCACAAGTCTCGGAACGGAACAATTGAGATCGGAAATCGGCATTAACCGTTCACCCCTCGACCAGGTGCTCTTCTGGGCGGAGCTAGCTCGGGAATGCGGGCTTTCCGGCGTTGTCGCTTCACCAAAGGAGGTGGCTGCGCTACGCGCCCGCTGCGGTAAGGATTTCTTGATTGTAACACCGGGCATTCGTCCGGCGGGAGCGCAACGGGACGATCAGTTGAGGATCAGCACACCGGCCGCGGCTCTCAGGGCAGGTGCCGACTACCTGGTGGTGGGGAGGCCGGTTGTCAAAGCGGCCGATCCCCTTCAGGCTGCCCGGGAGATCATCAGAGAAATGGAGGAGGCGGAGGAATGAAAGAACAAGAACTAATGAAGATTTTTCGTGATTGCGGGGCCTTGCTGGAGGGACACTTTCTGTTGACCTCGGGGCTTCACAGCAACCGCTACATTCAGTGTGCAAAGGTACTCCAGTACCCTGAACTTGCCACAAATCTTGGCGCCGACCTTGCCGGCTACTTTCGAGATCTCCAAGTGAACGTCGTTGTAGGGCCGGCCCTTGGCGGCATACTGGTAGCCCAGGAGGTGGCCCGCTCGCTGAAGGTCAGGGCGCTCTTTACCGAAAGGGAGCAGGGTGCTATGACCCTGCGACGGGGTTTTGCCGTCGAGCAAGGTGAAAGGGCGCTGGTAGTGGAAGACGTAGTGACGACAGGAGGTTCCACCCGGGAGGTAGTTAATACACTGAAAGGTTATGGTGCTGAAGTGGTTGGGGTCGGCGCACTGGTTGACCGCCATATGGGAACGCTGGATTTTAATGTGCCTTTTCACGCCCTATTGCGGTTGGAAATCGCCACCTACTCACCTGAAAGCTGTCCTCTTTGCAGGGAGGGTCTTCCTCTGGTGAAACCGGGGAGCCGGAAGAGGTAAGGAAAAGCCAGGTTTTAGTTCCTCAAAGTAACATGATTAAGAAAGAGGAACGAGGCCGAAATTAAATAAAAAAAGGCTAGGAGTGGTAGTGGTGACTCGCAGGAAAAATAAAGAAATTTACCAGTTTGATCATGAAGCGGCAAAAGAGTTAGGTGAACTGCAGGAGACTCAAACAGAAAATTTCGTGCGCAGGGTGGTGGGAAGGCGGAAAGAAGGGATCTCCGCCGATAGAGTGGGGTTCCTGCATGGCCGTTACGGTGGGAACCACATGATTCCCAACCCCAACAAACGGTAGCAATACCCCCGGCCGGGCACTTTTTTCTAACTGGTTTCAGCCGGTTTGTCCGGCGCGGCCGGGTTAACGAGAAGGGTCCGGTAATCCTTGTAGATTACGTAGCCGGGCCTGGCCTTCGGCGGTTTGGTAATGTTTTTCCGTCTCGTGTAGTCAACGGGAACTTTGGAGGAGTAGCGTGCTTCACTAAAAAAAGCCGCAAGTTGTGCTGCCTGTTCCAGGGTGGTTATAGGAATTTCGCCGTTTGACGGAGCCTTAACGACCACGTGGGCTCCTGCTGCTTCTTTGACATGCAGCCATATATCGTTATCTTTCGCCAGGCGCATCGTCAGGTAGTCGTTCTGTCTGTTATTTTTACCGATCAGTATCTCCAGACCATCCGTTGAAGTCAAGCGTAACAACTGAGGTGGATATTTTCTACCAGAAACCTTTGCTCTAGCGTGCCTGCCTTCCTTGTCTTTGTGTTTCAGATATCCCGTCTCTTCCAGTTCTCCTTTTATCTCATTTAGCTCTGTAAGTGATTCTACCTGTTCCAGAGCGGTTTTCACGCTTGCCAGGTAATTGAGTTCCTCTGTGGTTAGCTCTATCTGTTTTTTTATGACTTTCAGGGAATCCCGCGCCTTGTCGTACCTTTTGAACAGTCTTTGAGCATTTTGGGCAGGCGTAAGAGATGGATCCAGTTCAATGTGGAGGGTATGCCCGTCCGGTTCGTAAAGGTTGGGAACAACTGCTTCCCTTTGTCCCGGCTTGATCAGATGGAGATGAGCAAGGAGCATCTCCCCCTGGATCCGGTAAGCATCGGCCTGTTTTGCTTCTGCTTCAGCCTGTTGCTGTAAAGCCAGTTTTTTTGTGCAGCGTGCCATTTCCCGTTTGATTACGCCAAGCAGGTGGTTTTGAAGTTGTTGAAACCTGAGCACAGTGCTGCGGGCTGCATAAAACTCATCCAGCATCTGGTTGACCGTTTTGCATGTTCGAAGGTTGAGCCCGCGGTACTGGGTTAACACAACCGGTGCATAGCAGACTGGGCGTTTCCCGTCGTATACGATTGTCGGGACGGGTTCGCCCTGGAGCAGAGGAGAGAGAATCTGCTGTATAGAATTCCAGAGGCTGCGCAACTCATATTCACCGCAGTATTCCAGACGTAGCTTTGGTTCAAGGTTGGCCCGGTAGAGGATTTCGCGCACAAGTTCCGGCCCGATCCCTGCGATCTTGTTAAAAACTGCTTCTTCCATGGTTTTTTCGAGGGGATCCGAAAGCATAACCCTGATAAACTTTTTCAGATCCAAATCCGCCGGGTGCTCTTTTTGTTGACCGGGAGGAGCAAGGTAGGGTCGCCCCGGTAACACTTCCCGGTACCGGCTTAAGGCGTGTGAATAGCGCCTGACACCGTCGATTATTGTACCTGACCGGGGATCCAGCAGGATCAGGTTGCTGTGTTTACCCATGATTTCACTGATCAAAACAATCTCCTTGAACTCCCCGCTCTCGTCAAGCCTGGAAAAAGTCAGGTGAACGACCCTGTCGAGGTCAACCTGTTCGATACGCAGCAGGCGGCTCCCCTCGAGGTATTTTCTCAGAACGAGGCAAAATAAAGGTGGAGCAGGGGGATTGGTTATTTCCTGCCCGGTTAAATGAATTCTGGCACTATCGGCCTGTGCCGATAAGAGCAGGCGAAAATTTTGACCGGAGCAGCGTATGACGAGAAGAATTTCGTGCTGCTCCGGCTGGTAGACACGCTCTACCCTGCCATTGAGCAAAGCCTGGAGTTCCCTCGTGACTAAGTGAACAGTGATTCCATCAGGTGACATGGCGTGTTCCTCTTCCAGGTTATTCCTATTGGATTGGAATTCCAGATTTACGTTCAGTTATTACCTTTGATTATGAAAATATTTATAGCTTGAGTTTCCTAAAGATCTCCCTGGTTGCCCGAATTACCGGGCTATCTTCCGGTAATTCCATCAAAGGCTTTCCTTTCAAATCGTATTCGGCAACAAGTGGATCGTTGGGAACAACCCCTAAAAGCTTGAGCCCGGTAGCATCAATTTCATTCTGCAAGTCTGAGGCGTCTTCGGTTTTGGTGATGATGATGTATGCCTCGCCAATATTGATCTTCAACGACCTGGCAAGCTCGTAGATTCTGCCGACCGTGCGCACTCCCTTTGCGGTGGGGTCGGAAATTAAAAGAAGAATGTCCACGTTCTCAATGGTCTCGCGGCTGATGTGTTCCATACCCGCTTCATTGTCAATGACCATATAATCATAATTCTTGTCGAGTATATCAATATGTTTCTTCAATAATTCGGTTGGGAAACAGTAACAACCGGGTCCCTGCGGTCCTCCCATAACCAGTAAGTCGTAGTATTTTGTTTCGGTTAGAGACTGATGCAATTTCAGTTCCAGATAAGTCTGTTTGGTCATGCCCGTCGGGACGTTATTCTTTTTAACATCTACCAGTATATTGGAAATGGAGTTTTCTATTTTGACTCCCAGAGCTTCATTTAAATTTGAATTGGGGTCGGCATCAACAGCAAGGATTGAGCCTTTTTTATTCTCAATTAAATACCTGATCAAAAGGGCCGCAGTAGTGGTCTTCCCAGTACCCCCCTTGCCGGCTACTGCGATATGTTTGGACCTCTCCATACTGATTCCACCTTTCTTTTTTATTTTAGAAAACATCGCTTCACAGGGGTTCGGGTTCGTCTCTTAGTATTGTAACAGTAATTGCTCTTTATTTTAAGTCGTTATTTGTCATTATGACTGCAGTATCCCTCCATAACGACTACCCTAAAATATGACCCGTGTTACCCTTGCGCTTGCTCCCCGGCACTTAACGGCAAGAATGCAGTTCGTACCCCTTGCCGTTTCATGTATTATGTTTTAATCTAGTGTCAAGCGGATGGTGACATTTGTTCTTCACTGAAACAGGAACACCCGCAGAAGGAGCTGGTTATAGTGCATTTTACCAAGTGGCATGGATTGGGAAACGATTTTATTTTGCTGGAGCAAAAGCCCGGTTTTGTTCCTGAAGAGCGGCTACCAGACTTTGCGCGCCGCCTTTGCGACCGCAACTTCGGAGTCGGTGGGGATGGACTGGTGCTGGTCTTTCAAGAGCATGGGCTTTTAAATATGCGTATCTTCAATGCCGACGGGTCGGAGGCAGAGATGTGCGGCAATGCCATCCGTTGCGTTGCCAGGTATGCTTATGAGCGCGGACTTGTCAGCAACCTGTCATTTGAGATAAAAACCGGAGCGGGCATCAGGGTACCGGAGATCATCCTTGATGGCGAGAAATTTGCCGCTGTTAAAGTAGATATGGGTAAGCCCATCTTAAGCGGGGAAGCCATTCCCGTAAATGGATATGGTGGCAAAAAGGTAATTGAACAGGATATACTTGTGGACGGTAGGATTTTTAAATTTACTGCAGTTTCGATGGGGAATCCCCATTGTTTGCTTTTTGTCAACGATATCTCTGAAGCTCCTGTGAAAACCCTGGGACCGCTGCTGGAACGCCATGAGTTATTCCCAAAACGCACCAACGTGGAGTTTATTGAGGTCAAGACCCCGGCGGAAATCAATCTACGGGTTTGGGAGCGCGGGGTGGGGGAGACCTTGGCTTGCGGGACGGGCACCTGTGCGGCAGTGGTCGGAGGCGTTCTGACAGGCAGGCTGGACCGGATGGTACAGGTAAATTTGCCCGGCGGGCGCCTCCTTGTGGAGTGGGCGGGTAACAATCATGTTTACATGACCGGCCCCGCGGAAGAGGTATTTAAGGGAAGATTATGTGAAAGCTTCTTAAATAAATAGAGGAGTTGAGATCTGCATGAAAGTTGCGAATCGCCTGGAGATGTTGCCGCCTTATCTATTTGCCAGGATTGAACAGAAAATTGAGGAAGCTAAAGCTAAGGGGGTTGATGTGATCAGCCTGGGGATCGGCGACCCGGATTTACCAACGCCTGAGCATATTATCAAAGCTCTTGTGGAACAGGCGTATAATCCGGAAAACCACCGCTACCCAACCTCCGCGGGTCTTCTTTCTTTTCGAACTGCCGTTGCCAAATGGTATCAAAAAAGATTCGGCGTTACGCTCGACCCGCATGGTGAAGTCGTCGCTTTAATCGGCTCCAAAGAGGGTATTGGCCACATTTCTTTTTGCTATCTGCAGGAAGGGGATTATGCATTAGTACCGGACCCGGGGTACCCGGTTTACGGCATCGGAGCATCCCTGGCTGGTGCCCAGAACTATTTCCTGCCCCTCAATGAAGACAAGGGGTTTCTTCCCGATTTGAGTTTGGTGCCTACAGAAGTGGCCAGAAAGGCGAGGCTGCTCTTTATTAACTATCCAAACAACCCAACCGGCGCCATTGCCGGTAAGAAATTCTATGAAGAAGTGGTCAGTTTTGCCCGGGCCTACGATATCATTGTGTGCCATGACGCCGCATATTCGGAAATAACCTTTGATGGTTATGTTGCCCCAAGCTTTCTCGAGGTGGATGGGGCGAAGGATGTGGGCATTGAATTTCACTCTTTATCAAAGACCTATAACATGACGGGCTGGCGTTTGGGATGGGCAGCCGGAAATTCTGATATAATTAAAGCGCTGGGGACGCTAAAATCCAACCTGGATTCCGGTGTCTTTCAGGCGGTCCAGTATGCCGGGATTGCTGCTCTCGAAGGTCCCCAGGAATGTATTGAGAAAATGAGGGCTGTTTATCAGGAGAGAAGAGATTTCGCCGTGGAAGGACTGCGCAGCATGGGTTGGAATGGCGCCTTGCCCAAAGCGACAATCTATATGTGGATACAGGTTCCTCAGGGTTACACTTCAACACAATTCGCGGAGCTGGTTCTGGAAAAAGCAGGGGTTGTAATCACCCCGGGGATTGGCTATGGAGATAATGGCGAGGGTTATTTCCGGATCGCGCTGACAGTTGATAAAAAGCGGATTGCAGAAGCCTTTACCAGGATTAAAAATGCTTTCGGCAGGCTCTGGTAAATATGACCGATTAATTTGGGAGGAGTTGAAAGCCTGGCTTCCAGCTCTTAAAATTGTCGTTGGGATGGCCAGGCGCCTTTTATGTTGAAAAGCATGACGGGCTTTGGAAGCGGTAAAGTTGTGGAAGCGGGTCTTAAGGTAAGCGTCGAGATTCGCGCTGTGAATCACCGTTTTTGCGAAATAATGGTAAGGGTGCCGCGGCCATATATGCCCCTGGAGGAACGCATCAAAGAAGAGGTGCTGAAAAGGGTCGCCAGGGGGCACCTGGATATATTTGTTAATATTGAGGCTGACGGTGAGAAAAAGCGTAACGTTAAGCTTGACAAAGATTTGGTTATTGCGTATTATAGTTGCTTAAGGGAATTGGCGGAAATGCTTAATATTGATTTCCAATTGAGTGTTAACCAGCTTGCTCAGTTTCCGGATGTAATAGTTGTAGAAGAACAGGAAGAAGACCTTGAAAAAGCGTGGATAGTGGTACAAAAGGCCTTAAACGAGGCCATGCAGCAAGTTGTTTCGATGCGGCTAAGGGAAGGAAAAAAATTATATGAGGATTTTGTAGAACGAAAAACCCGCATCTCAAAGATCCTGGCAGGGATTGAGCAGCGAATGCCCGTTTTAGGTGAAGAATTGATGGACCGCTTGAGAAGTCGTCTCCAGACCATGCTTGGTGATGCGGAAATCGACGAAACACGGCTTCTGAGCGAGGTTGTCCTGTATGCCGAGAGAAGCAGCATCGCAGAAGAAATTGTACGTTTGTCAAGTCATCTTGAACAACTGACAGAGATGCTGAATTCTATGGAACCGGTTGGAAGAAGGATAGAATTCTTGATCCAGGAGATGAACCGGGAGATTAATACAATTGGAACAAAGGCGGCGGATCTCGTTATTTCGCCTTTGGTAATTGAGGTCAAGAGTGAGCTCGAAAAAATGCGGGAACAGGTTCAAAACGTGGAATAGCTGTGAGGAGTTAACTAGAGGGAGGTTATTATGGAAATAAAATTAATTAACATCGGTTTCGGCAATATTGTGTCCGCGAACCGGATAGTGGCAATTGTCAGCCCGGAGTCGGCACCAATCAAGCGGATCATCCAGGAAGCACGTGACCGGGGAATGTTGATCGACGCAACCTACGGAAGACGGACAAGAGCCGTCATCATCACGGATAGTGACCACGTGATTCTTTCCGCTGTTCAACCTGAGACTGTAGCAAATCGTCTCTCTGTCAAGGAACCATCCCAGCAGTTGGAGGAATAACTGAACAACGGGAGGACAGGGCGGAATTGACCGCAAAACCACTTCTAATCGTAGTATCTGGACCATCGGGTTCAGGGAAAGGTACACTATGCACTTTGTTGCGGCAACGACTTCCTGATCTGGCTTATTCGATATCGGTGACAACGCGCCCTCCCCGTCCAGGTGAAAGAAACGGGGTGGATTATTTTTTCGTGTCTACCGATGAATTTTTAAAGAAAATTAAAGCGGGCGAATTTCTCGAGTGGGCCAAGGTTTACGATAATTATTACGGTACACCCATCTCGTACGTAACAAACAGCCTGCAATCCGGAAAAGACGTTTTGCTGGAGCTGGATATCCAGGGAGCGAAGCAGGTAAAGAAGTTGTTTCCGGATGCAGTCTTAATTTTTATTAGGCCACCGTCCTTAGAAGAGCTTGGCGCCCGAATTACCAAGCGGGGTACTGACTCGCTGGAGGCTATCCGGAAACGCTTGAGTTCTGCGAATGAAGAACTTCAGGCTGCCGCTGATTATGATTATGTGGTTGTCAACGACCAGCAGGAAAGGGCGTTGGAAGAAATAATGGAAATAGTAAGGAAAGAAAAAGAAAGCCTAGGTTAGGAAGGGAGGAATTCAATTGCAACAGCCAAGTCTGGATATCTTAATGAAAAAAGTAGAAAGCAAATATGAACTGGTAGTGGCAGCAGCGAAGCGAGCCCGCAAGCTAACGGAAGTTGATCAGGCCCAAGGAGAAGGAAATTCATTAAAACCGGTAAGTATTGCACTCGAGGAGATTGCCCAGGGAAAACTCCACATTGAGCGGCCCAAGCTGAGGATCAAATGAAGAAAAGCGTTGTTCTTGGAATCACGGGCAGTATTGCCGCATATAAAGCAGTAGAATTGACCAGCTTACTTGTTAAAAAAGGCTATGAAGTTTATGTTATTATGACACGGGCTGCCACGAAATTTGTGACTCCGCTAACCCTGCAGACTATTTCCCAGCATCCTGTTCATGTTGAAATGTTTGATTCGCATCAGAATTGGGAAATCGGTCATATCAGCCTTGCTCAACGTGCTGATGTTGTACTGATAGCGCCTGCCACAGCAAATTTTATCGCCAAGTTGGCAGCAGGACTGGCGGACGACCTTCTTTCGGCAACACTGCTTGCAACGAGGGCTCCTGTAATTATCGCTCCGGCCATGAACGTGGGAATGTACGAAAATCCTATTTTTCAAAAATCCGTGCAATTTTTAAAGGAACAGGGATACTTTTTCGTGGAGCCGGAAGAAGGTAGGTTGGCCTGCGGTACGACCGGAAAGGGAAGGCTTGCAGAGTTGGATAAGATTGTTTCAACCCTTGAGAAGATTTTTTTCGCCAAACATGAGTTGAGCGGCAAACATATCCTCGTTACGGCAGGCCCGACCCGTGAACCAATCGATCCTGTGCGTTTTTTGTCCAACTACAGTTCTGGAAAGATGGGTTATGCCATTGCCCAGGAGGCAAGAGAACGGGGAGCCCGTGTCACACTGGTCAGCGGCCCCTGCAATCTAGAGCCGCCTGCGGGGGTGGACGTGGTTTCGGTCGAAACCGCCCAGGAAATGTTCGATGCCGTGATAAAACACTTCAACGTTGCAGATGTTGTCATCAAGGCTGCAGCCGTAGCCGATTTCAGGCCAAGACAAAGGGCTACCGAGAAAATTAAAAAACATGAGGCCATCATGACCCTTGAGTTGGAACGCACCCCTGATATTCTTCAGTATCTTGGCGACAATAAAAGGGATCAGGTGCTGGTTGGTTTTGCTGCGGAGACAGAGGACATTTTGGAGAACGCCAGGGCTAAATTAAACCAGAAAAACCTCGATCTTCTTGTTGCCAATGACCTGACCGAAGAAGGGGCCGGTTTCGGAGTAGACACCAATGTGGCAACACTGTTTTTTCCCGGCGGAGCAGTCAAGAAACTTCCGAAGATGACTAAAAAGGAGTTGGCGCGCGTGATTATTGACGAAGTCACGAAGCTGCTGACAACGAAAAAAAGGATGGTGTGATATTTTGGCGAGGCGTTTATTTACTTCCGAATCGGTGACAGAAGGACACCCGGATAAGATTGCCGATCAGATCTCTGACGCCATTCTGGATGCTATCTACGAAAAAGACAATTTAGCTCGCGTTGCCTGCGAAACCCTGGTAGCGACCGGACTTGTTCTTGTTGCCGGACAGATCACCACCGAATGCTATATCGACATGCCGCGTGTAGTCAGGGAGACCATCAGGGGAATCGGCTATACCAGGGCAAAATATGGGTTTGACTGTGATACTTGTGCCGTCATCACCTCCATTGAGGAGCAATCCCCTGACATTGCCCTGGGCGTCGACAGCGCCTTTGAAGTGAAAACAGGTGAAATTCAGTCACAGGAGTTGGGAGCAGGGGATCAGGGGATGATGTTCGGTTATGCCACCGATGAGACTCCCGATTTGATGCCTATGCCGATCAACCTTGCCCACAACCTGGCTCGGCGGTTGGCCGAAGTTCGCAAGAACCGGATTCTGTCTTATCTACGCCCGGACGGAAAAACACAGGTAACCGTGGAATACGAAGATGACAGGCCACTGCGGGTGGATGCTGTTGTCGTATCGGCCCAGCACAGACCGGATGTGCCGTTGGAACGGATCAGGCAAGATATTATCGAACAGGTGATTAAAACCATCATTCCACCCGAATACATCGATGAGAAAACACGTTTCTACGTCAACCCGACAGGCCGTTTCGTCATCGGTGGACCTCAAGGGGATACGGGATTGACCGGCCGTAAGATCATCGTCGATACCTATGGAGGCATGGCGCGACATGGCGGTGGGGCATTTTCCGGGAAGGACCCCACCAAGGTTGACCGCTCTGCTTCCTATTTCGCCAGGTATGTGGCTAAAAATATTGTAGCTGCGGGATTAGCCCGGCGTTGCGAAGTGCAATTTGCCTATGCGATCGGTGTTGCCAACCCGATTTCCGTTTCTGTGGATACCTTTGGGACGGGAGTTATTCCTGACGATGCTATCTGCCGGTTGATTAAGGAGATATTTGATTTTAAACCTTCCTCCATTATCAAAGCTTTGGATTTGCGCCGTCCTATCTACAAACAAACCGCCGCCTACGGACATTTTGGGCGTTCGGATCTCGATCTACCCTGGGAAAAGGTTGACCGGGCCGAACTTCTTCGAAAAGAGGCGGCAACTTTGGCAAGGTAAAAATATTATTCCTGCCCTGGAAATGTTCAGGTTTATCCTTGCGCTTGCTCCCGGACTCCGGTTTAACTCGCCCTAAGACTTGCCGCAGACGGCAGCCGACCGGCTCCTATGACGCCATCCATGGCGCATAGTCGCCTAACTCAACCTCCTGTTTCGCTTCGGCTGCCGTTAGCTGCTCCTTCGTCAAGGGCGAGTAACAACCTCCGTAGATCGCTGCGCCAGCAAGGATAAACCGCTTTTTCGTTCCTCTGTTGGTGCCGCCGGAGGCGGCGTGATGGTCTGCTCTGAAATAGATCAAGTTTATCAGCCGGTGTATTTTCATACTCTGTTGGTGTCACCAGAGGTTACGTGGAAGTCTACTTATTGATATTGGAGAAGGCTGCCTTTGTGTGCAGCCTTTTTTTCCTGTTATAATAGGGAATAAGAAGATTAGGAGTATTAAAAAGATTTCCGGAGGAATTTCAGTGGGGGAAGCTTGTGCAGAAGTGACTGTTGATATCAATCACCCTTTTCTTGATCATTTTTTCTACTACCGGGTTCCTCCCCATTTCCCCATGCCGGAAATTGGAACTCGGGTGGTTGTTCCTTTTGGGCACCTCATCGTTCATGGTTGGATCATCGGGTACAGCGAACCTCCACGCGGCATTCAACTTAAGGAGATCCTTTCAGTTAGTTCCGAGCCCGGTTTGACCCCGGAACTCTTAAAGATCGGGCGCTGGATGGCGGATTATTACGTGCAGCCCCTGGCTGAAATTTTGAAACTAATGGCTCCACCTGCAAAGCCTTTGAGGAAGGTAAAAACACAATCCGGTCAAAATACTCTTACCTTTACCCGCCCGCGCCGGCTTGTTCTTTCGAGGGAGCAAGTTAAAGCTTTGCATGAGATTGAGGTAGCTCTTCATGACTGTTGTTTCAAACAATTTTTGCTGCACGGGGTTACCGGTAGCGGAAAAACGGAGGTCTACCTGCGTGCGGCGGCTACTGCTGTGTCAATGAATCGCCAGGTGCTCTACCTGGTTCCCGAAATCGCCCTTACTCCCCAGGCGGAAGCGTGGTTTCAAAGCGTTTTTGGGGATCAGGTGGCGATCTGGCATAGCAGGCAGGGACATTGCGAAAAATACCGGATTTATGAGGATATCAAGTCGGGGAGAGTAAAGATTCTCATCGGCCCCCGATCAGCGGTTTTTGCCCCCTTTCAGAACGTGGGCCTGATTATCATTGACGAAGAACACGATCCCTCTTACAAACAGCAGGAACAGCCTTACTACCATGCCCGTGACGTTGCCTATCAGCGCGCCCGTTACAACAGGGCAGTTCTTATTCTCGGGAGTGCCACTCCCTCCCTGGAAAGCTTTACGCATGCCGTCAAGGGTCATTACAGGATGTTGACCATGCAACAGAGACCTTTGGGGCGTGAGTTGCCCCGGATCACTGTTATTGATCTCAGATCTGAGCAACAAGTAGGGAGTTCTGGTTTAATAAGCAGGTATTTACGTGAGCAAATTGCACTTCGCCTGGAACGAAAAGAACAGGTGATCCTGTTTCTCAATCGCCGGGGCTATGCGCCACTCGTATTCTGCCCTGAGTGTGGCTATGTCTTAAAGTGTAAAAAATGCTCCATTTCTCTTGTTTATCATCAGGCGACACGAAACCTTCAGTGCCACTATTGCAACCATAAAACTCCCCTGCCGGACCATTGTCCCTGGTGTGGGAGTTCAAAGAGGCTATCTTTTCTGGGAATGGGGATCCAAAGGGTCGAGCAGGAAATCAGGCGTTTGTATCCCGGAGCGAACCTGCAACGGCTTGATCTGGACACAACACGTAAAAGGGGAGCTTTTGCCCAAATATTAGGTGGTTTTGCAAGAAGAGAAACTGACATCCTGCTTGGCACACAGATGGTGGCAAAGGGCCATGACTTCCCCTGGGTAACCCTCGTAGGGGTATTAAATGCGGATCTGGCCTTAAATCTTCCCGATTACCGGGCCGCCGAAAGAACCTATCAACTGCTTGCCCAGGTCGCCGGCCGGGCAGGCCGCGGCCAATTGCCGGGGGAGGTTGTTGTTCAAACCTATTTCCCTGAGCATTATAGTATTGTGGCGGCCTGTCGGAATGACTATAATGTGTTCTACAAGGAGGAGGCCCGCTCCCGGGAATTTCTCGGGTACCCCCCTTTTGGGGATTTAATACGCTTGCGCCTTACTGGAGAAAAGGAGCAGGAGGTCGCCTCCCTGGCGGTTGCCCTGGCGGATGATCTGCGAAGTATATTTCAAAACGAGAATCTGGCCGTCCTGGGACCTGCCCAATCTCCAGTCCGGCGTGTGAAAAGCTACTACAGATGGCAACTAATGCTGAAAGGGGATTGCAATGGCATTCGCAGTAAACTTCGTGCCTGTATCCAGAGCTACCGAAAAAAAACTAGTGTTATAATTGGTATTGAAGTTGATCCTTACGGATTTTAATAAATTTTGTATCTGAATTTGCGCTGCAAGAGGTGGCTGAACAGTTATGGCGGTTTATAGAATTGTGGAATTGGGTGATCAAGTGCTGCGCGAAAAGGCCCGTCCAGTTCCCGAAATTAACAAGAACATTCTTAAGCTGCTGGACAACCTGGTCGATACCATGTATGCCGCAAAGGGAGTAGGTTTGGCCGCTCCTCAGATCGGAATTTCCAAGCGGGTCATCGTGGTCGACGCCGGAGAAGGTCTGCTGGAACTCGTTAATCCTGAGATAATCGGCAGTCGTGGGGAAGATGTTGCGGTGGAGGGCTGCTTGAGCATTCCCGGGGTAGCCGGAGAGGTCAAGCGCGCCGAACAGGTGGAAGTCAAGGGTTTGGACCGTGCTGGAAAAGTAATCAAAGTTCGAGCCACCGGCTTGTTAGCGCGTGCGCTTCAACACGAGATCGATCACCTTGACGGTATTCTCTTTATCGACAAGGTGATCAGGTTTATCGGCAGCGAAGAATCCTGAGAGGCGGGAGAACAAATTGGACATCCTGTTTATAGGGACGTCGGAATTTGCAATACCAACTTTGGAGATGCTCCGGAACAGTAAATGGCCTCTCATAGGAGTGGTCACACAGCCCGACCGGCCCCGGGGAAGGGGGCGAAAAATGGCTGCACCTCCGGTAAAACAGCATATGGTTGGTACGGGAATTCCCGTTTACCAGCCGGGCTCTCCCGGGGAACTTGCGAACCTCCTCTCAAGGGGAGAGATAAAACCTGCTGTCATTGTTGTCGTTGCATATGGCCAATTACTCTCTTCCCAGACCTTGAACACTCCCCCGTTAGGATGCGTCAATCTTCATCCATCCTTGCTTCCTGCATATCGCGGGGCTGCTCCCATACAAAGAGCGATTATCAACGGAGAAACGAGGACGGGGATAACCACAATGTACTTAAGCGAGGAGATGGATGCCGGAGATATCATACTCCAGGAAGAAGTTGAAATTGGCCAGGATACGACTTTCGGCGAATTTGCAAGTCTCGCGGCGGAAAGAGGGGCCGCTCTCATGTGCAAGACTTTAACCCTGATTGAAGAGGGGAAAGCGCCGCGCCTTCCCCAGGACCATAGCCGGGCGACTTACGCCCCTCCGCTCAGAGCGGAAGAAGAAAGAATCGACTGGACCCGCAGCGCTAAAGGGATCTACGACCTGATCAGGGGTATGAATCCCCGGCCCGGGGCGTATACTTTGTTTAGAGGAAATAATCTCAAAATTTGGCGCGCAAGGCTCGAGGCCGGCGTTAGCCAGCACTTTAAGCCCGGCCAGGTTGTAGATGCCGATCCTAAGGCTGGTTTTACTGTTCAGACGGGTAATGGAAAGCTTTTAATCACAGATGTACAGCCGGCCGGCCGTTCTCATATGAGCGGTGCCGAATTTGTACGCGGCTATAAAATTTCCCGGGGTTTCATACTAGGAGAGTAGGCGGCTACCGTGCGCGTCAAAAAGCGACTGTTTATAGGTTTACTGAGCGCGGCAGTAGGGTTAATCCTAATCCTGCTTATTTTTATGACTTACCTGGTGATAAACTGGGATCAACCCATCAATCGCATTATTCTTTTGATCGTATGCCTGTTGATAATTGTTATTTTAGGAATTATTTCTTCTGGAATCGCAGGTATTGTTCTTACAATCTGGAGCGCCAGGTCAATACCGTCTCTGCAGCATTCTATACGGGTAACCCTCAATCTTCTGTTTCCAATTGCCCTGCTGCTGGGGAGGGTCCTTGGAATCAGCCAGGAGAGGATACGGGGTTCCTTTATCGAAGTAAATAATCAATTGGTCCGGGCACGGCGGGAGGTCTTCGCAGCAAACCAGATTCTTATTTTAGCTCCCCACTGCCTCCAAAACGCCGAATGCCCGCATAAAATTACGTTGCATTCCGATAATTGTAAAAGGTGCGGAAAATGTCAGGTGAGCGAATTGCTATCACTGCGGGACCGGTATGGAATAAATATTTCCTTTGCCACAGGTGGAACCCTGGCGCGCCGCTTTGTGCAGATCTACAGACCTCGCGCTATTATTGCCATTGCTTGTGAAAGAGACCTGGCAAGCGGGATTCAAGATACCAACCCGCTGCCTGTTCTGGGCATTCTCAACGAACGGCCATATGGGCCCTGCTTCAATACCCGTGTAAATCTTCTAAAGGTGGAAGAAGCGGTACTATTCTTTTTAAAATCTGTTCCTGTGGCTAATGGCTAAAACTTAATTTATTGAGGTGAATCATCACAGTTGAAGGAACATGATCTATTCCATCACGTTTATTCGGCCAGGGACGGTTCGCTGCGGGTGCTGTTAGCGGTAGAAAAGGAAGGGGCTTACGCCAACCTTGCCCTGCAGAAGCTTGACCCCATGCATAGGCTGAAGCCTGCCGATACTGCTTTACTTACGGAACTGGTTTACGGTACCCTACGTTGGCGGAATAATCTTGACTGGGTGATCAACCAGTTCAGCAAACTGCCTGTTGACAAGATGAATTATATTGTTCGTAATATTCTGCGGCTGGGTGTTTACCAGTTGCTTTTTCTGGAACGCATTCCCCCCGCCGCGGCCTGCAACGAGTCGGTAAAGCTGGCAAAGGCGTGGAGGCTGGAGCGGCTGGCTGGCTTTGTGAATGGGATCTTGCGCAGTGTTGTTCGAAATCGAGATCAGATCTGTTATCCACCTTTGAGGGAAAACCCCGGCCTCCACATAAGTATTAAATACTCCCATCCTCGTTGGCTCGTGGAGCGTTGGCTGAAGCGCTTTGGGGAAGAAGAAACAATATCATTGTGCAGGGCCAATAATGAGAGACCGCCCCTTGTTTTGCGGTGCAACACCTTGAGGACGACACCGGAAAAGCTGTGCCAGGAACTGAAAAAGAACAATATAGATGCTGTATGCAGTCCCTACATCCCGGAGGGGGTAAGGGTGTCGCATCTGACCTCTTTACCGGAGCTGCCATCTTTTCGGGATGGTTATTTCGTTTTACAGGACGAAAGCTCCATGCTTGCCTCTCTCGTCCTGGGCCCTGGAGCCGGGTCCTTTGTCATCGACTCCTGCAGCGGGCCGGGCGGTAAGACGACACATCTGGCTCAAATCATGGGCAATAGAGGAAAAATCTTAGCCCTAGACGTACATGAACATCGACTGCAGTTAATTGCAGAAACGGCCGAGCGGTTGGGTATTACCATTATAGAGAGGCGGCTGCTGGACGCCCGGCTGATTTCCCGGGAATTGCAGGAAAAGGCAGACTATGTGCTGGTTGATGTACCCTGTTCCGGACTCGGTGTGATCAGGAGGCGCCCTGAACTGCGCTGGCGGGTGGCGCCTGATGATCTATCACTTCACTCCCAACAACAATTAGAAATTCTTAAAGGCGCATCAATCTCTTTGAAAGTAGGCGGTGTTTTGGTGTACAGCACCTGTTCCACAGAACCGGAGGAAAATCAGAATGTGATTACCCGATTTTTGAGGGAAACGCAGGGATTTCAGTCTGAGGACATAACAGACCTGATCCCCTTTCCACTTGTTCATGAAGAGGATTGCCGGACGGCAAGATCCGGTTATCTCCAGTTGCTGCCGCACCGGCACGGAACAGATGGTTTCTTTATTGCACGCTTGCGCAAGACCAGAGAAGGGTAGGTGAGACAATGGGTTTACAGGATTTGGAACGCCTGTTGTCCAGCTTTTGGGAAGGCATTTTTATAAAATCATCCCGCCAGGTACAACCGGTTGAAATTGCACGTGCCCTTATCAGGGAAATGGCCCAGCAAAGACGTGTCAGCGTATCCCGCATCTATGCCCCAAATATTTTTACAATCAGTCTAGGAGCCGATGATTTTGAGAAAACCGCACCCCTACAAGCTGCGCTCAGTCAGGAATTGGAGGAGCACATTAGGTACAAAGCAGCTGAAAAGGGATTTACCTTGATCGGGAGGCCGAGTGTTTCTTTCGAAGAAGATCGATCTCTTGGAATTGGGGAAATCCGGGTTCGCTCCAGTTATGCCTCAACGGATAACGCTACAGGCACCCCCAGGAGCGAGAAAAACGTTCCCGAACCGGATCGAGGTGATGTCCAGAGTTTTGAGCATACCATGATCTTTAGGAAAGAAGAAAAAGAGCTCCCAGAACAGAGAAAGATCATTCTCACCGTAGTACATGGTCCCGATCAGGGCAAAAAATTTCCCCTTGAAGGGGAGGGCCCCTTCATGATCGGACGTAAAAGTACAAATCACATCGTTCTTTCAGATATAAACGCTTCTCGCGAACACGCCCTTCTGGAATACCGGAACGGTGAGCTCTACTTAATCGATTTAAACAGCAGGAACGGTACCTTTGTTAACGGGAACGGAATTGACCAGAAAAGCGTGGAGATCGGTGACCAAATTCAGATCGGGGAGAACTTGCTACAGATCGAAGGGGGCTAAACTGTGCTCTGGATCATATTGGCCCTGAGATACGTAGTTATCATGTTGCTTTACATTTTTTTTATTGATCTGCTCTTACACTTAAAGCGACGGGCCGGGAATAAGGAAATTTATCCCAAACATTCACTTGCGGTGCTTGCTTCTGGCTGCTTTTCGGTGAATGTGGGAAGAAAGTGGGATATAGAAAATGAAACGGTTATCGGGAGGGACCCCGGCTGTTCGATCAGTATACCTGATCCCTATGTTTCCTCACGGCATGCAAGGCTCTTTAAAGTGAACGGGATTTACATGGCGGAGGATCTCGGTAGCAGCAACGGCACTTTCTTAAATGGCAAGCGGCTGGTCGGTCCCACACCTGTCAAACCCGGGGATAGACTGAGGATTGGGCATGTGGTATTTGAGTTCAATTCCTCATTACGGATCCGGGAAAACAGGGGTAGGGGTATTTCTTCTTTGTTCCTTTATCCGGGTCTGATCCTCGCCGCAGGGGGTGTAGCTCTTTACTTTAATAGATTTCTTACCCCGCACCACTTTGCCGTATTACTAAGTGTAGCACTTTTTCTTAGCATTAGTTCTCTGTTGTCTTTTATCAAGGGCAGAGGGGATCCGCTTATTTTTTTGCTGATAGGAATCTTGTCATCTCTGGGACTTATCTTTTTATACCGGATCAATCCAGCTTTTGGGCTTCGACAATCTTACTGGGTGCTGACTGGTATTACCGCCTTCTGGATTACACGTATTTTCTTGCGTCATTATGAAAGGTTAACCGAATACAAGTATTTGTTTATGGCCCTTGGGGTTCTTTTTCTTTTATTGACCATATTGTTGGGAACCGAAGCGGGCGGCGCCCGGAGCTGGCTCTCCCTGGGCTCTTTCCGCTTTCAGCCTTCCGAATTGGTGAAAATATTTATGGTTATCTTTCTGGCAGGCTACCTCGATGAAAACAGGGAGATCCTCACCCGGGGCACCAGGAAGCTCGGGCCTTTTTTAGTTCCCGACTGGCCTTATCTGGGTCCGCTGTTGGCGGCATGCGGGTTGTCTCTGCTGCTTTTGGTCTTCCAGCGTGATCTCGGAATGGCCTTCCTGTTTTTTGCGATCTTTTTGACAATGGTATATGCTGTAACAGGACGCCTCTCTTACCTGTTGAGCGGAGTTTTGCTCTTTGCTGCCGGCGCCTGGCTCATGTTTCTCATATTTCCACACGTCCAGGAAAGGATAGCAGTATATCTCAACCCCTGGGAGTTTTCTGATAGCGGGGGCTACCAGATCATCCAATCCCTCTTTGCCCTGGGAGGTGGTGGTGTGCTTGGCTGGGGTTTGGGGAGCGGTTTTCCTGAATTAATACCTGCTGTGCACACTGATTTTATATTTCCACTTCTGGGAGAGGAATTAGGTCTGGCCGGCACTCTGGGTATTGTTTTTATTTACGCTGTGCTGATCTGGAGGGGCCTGCAAATTGCCTTGGTTAACCCCGAGGGTTTTGGACGCCTGCTGGCATTTGGATGCAGTTCCCTTTTGGCCTTGCAGGCATTGATCATTCTGGGGGGAGTGACTAACCTGATACCGCTTACGGGTATTCCCTTGCCCTTCCTGAGCTATGGGGGAAGTTCCTTTGTTTCTAATTGCTTTTTATTTGGAATACTGACCAAGATCAGCGAAGGGGAATAGAACATGCAGAAGTCCATAAAAGGGTTCAGGTTTTTTATAATTGGATGTTTCGTCCTGTATGCAATTTACCTCGTTTATTTTGTTATTTGGAGAGGCCCCGTCCTTAACCGGGAAAGTGCCAATCCACGGCCATGGATCCTTGAGAATCGTATCCAGAGAGGAGGAATTTTTGCGAGAGGGGGCGAAAAGATAGCGGAGAGTATTGCCGTGGGGGAACATTTCTTCAGAAAATACTATTTTGGGAGAATCTACGCTCATATCACCGGATACGAATCGAGGCGTTTGGGAAAAACAGGATTGGAAAGCTCCTACGACAGCCAACTGTTGGGGTTAAAAGGTTCTCTCAAGAAAAGTCTTGAAGTGCGCTGGGGCGTCAAGGGAATCAGGGGAAATGACCTTTACCTTACAATCGATCACCAGCTCCAGTTGAAGGCCTGGGATTTACTCTCACCATATACCGGAGCTGCAGTCGTATTAAATCCAAAAACTGGAGAGATACTAGCCCTTGTCAGTTCACCGAGTTTTGATCCAGATCCTTTATATCTGGAGAAAAACTGGGAGACAGTAAAAAGGGAGCCCGGTCATCCCCTTGTTAACAGGGCAACAGTTGGGTTGTATCCTCCCGGCTCGACGCTTAAAATTGTTACTGCTGCAATCGGCTTAAAAAAATTCCCAGGCATTGAAAGCTACGTGTACGATTGTAGTGGTGAAATAAAAATTCGTGGTAGAATTTTAAAGGACCTGCGCGCACACGGATTGGTGAATTTAAAGCGCGCCCTGGCGGTGTCCTGTAACAGTTATTTTGCTAATCTAGGCCTACGTGTGGGTGCGGAAGATTTCGCAAGCGGGCTTGCCGCTTTTGGTTGGGGAAAGGATTATTCACTGGATGTGCCAGCCGAACCAATTCCCTTCCCTAAGGATAGTTTTGCTAAACTGGAAGGACTTGCGGAGGCTGCCATAGGACAGGGTAAAATCGTGGTTAGCCCTTTGTTTATGGCCATGGTGGCCGGAACCATCGGCAATGGCGGCGTCATGATGAAACCTTACCTCGTACGAGAGATTCGCAGCCATGAAGGTTCTGTTATCTGGAAGGGGCAGCCTCAAGTATTGAGAGTGGCTGTATCTTCCGATATAGCTGCCAAGGTACGGGATGCCATGATAGAGGTTGTAAAGAGCGGTACAGGTGTTGCTGCGGCCCTTCCCGGAATTGAGGTGGCAGGGAAAACCGGTTCGGCGGAGAATCCGACCGGAGAGCCCCACGCCTGGTTTGTGGCCTTTGCTCCTGCCCGGGACCCCCGGGTGGCTGTAAGTGTTATTATTGAACACGGGGGGCAGGGCGGGAGAGCGGCTGCTCCCATCGCCAGGGAATTGATGAGGATGGCTTTAGCCCGAGGGTGGTTATAGCGGATGGTTGGAAAAATTCTGGGTAATCGCTATGAAATTATCGCCAAGCTTGGTTCAGGAGGCATGGCTAACGTTTACCAGGCAAAATGCAGGGTCCTGAACCGGATTGTAACAGTCAAGATCCTGCGCAGTGAACTGGCCGAAGACAAGGATTTCGTACGGCGTTTTCAGCTTGAGGCCCAGGCGGTTGCCAGCCTGTCCCATCCAAACATAGTTAGCATCTATGACGTGGGGGAAGAGAATGGTCTCCCCTATCTGGTGATGGAATACGTAGAAGGCTGTAATTTAAAGGAGATTATCAAGCGAGAGGGAAAGCTGTCTCCAGGAGAAACCATCAATATAGGCATTCAGGTGTGCGCCGCCCTGGCACACGCCCATGAAAAGGGGATTATTCACAGAGACATCAAGCCCCATAATATACTGGTTATGCCTGGTGGGCGGGTAAAGGTGGCGGATTTCGGTTTGGCCCGGGTCCTATCATTGCCGGCTGCTACAGTTACCCAATCTGGTACTGTCATGGGATCCGTTCATTATTTTTCGCCGGAGCAGGCCAGAGGTGAGGAGGTGGGACCCAAGTCGGACCTTTATTCCCTGGGGGTTGTTCTGTATGAAACTGTTGCTGGACATGTGCCCTTTCAAGGGGACAACCCGATATCGGTTGCTTTGAAGCACCTGCAGGAACAGCCGCCTTCACTTCGCAAAGAAAACCCGGCTATACCCCGCAGTTTGGAGGAGATTATTTTCAAGGCTATGGCCAAGGACCCGAATCAACGCTTCGCCTCTGCCCGGGAGATGCAAAGCGCTCTGTCGGGGGGCTCTGTTGTGGAACAGGATGGATTCGATGAAAATGAGCGCACCCGTTTCCTTCACATCGATCCCGATAATGAACTAAGCGCTTCTAGGAGCAGGCGGCGCCTTCATCCCGCTGCCTGGACTGCGTTAGGAATCTTCTTCCTGCTTCTGGTTGCCGGGGGATTATGGGCTTTTTCTAAATGGTTTTTTGCTGAAGAAGCGGTCGTTCCCGATGTGACACATATGCCACTGGACCAGGCCGAGGCAAAGCTGAAAGAAGCAGGGTTCCGGGTGCAAAAACTCATTGAGACGTTTAACGCCGATATTGCCCCCGGTGTTGTGTTCAGGCAGGACCCGGTCGGCAACTTCAGAGCTAAAAAGGGCAGTGGTGTCAGTTTATGGGTGAGCAAAGGGGCACGCCTGGTCTGGTTACCAGATGTTACAGATTACCCGCTCGTTGATGCAAAAATTATGCTCGAGAGAAGCGGGGGCAAATTCCGGGTTACCGTAATCAAAGTAAACAGCGATACGGTGAAGACAGATACTGTTATCTCCCAAGATCCTCCTGGTGAACGGAATGTTAAGGAGGGAACCGAGGTTAAGCTCGTGGTCAGCAAGGGCCCAGCCAACCTGGTGATGCCTTCCCTGCTTGGACAGACGGTTGAACAGGCCAGAACCATACTCTCGAGGATGGGATTAAGTTTAGGGGTGATTAGAGAAGAACTGAGCAATCAGTATCCGGAGGGAACCATCTGCAGTCAGAGCATAAGCGAGGGAACTCCCGTTAAGGCCGGTGACACGGTTGATGTTGGAGTGAGTCAGGGGCATGGTCCCATGCAACATACAGTTCCGCTGGAATTCAAGGTGAAAAGCCCCGGTGTGGTAAAAGTGGAAATAAAAGACTCCCGCGGGAGCCGGGTTGCCTACGAAGGGGAACACCAGCCTGGGGACAAGATTGAGAAGGAGTTTGTTGTATACGGTCCGGGAGAAATACAAATCTACTTCCAGGATCAGCTATATCGAACAATTCCGGTAGAATAATTAAAGGGAGGTATTCATGCATCAGGGGCTTATCATAAAAGGATACGGAGGTTTTTATTTCGTGCAGTCGGAACAGCACATCTACCGGTGCCGGGGGCGCGGGCGCCTGAAAAGGGACGAACAATCCCTCCTGGTAGGAGACCGTGTTCTCTTTACCATAATGGACAATGGTGCCGGCGTCATTGAAAAGGTCCTGCCGCGCCGAAACGCCCTGAAGCGTCCTCCTGTTGCCAATGTGGATCAGGCGATACTGGTCTTTGCTCTGGCCAACCCAGAACCTGACTTAAAGTTGCTGGATCGGCTTCTCATCTTGTGTGAAGTGGAAAGAATAGATATTCTGATCTGTTTTAATAAAGTGGATCTGGTCTCCGGACAGTCTGCTTCCAAGCTTGCCGGTATCTATCAGGGTGCAGGTTACGAGGTAATCTTTACGTCTGCCATTAAAAAAATGGGTATCGAGAACCTGCGGGAAAAGGTAAAGGGAAAGATATCTGTGGTGGCGGGACCTTCTGGAGCGGGGAAGTCCACTCTCCTCAATGCCCTGGAACCGGGGATGTCTTTGAAAACCGGGGAGATCAGTTCCAAGCTGAAAAGGGGGAAGCACACAACACGACATGTGGAACTGCTTCCTGTTGCCGGCGGTTTTGTCGCCGATACTCCCGGCTTCAGCAATCTTTATCTTCCTGACATGAAAAAAACGGAACTGGGTTGCTATTTTCCCGAGATAAGCGACCTGGCAGGGCAATGCCGTTTTTTGGACTGCTTACATTTACAGGAGCCGGACTGTGCCGTCAAGGCTGCCATTGACAAAGGTATCATCAGCCAGTGCCGTTACCAGAACTATGTGGCCTTCCTATCAGAGGTTATGGCCAGGGAGCGAATCTACGAATGAAATTAAGAATTGCGCCATCTATTTTGAGTGCCGACTTCGCCAATTTAGCCCCCCAGGTTCACCTTCTCGAAGTAGGCGGAGCCGATTACCTTCATTTGGACGTGATGGACGGGAAATTTGTACCGAACCTGACTTTTGGTCCTCCTGTCGTAAAGTCTCTCCGTAGAGTCACAGACTTGCCCTTCGACGTACACCTCATGGTGCAGGAGCCTGAGCATTTTCTCGAACCATTTGCCGATGCAGGTGCAGATATCCTGACAGTTCACACCGAGGTTTGTCCTCACCTGCATCGTGTAGTTCAAACCATCAAGGGCCTGGGCCTGCGGGCGGGCGTTGCTTTAAACCCTGCCACACCTTTGCATGTTGTGGAGTATGTTCTGGATCAGGTTGATTTGGTGCTTTTAATGACTGTAAATCCTGGTTGGGGAGGCCAGGCGTTTATACAGCAGGTATGCCGGAAGATCGAGAGATTGAGAAGGATAATCGATGATTCCGGTTTAAGGGTAGAGTTGGAAGTCGACGGTGGTATCAATCTGTCAACCATTGAAAGCGTTGTCGCAGCCGGAGCGGATTCTCTTGTAATAGGCTCCGCCATTTTCAAGGGAGTTGATTTGGCAGGGGCCGTTCAGGAATATCGAAAGGCTGCGGAGAAGATTTACTGCATTCACAGAAGAAAGGTTGACGAGTTTTAACTGGTAGGTATACAATTTATATGCATGAAGGTTCCTTCGGGGGCTGGTGAAATTCCGCACCGGCGGTGTGTCTCCATCGAGGAGGCGAGCCCGCGAGCCCGGCATCAGTAAGTCCCGGGTTGACCCGGTGAGAATCCGGGGCCGACAGTAAAAGTCTGGAAGGGAGAAGGGAGATCTTTATGTTTATACCCCTTCTTTAAACCCGGCCCTTCGGCAGCGGGTTTTATTATTTCCACCCATGTGATGGAGGGAGACTCGTGACAGAGGATACCGCATATATGGAGCGAGCGCTGGAATTAGCTGCCATGGCGCGGGGCAGGACTTCCCCGAATCCGCTCGTCGGGGCGGTTGTGGTGCGGGATGGAGAAATAGTCGGGGAAGGATATCACCAAAAAGCGGGAACTCCTCATGCCGAGATCCATGCTCTCCGCCAGGCTGGCGATAAAGCTAAAAACGCCGTGCTTTATGTCACTTTGGAGCCATGCTGTCATTATGGTAGAACCCCACCTTGCACCGATGCAATTATCCGCGCAGGGATTAAAAAAGTTGTCATAGCCGTAAAGGATCCCAATCCCCTAGTGGCGGGCAAGGGCATAAAGGCACTAAAAGATGCGGGGATTGATGTTAGCCTGGGCATGTTAGAGGCTAAGGCTAGAGGCCTTAATGAGGCATTTTTTAAGTATATTGTGGAAAAGCGCCCATTTGTTACACTTAAAGCGGCTATGACCCTGGATGGAAAGATCGCTACCTCCAACGGCGATTCCAAGTGGATTACCGGAGAGGAAGCACGGGCATATGTTCACAGGCTGCGGGCGGAAAACGATGCCATTATGGTGGGTATCGGAACCGTTTTTGCCGATGACCCTCTTCTTACCGTCAGGCTTACGGGTGAAGACAAGAAACCGCTCCGCCTTGTGGTAGACAGCAGCTTGCGTATACCGTTGACATCCCGCCTCGTCCGGACGGCCCGGGAGGTGCCAACGGTGGTGGCGGCTGTCAAAGGAAAATGTCAGGCTGAAAAAAAAGAGAAGCTGGCATCTGCCGGTGTGGAGGTATGGGAACTGCCGGAAGAGAATGGCAGAGTAAGCCTCTATTCGTTGCTTGATGAACTAGGAAAGAGAGATGTCGTGAGCGTTCTCCTTGAAGGAGGATCGACTTTGAACTTCAGTGCTCTGGCTGCGGGGATCATTGACAAGTTTATTTTCTTTTTTGCTCCCAAGATTATTGGGGGGAAGAGTGCTCCCGGTCCCTTTGGCGGCACAGGGATAAACCTTTTAAATGATGCCGTCGAGCTTACGGAATTAAGCTGGGAAAGGATTGGGGCGGATCTGATGCTAGTCTGTTATCCGGCAAAGCCGGCGGAGGAGTGACATGCTTGTTTACTGGTCTGGTTGAAGAAATAGGGATTATCCGAAGCGTAGTAAAAAGCCACCTTTCCGCTTTATTAACCATAAAGGCAGACAAGGTTTTGGATCAATTGGAGGAAGGGGACAGCATTGCAGTAAACGGAGTCTGTCTGACAGTAACGGGGTTTTCAAGAGACAACTTTACCGTTGACGTGATGGCCGAAACCCTCGCAAAGACAAATCTCGGGCTGTTACACGAAGGAAGCCAGGTAAACCTGGAAAAGGCTTTAAAGATAGGAGACAGGCTAGACGGCCATTTTGTTACCGGGCACGTTGATGCCACCGGCACTGTCCTCAGCCGACGGGATCGCGGCATTGCGACCGACATCTGGATCAGCATTCCGGAGGGATTGGAAAAGTATTTTATTCCACAGGGGTCGGTAACCCTTGACGGAGTCAGCCTGACTGTTGCAGAATTGAACTCTGAAGCTTTCATGGTCAGCTTAATTCCCCATACCCAAAAGATAACCACCCTTGGTTCCTGGAAGGCAGGGGATAAAGTGAATATTGAAGCCGACGTGCTGGGCAAGTATATTTATCATTTATTTACAAAAAGGGGAAGAGTAGCGAAGGAGAGGATAACGCCGGAGTTTCTGGTTGAAAATGGATTCTTCTAACCTTTGTCAACCCTCAGGAGGGAGCAAATATGGCGGGTAAATTCAAATTTAACACCATCGAAGAGGCTATTGAGGAAATCAAGGCGGGCAGGATGGTCATAGTTGTGGACGACGAGGACAGGGAAAACGAAGGGGATCTGGTTATAGCGGCAGAAAAGGTTACTCCTGATGCCATCAACTTTATGGCCACCTACGGCAAGGGCCTGATCTGTATGCCTGTTACAGGAGAACGTCTAGACGAACTGGAAATACAACCGATGGTGACTCAGAACACGGATAGCCTCGAAACTGCCTTTACCGTTTCGGTGGACGCGGCCACGGTAACCACAGGGATTTCTGCATTTGAGCGCGCCCTTACTGTAAAAACAATAATAGATCCCAGAACAAAGCCTCACGACCTCCGGCGGCCGGGCCATATTTTCCCGCTTAGGGCCAAAGACGGAGGTGTTTTAAGAAGGACCGGCCACACGGAGGCTGCAGTTGACCTGGCCCGCCTGGCGGGGCTCTATCCTGCAGGAGTAATCTGCGAAATAATGAATGAGGACGGTACCATGGCGCGGGTCCCTGCCCTCTTTGAGTTTGCAAGAAAACACGGCCTGAAAATCATCACCATCGCGGATCTCATCGAATACCGCCGCCGTACGGAAAAGTTGATTCGAAGGGTCGCCACCACCAACCTCCCCACAAAATACGGTGTTTTTACCGCCGTGGCCTATGAGACCATCCTTGATCACAACTGTCACATCGCCCTGGTCAAAGGCGAGATTACTCCTGATCGTCCTGTCCTGACCAGGGTTCACTCCGAGTGTTTGACTGGGGACGTGTTCGGCTCTCTCAGGTGCGACTGTGGCGAACAGCTAGCCCAGGCCCTGCGGATGATTGCCAAAGAAGGAACAGGTGTTATCCTCTACATGCGTCAGGAGGGCCGGGGCATTGGTTTGTTGAACAAGATCCGCGCTTATAATCTTCAGGACAAGGGGTGCGATACGGTGGAAGCCAACGAACTGCTCGGTTTTCCACCTGACCTGAGGGATTACGGATTCGGGGCACAGATCCTTGCTGACCTGGGGTTGAAAAAAATCAGGCTGCTCACAAACAACCCGAGGAAAATAGCAGGGCTTGAGGGTTACGGACTCGAAATTGTGGAAAGAGTGCCTATTGAAATTCCACCCGTTGCCGAGAATCAGCGATACCTGAAAACGAAAAAGGAAAAATTAGGGCATCTGCTTGCCCTGAGAAAATAGAAAGGAGCATGTTTCATGACAAGGACCTTTGAAGGAAAATTGTTTGGACAGGGACTGCGGATTGGGATCGTTGTGGCAAGGTTTAACGAGTTTATAACCAGCAAACTGCTTAGTGGGGCCCTTGATATGCTGCACAGGCATGGGGTAGAGGACGATCTGATTGAAATCGCCTGGGTACCAGGTGCTTTCGAAATCCCCCTTGCCGCTAAAAAAATGATAGGGCGCGGCTATGACGGTGTTATCTGCCTCGGTGCAGTGATCAGGGGAGCCACTCCTCACTTTGATTATATTGCCAGCGAGGTTACTAAAGGGATTGCCCAGGTCGGTCTCGATGCCGGTATTCCGGTTGTCTACGGCTTGATCACCGCCGATACACTGGAGCAGGCCATTGAACGAGCGGGAACAAAGGCAGGCAACAAGGGTGCTGACGCTGCCCTCACCGTTCTAGAAATGGTAAACCTTTTTAAAGAATTAAGAGGAAATTCCAGAATACGGGTGTAAAGGGGAATCCTGATGCGGATTGGAATTATCAGCGACACTCATGGGTCGATTTCTGCCTGGGAAAAGGTTACTTCTTCTGTTTTTAAAGATGTGGATTTGATCATCCATGCAGGGGATGTCTTGTATCACGGCCCTCGTAACCCCCTGCCGGACGGATATGATCCTCAGAAGTTGGCCGCGGCTATCAATTCTTCCAGGATCCCGATCATTATCTCCCGGGGGAATTGTGATGCCGAAATCGATCAGATGCTGGTGGAATGGCCGTTGCAATCTCCGTATGCTTTTCTGCAAATTGAAAGCCTGCGCTTTTTGGTGAATCATGGGCACCAACTGTCGCCACATGATATGCAGACGCAGGCTGAACGCCACAGGGTTCAATTTTTCATATTTGGGCACTCGCATGTCCCAGAAATTTTAAAGAAAAACGAAACAATTTTCATCAATCCGGGTTCCCCGTCACTCTCTAAAGACCCTCAAAAAAGGCGAACAGTTGCTATCCTGGAAGCCGGGCGTGCCTGCCTGGTAGACATCGAAACCCAGGAGATCATCCAGGAGGTTTCGTTCTAACTAAATTAAAGGGCTCGTTTTACTTTTCCCGATTTCAGACAACGGGTGCAGACCTGCATGCGAACTGGTCTTCCATTAATGACGGTCCGGACGGGCTGTAAGTTAGGAGACCAGGTTCTTTTTGTGCGAATATGAGAGTGACTTACCTGCATCCCAACCCTAACCCCTTTTCCGCATATAGCGCATTTCGCCATCTGATATCCTCCTTTCTCACAAACCCTATTCTAACAAAAAGAGGATCTCATGACAAGGAAAATAGACGTTTATCAGAACCCGCGCCCCCAGTATTTACCATCCCTACATTTCAACAGCCACAAGGCTTCCAGCTACAGCACCTGGTAAAGAGTGTAAATAACCCCTTTTCCCTAAATTACCTGTTTTTTTCAGGGAACA
>CADDZA010000009.1 GCA_902812435.1 Clostridia bacterium
GCTCGGGGCCACTGCCAATCTCCCCGATTTCCACCCCGACTCCGGCCCCCACCCCACCGCGTTGTGGGGGGATGCCCTGTGCGACGTCAAAAACCTCGTCCCCCCGGACCGGGTGGTGATTTCCGACAACGGCCAGATCTTCGCCTGGTACGGGGAGAGGTATGCCTGCAAGCTTCCCTACTCCCCGGAACTCCTTCCGCAGATCTCCGGGCTCGCCCCGGTCAGGGCCCTCTTCCTGACCAGCTGGATCACCTGGGCCCAGCCGGACGCCGACAAGAGCTGGCTTGAGGTGTTCCGGGAGCGGCCCGACGCCCTTGCCGGCTTCAGGCTGGCCAGGGTCTACCCGGACGGCAGCCTCCTCTACCTCCGGCCCTGATGCCTACAGGCCGGCGTGCATTTCCCGGAGCGTCCCGGCGTCGATGCGCCTGACCAGGGTGAAGATCAGTTCCAGGGCGTTGCGGTAGTCGTCCAGGTGCGCCATGCCGGCGTGGTCGTGGATGTAGCGCACCGGGATGCCGATCACCACGGAGGGGACTCCCTGGCGGAAGAGGTGGATCTTCCCGGCGTCCGTTCCTCCCCCGGTCATGACTTCGACTTGGTAGGGGATGTTGTTTTCCCGGGCCGTCCTGACGACAAAGTCCCGGAACGGGGCGTGCGGTATCATGCTGGCGTCGTAGAAGCCGATCACCGGGCCCCTCCCCAGGTAGGTCCGCGTCGCCACGTCGTTGTCTCTGATGCCCGGAGTGTCGGTGGCCACGGTGACGTCCACCACTATGGCCAGGTCCGGTCTGACCACGTCGACGCTGGTGGTCGCCCCCCTTAAGCCCACCTCTTCCTGAACGGTCATCACCCCGTAGACGGTATTGGGGTGTTCGCTGCCCTGTAGCTCCTGGAAGAGTTCCACGATCAGGGCGCAGCCGGCCCGGTCGTCCAGGGCCTTGGCCATCACGGTTTTTGAGTTCGGGCAGAGCATGAAGGAACTGTAGGGAATGACCGGATCCCCCTGCCTGATGCCCGCCTGTTCTGTTTCCGCCTTGCTGGTGGAGCCCACGTCGATGTACATGGACCTGAGCGGTACGGGCTGCCTGCGCTCCTCGGCGGTCAGGATATGCGGCGACTTCGCCCCGATCACCCCGACGACCCTGCCGGCGGAGGTGATGATCTCTACTCGCTGGGCGAGCAGCACCTGCTCCCACCAGCCCCCCAGAGGCTGAAACTTGAGGAACCCCTCCTCGGTGATGCGGGTGATCATGAAGCCCACCTCGTCCATGTGTGCGGCGATCATCAGCTTGGGCTCGTCGCCCGTCCCCTTTTTAACGGCGATCAGGCTCCCCAGGTAGTCGGTGGTCACGTCGGAAGCAAGGGGGGCCAGGTAGTCCCTCAGGACCTTCCTGACGGGCCCCTCGAAGCCGGACACCCCGGGCGTTTCGGTCAGCGTCTTTAATATTTCAATGGAATTTTCCTTCATCGGGCGTTGCCTCCCTGCCGTTTTTTCCGGTCTCTCCTGCCCTTCTTATTTTTCACCACCACCCCCTTTTCTATCCGATGGGGGCGACGTATTGCCGTTTCCTTATCGCTCCCGCAATTGACCAAATTATGCAAATATGATAATCTTGGTTTAGTAAGGTAATTACCCAATAAAGGAGGTATGGCTATGAAAAAGATACTCAGCCCCATTGAAGTCCGGGATAAATTGGGCCAGATTATCGAAGAGGCTTACTACAGTGGCAAGCAGTTTATCATTGCCCGCCGGGGGAAGCCGATGGCTGCCATTGTCCCTATCGGCGAATATGAGAAATGGGAAAGGGATCGGGAAGAATTTTTTAAGCTTATAGATCAGGTCTGGGAGAACAACCGGCAGGTCGATCCGGCCAGGCTGGCAGAAGACGTTGCGGAGGCAATCCGGGAGACAAGGAAAGGCAAAGATGCTTAAAGCGGTACTTGATACCAATGTCCTGGTCTCCGGCTTGATCAGCCCCGGCGGTGCGCCGGCTCTTTTAATTGGGGCATGGCGTGAAAAGAAGTTTGAACTGGTTCTTTCCCCGGCTATTCTGGAAGAAGTCGCCGAAGTGCTCCAGAGAGACAAAATACGGCGCTACTATGAACACATAGACAAGGACCTGCCCCGGAAATATGTAACGGGACTCAGGCGGTTCGCTACCCTGGTCACCGGTAGGGTTGAGGCCAAAGGAGTATGCGCGGACCCGCAGGACGATAAATTAATTGCTGCCGCCCTGGAGGCAAATGCGGATTATCTCGTCAGCGGCGACGAGCATTTGCTGTCGCTCAAAGAATACCGGGAAGTGAGGATTGTCAGGCCGGCAGAATTCCTCGCCAGGCTTTAAACAGGCACAGCGGTCTTACCCCGCGGTCACGTGAGGCGTCCGACTGCATACGGGTATTGCGGGGCAGGCTTGAATCGGCTTTTATGCAAAAGGTTCCCGGTTGCCCGCCGCGTTCTTCTGGAAAATATTTGACAGGCAGGCAGAGATGGCGTAAAATGGTAGATGACCGACCACCCGGTCGGTCTGCCGGTTTGCCGGCGTCAGGCCGGCCGGGCCGCCGTCCGGGTTTCTTCTTGAACCCGGAAATGGCGCGTTGGTTCGGTTGTAGAGTCTGAATGCGAAAACTTTTCAGGAGACTGGGGGACGGAATGATGGACGGGAAAGACCTTGAGCAAAATGGCCGAGAGGTCGTTGACGGCCCTGCCGGTACGCCTGTCGGCGGGACGGGAAGCGCCCTCTTGAGAAAAAGGCTGGTGGCGGCGGGGCTGGTGTTTATCCTGCTGGTTGCCACCGGGATTGGACTGCGCATCGCTCGCAGGGAGAAGCCTGACGTTCAAACGGGCGCCGGCGCCGTGCCCGTCGAGGTAATGGCGGTGGAGCGGGGCGAGGTGAAGCGGATTGTTAACCTCACCGGGCGCGTGGCGCCGCAGGTGGAGGTCAATATCATCCCGAAGATCCCCGGGCGGATCAGGAGCATATCCGTTGACGTGGGGGACCGGGTGCGGCGGGGGCAGGTCCTGGCGAAGATCGACGACGCCGAGCTTGTAACTGCCCTGCACAACGCCGAGGCGGGCCTGGCGGTGGCCGAGGCCAATGCGAGGGCGTCGGCAGCCGCCCTGGAGGACGCCCGGCGCAACCTCGAGCGCATGAAACAGTTGTACGCCGCCGGTGCCATCTCACTGCAGCAGCTTGAGCAGGCCCAGCTCAACTACGACAGGGCTGCCGCCGGGGTTGCCGAGGCCCAGGTCCGGCAGGGCCAGGCGGCGGTGGAGGCCGCCCGGGTCCAGCTTGCCAACACCGTCCTCACCTCCCCCATCGACGGGGTTGTGACGGCGCGCTTCGCCGATCCCGGCGCCTTGGCGGGTACCACCCAGCCCATTCTGACGGTGGCCGTCATCGACCAGGTGCAGGTCCAGGTGAGCGTCACCGGGGATGACATCAACAAGCTCAAGATAGGCCAGGAGGTCCCCGTAGAGGTAGCCGCAGCCGGGCAGCAGGATTTCAACGGCAAAATCACCAGCCTGTCCCCTGCGGCAGACGCCCGCAGCAAGATGTACCCCATCGAGATCGCCATCCCCAATCCGGACCACGTCCTCAAGCCGGGGATGTTCGCAAAGGTAAAGCTGACCACGGAAATCCGCGGGGATGCCGTCAGGGTACCGGTCGAGGCCCTTATTGATAAGGACGGCCGGAAAGTGGTTTACGTGGTGGACAAGGGCCGCGCCCGGGAGCGCCGGGTTGAGACCGGGATCGCGGACGAGATGTACGTGGAAATCAGGTCCGGGCTGCGCCCAGGTGAAATGGTTGTCATCACCGGGCAGGAATTCCTGACCGGTGGAGCCGCCGTGACGGTGACAGGGAGCGCGGGCAAGGGGGCAAAGTCATGAACATCCCGGAACTTGCCGTTCGCCGCTCTGTTACCGTTTTCATGATCGTGATCGCCCTGCTGGTGCTGGGGTTCGTTTCCCTGGGCAGGCTCGCCATCGACCTCATCCCCAATTTAAACCTCCCCGTTGCGGCGGTGATCACCGACTACCCCGGAGCCGGTCCCCAGGAGGTGGAGAAGTCGGTGACCAAGCCTCTGGAGGAGATCCTCTCCACTTTGAACAATGTGGACACCATCACCTCCACCAGCCAGTCTGGTTCCTCTACAGTGGTTCTCATGTTCAACTGGGGCACCGACATGGACTTCGCTACCCTGCAGATGCGGGAAAAGATCGACATGATCAAAGGGATGCTCCTCGAGGGCGTCAAATCTCCCATGGTCGTCAAAATGGATCCTGCCCTGATGCCCATCATCCAGGTGGGGGTGAGCGGGGGGAGAGACCTGGAGGGTCTGACCCGTCTGGCAGAGGATGAGATCAAGCCGCGGCTGGAAAGGCTGCCGGGAGCCGCCTGGGTTATCGTCACCGGTGGCCGCACCCGGGAGGTCCAAGTGCTGGTGGACCCCGTCAGGCTGGATTCCTACGGGTTGTCCATGACCCAGGTGATGCAGGCCCTGCGGTCGGAAAACGCCGAGCTCACCGCCGGAAACCTCCGCCAGGGGAAGAAGGAGGTCATCGTTACCACCACGGGTGAATTCGAGGACCTGTTGCAGCTGGCCAACCTGCCGCTGACGACGCCCCAGGGAACGGTGGTCGCCCTGAAGGATGTCTCGGAGATCAGGCAGGGCTTTGCCGATATGAGCCAGGAAACCTACATGGACCGGGCCCCCAGCGTGGGGATCCATGTCCTGAAGCAGTCAGGGGCAAACACCGTCCAGGTGGCGGAGCGGGTCAAGGCGGAGCTCGCTGCCATGGAGAAGGAACTGCCCGGCAATGTCAAGGTCCACACCGTTTCTGACCAGTCCAGATTCATCAGGGCATCCATCAACAATGTGGTCAAGCACGCACTGATCGGGTCCGTCCTGGCAATCCTGATCCTGTTCCTGTTTCTGCGGAGTGTGCGCAGCACCGTGGTGATCGCCCTCTCCATCCCCATATCGATCATCGCCACCTTTACCATGGTCTACTTTGCAGGGCTCACCCTGAACATGGTATCCCTGGGTGGACTCGCCCTTGGGGTAGGTTTGATCGTGGACGACTCTATCGTGGTGCTGGAAAGCATCTACCGCTACCGGCAGACCGGCCATTCGGTCTGGGAGTCGGTCACCGCCGGGGCCCAGGAGGTGGCGATGGCAGTCACAGCCTCCACCCTGACAAACGTCATCGTTTTCCTGCCGATCGTCTTCGTGGAGGGGCTGGCTGCTCAGATCTTCAGGGACATGGCCCTGACCGTAACCTTTTCCCTGCTGGCATCCCTCTTTGTCGCCCTGACAGTGGTGCCGGTGCTCTCCCGCCGGTTGATCACCACGGTGGGCGAGATAGAGAATCCCCGCACCCGCTATGAGCGGCTCAGCGCCGCAGTGGGGCAGTGGTTCGACCGGCTGCACAATGCCTACAGGGATCTGCTGGCCTGGGCGCTGCGGCGGCGCAAGGCGGTGCTGCTGGTTACCGCAGGAATGTTCGTGGCGTCCCTGCTCCTGACTCCTGTTATCGGTACGGAGTTTTTCCCGAAGGTGGATTCAGGCGAGATCTCCATCAGTGTGAAAATGCCCCGGGGCACCGGCCTGGATGAAACCAGCCGGATGGCCAGGCGGATCGAAGCCGTTGCTGCCACCATGAAAGAGGTCGAGACCACCTTTGTCAGCGTTGGATCGGCAGAGGGAATGGGAGGAACCTTCGGTTCGGGAGACACCGACAGCGCCACCCTGATGCTTAAGCTCCGTCCCCGCGGCGAACGGCAGCGGAGCACCACCGAAGTTGTAGAGGATCTGCGGCGCCGGGTCGCCCTGATCCCGGGAGCGGAGATCAACGTTAACGAAAGCGACATGATGAGTTCCTGGATGAGGGGCACATCTCCCATCACGATCAACCTGAAGGGGGATGACCTGGACGTGCTGGTAAAGACGGGTGAGCAGATCGCCGAAGTGGTCCGCCGGGTACCGGGCACCTACAATGTCAAGACATCTCTGGAAGAGGGTAAGCCCACGGTGGAGGTCAGGCTCGACCGGGATCGGGCATCCATCTACGGCATCGGTACGGCTCAGGTTGCTCAGACCCTGCGTTCTGCGGTCGAGGGGCAGGTGGTTACGCAGTACCGGTCAGGTGGGGAGGAGTATGACCTGCGCCTGAGGCTGATCCCGGAGGCGAGACAAAACCTGGAGGATCTTGGGAATCTGCAGATCCTGTCTCCAACAGGGGTTGCCGTACCCCTGCGCGAGATCGCCGAGATCAAACAGGATGTCACGCCGGCAGTCATCAAGCGGGAGGACCAGACCCGTATCTGCACCATCACCGGGGACCTGACGAACCGGCCGCTGGGGAGCGTCATGCAGGACATTCGGGCGAGGCTGTCGAATTTCCGGCTGCCTCAGGGATACGAGATCAGCTATGGTGGGCAGCAGGAGATGATGCAGGAATCCTTCAGCAGCCTGGGATTCGCCCTGCTGCTGGGAATACTTCTGGTCTACATGGTGATGGCCTCGCAGTTTGAGTCACTGTTCCATCCCTTTGTGATCATGTTTACGATACCCCTGGCCTTTATCGGGGTCGTCCTGGCGTTTATCATCACCGACAAGATCTTCTGCGTCACCGCCTTCATCGGGGTGATCCTGCTGGCCGGTATCGTGGTCAAGAACGGGATCGTGCTGGTGGATTACATAAACACTCTGAGGAAACGGGGGCTCAGCCGCCAGGAGGCGATCCTGCAGGCCGGACCCATCCGGCTGCGCCCGGTCTTGATGACAGCCCTGGCGGCGATGCTTGGTATGGTGCCCATTGCCATCGGGATGGGAGAGGGGGGAGAGCTGGACTCCCCGCTGGCCGTTGCAGTGATCGGCGGTCTGTTTGTGGCCACCTTCCTGACCCTGGTTATCGTACCGGTTATCTATACCGTCCTGGAGGACCTGGTGGGACGGTTCCGGAACCGGCTGCGTTCGCTGTTTCCGGCGGCAGGAGATATCCCTGTGACCCCGGGCGGCGACCGGGCTCCACAGGCGTAACTCCGGAAACCGGTACGGCCGCAAGCTTCCGACATTTGACATCCTGCCTCGGACATCTATTTACAGGGGAATATATTTAAGGGAGTGTTTACCGTGAGGGAAAAAACCAAGAGGGCTCTGATCTTTGAAGCGGCGGCAGGCATCTTCGCGGAGAAGGGCTTTCACGCCGCTACCGTGGAGGAGATCGCCTCCCGGGCCGGGATCGGCAAGGGCACCGTCTACGAGTACTTTTCCAGCAAGGAGGCGCTGTTCCGGGCGATGCTGAAGGCGGGGATGCAGTCCTACCTGGCCGCAGTCCGGGCGCGCCTGAAGGAGCCCTCTTCCGCCCGGGGTGCCCTCGAACAGATCGCCCTCGCCCACGTCGGTTTCGTGCGGGAAAAGGGTGCTCTCGCCCGGTTGATCGCCGACGAACAGGGGTGTCTCGCCCCCTGGGCGCGGGAGTGGCTTTTCCGGATGCGGGAGCGCAAGCTCGAAGCGATCGCCAGACTGATCGCCCGGGGAGCGGAGCAGGGGGAGTTTCGCCCGGTGGACCCCCGCCTGGCGGCGGAGGTCTTCCTGGGGGTGGTGGGGGCGATCTGCCTTCCGGCACTCTTCACCCGGGAGTGCGCTTCCGGCCGTGGCTCCGGCTCCTCTCCGGATGCCGACCTGGAGTCCCGCATGCTCGAGGGGCTGGACATCTTCTTCAACGGCCTGACAAAGTAGACAGGGGTAGACAGGGGGACGGTTCTTTTGTCTGCGGCATCACCTTTTCCGGCTCGGAAACACCCGGAGGTCTATCTCTCCCGCAGCTCCTCGATGGCGTTTTTCTGTACCTCCACCAGGTAATTCTTTATCCTCTCCCACTCCGCCGGCTTCATGTTTCGCCGCCTGCCTGCCACCGTCAGCACCGGCATGGGGTCTTCCTCCGCATCCTCAAAATAGGCGATGCTCCGCAGCAGATGCGGCCAGCTGTAGTTTACGCCCGCGTACTTCCGCTCGATAATATTCTTCAGCTGTTGAAGATCAATTTTGTGGCGAAGTTAAAAAAAGAGATCGACGAAGTCTTTTTTGCTTCCTCTTTGGGCGATGGCGATCAGCTTCATAGCTGCGATATCGCGGCAGTCGGCCACAGGACATCCCTTGAATTCGGATAACGGGAAGAGAACCCGGTACGGATAGTAGAGAAAACTGGTTCGGGCCACTCCCTCGCAAATGAGATGCAGCGTTCCGGGTGCCATATCTGTTACCGTAATGTCAACCTTTTCTCGAAGCTGCAGCACCACCTTTTCCGGCTCGAAACTCTGGCCCGTGAAGAAATCGAGGTCCTCCGAGATGCGGTGCCCGAGGTGCAGCGCCAGTCCGGTGCCGCCGGCAAGGTAAAATTTGTGTAAAGGCAGCACCCCGGTTGACAGCAGTTTTTCTAAGACCCGCCGTGCTTCGGGAGATACGTTTTTCGCAAACACCTGAGTTCCTCCCTTGGAATATCGTATAAGTTCGCCAGCATCGTCCCCGTCCGCGGCGAAATCCTCCTGCTTTTCCTCACCACCGCTGCAATCTCAGCATCGGAGTACGTCTTAAACAACCAGCGGTAAGCGTTCTCATCGCCAAATTCGAGGAGGCGCTCGATGATTGCCGTCTTATTTCGCACAGGGTCAAGCATAGTCATATCCGTATCCCAGAAATAAACCCGGAATTCCGGGGGTATCGCCGGCAACAGGTATCACCCCATTTGGTTCCTGCATTTATTATACCATTTCTTCCAGAATGTTACCTGGGGAGACAAGGAGACAAGGGGACGGTTCTTTGAGACAAGGGGACGGTTCTTTTGTCTGTCTGTCCAGATTGCGGGGCGTGTTGCCGGACCCGCCTGACGGAGAAAAACTATGCCAGGCCGTGTATACGGTATACATTTAATGTATACATGTATACATTGCATCTCAAACCAGGAATTCCGCCGTTTTTAACGAATCATACACCTGATCTGCGCGCCGTTGTGCAGATTTAATTTATCCTTAATGAGGAGGATTGGCAAAGATGTCATTCAGCAAACCAAATGCAAGTGCTGCAACCCTGACCAAGAACCGCACCAGGGACAGCGTCTGCCCCTACAGCGGCCTTTGCGCCACCTGTCTGGACGGCTGCCCCGGTCTCTGCGAGGTGGGCAAGTCCGCCTACCGGGGGAAGGAAGTGCTTTACCCCCAGCCCTTCGGGAAAAACACCTCGGCTTCGGAAAAGGATTACCCGGTTGACCTCTCCCACTTCAACATCATGGGCACCGCCGCGGGTGCCGTTGGGATAGAAGCCGACAGCGATAAAGCTATTTTCCCGGCTGTGGATGTTTCCACCGAGATCGGCGCCGACAACAAGATCAAGATGAAGGTCCCCATTGTGATCGCTGGAATGGGCTCCACCAATATAGCCCGCATTCACTGGGAAGCCCTGGCCGCCGGGGCGGCCATCTCCGGCGCCGTGATCGTCATCGGGGAAAACGTCTGCGGCATGGACCCGGATGTGGAGATCAAAAACGGGCGCGTTGTCAATTCGCCGGAGCTTGCCCGCAGGGTGAAGGCCTTTAAGGACTGGTACGACGGCTACGGAATCGTTGCGGTGCAGGCCAACGTCGAGGACACACGCCTGGGCGTCCAGGAGTACGCCATTGAAAAACTGGGAGTGGAGGCGGTAGAGCTCAAGTGGGGCCAGGGGGCCAAGGATATCGGCGGCGAGGTCAAGCTTACCACCCTGGAGCGCGCCCTGCAGTTGAAAGAACGCGGCTACATCGTGCTCCCGGATCCCGAGGACCCGGCCGTCCAGGAGGCCTTCAAGAACGGCGTCTTCAAGGAATTCGAGCGCCACTCCCGGATCGGCATGGTGGAAGAAGAATCCTTCATGAAGCGGGTGGAGGAGCTGCGCAGGGCGGGTGCCAAATACATCTTCCTGAAGACCGGCGCCTACCGGCCGGTGGACCTGACCCGTGCCGTTAAGTTCTCGTCCCTGGCCCGCCTCGACCTGCTGACCGTTGACGGGGCCGGCGGCGGCACCGGAATGAGCCCGTGGCGCATGATGAACGAGTGGGGCATCCCGACCGTTTACATCATCTCCATGTTGAAGAACTACCTGGACCGCCTGGCCGCTCGCGGCGCATTTATCCCCAGCATTGCTGTTGCCGGCGGGTTTGCCCTGGAGGACCACCTCTTCAAGGGATTTGCCCTCGCGGCGCCTTACGTGAAGGCGATCGGGCTTGCCCGCACCCCGCTTACGGCCGCCATGGTTGGGAACAAGATCGGGCGCGACATCAAAGAGGGGAAACTCTCCGCGGAACATGCCAAGTACGGCGAGACCATCGAGCAGATCTTTGTCACCAGCGGCGAGCTGAAGGAACGGTTTGGAGAAAACTTTAACAGACTGCCGGCGGGTGCCATCGGCATCTACACCTATTTCGAGCGGTTGATGCAGGGGCTGCGCCAGTTGATGTGCGGCGCCCGCAAGTTCTCTATAAAGCACATCGAGCGGAACGACATCGCCGCCCTCACCCGGGAGGCTGCCGAGGTCAGCGGCATCCCGTTCATCATGGATCTGGACCGGGATGCGGCAGACCGGATCCTGGATTTCTAATAATTCTGAACAAATCTGCCTGTCGCAGGCCGCTCGGGGAACGGCGCACGCCGGGCGGCCTGAATTTTCCCCAATGCTTCCCTCCAATGTCAACCGGCATTCCCTTCCGCTTTTCCTTGATAAATCAAGTTGAGATGAAGAAATTTTTTGTGTATAATGGATACGTAACGAGCAACATCTTAGAAATAACCTTTTCTACATTTCACCTTTCCTACATTAGAACAGATCATCCAAGTAATCTTCTTTGCCTGCAATCACCTTTCTTGAAAAATCGCTTCATGGTTTATTCTTCATCGTCCTTTGGAACGGTGCTTTCCCTTGCGGTAAAGCTTTTTTAAGACAGAACGCCAAGCAAGATAATATTAACCGGGAGGTGAGGCCTATCGACCAGAAGCGCAATCGGTTGTAATGTTTTCAGTTTCTTGACATATCTCTCCGGTTCCAGTCCATTTAAACCGCTGGCTAAGTTTTAAAAGATCATTAAAGAATTGTTGGCATGTGGTGATGGTGGTATCCTTGTTCATAATGTCTCCCTTATATTTAGAGATTATGGCCAAGGCTACCTCGTGTTTGTTCTATTATAAGGGGTTTTTCTTGATAATTATATTTTTTTGTTATTTTTAATTTATCTCCATATCTATTTTTGTTGGGTAGTGCATTGAGGTTCTGATTTTAGAAGGGGTGCCAAAGAAATGATTAATCTGAAAATCGACGGACGCGATGTATGTGTCCCCGAGGGAACAACTATACTGGAAGCAGCTGAGACAGCCGGTATTAATATTCCTACCTTAACTTATGATCCTCGCTTGGGACCATGTGGAGATTGGGACGTATGTGTAGTTGAGGTAGAAGGGAGGCTGGATTTTCCGAAAGCCAGCAGCACTGTCGTAGAAGAAGGGATGGTCGTTCGGACAGAGACGCCGGCAGTAGTGAATGTAAGAAAAGCAATTTTGGGCAGAATCCTTGCTAACCATCCGCTTGACTGCTTGACTTGTCCAAAATCAGGTGCCTGCAAGCTTCAAGAGCTTTGCTTTAAATATGACGTCAAAGAGGCAACCGGAGTAAAAACAAGAGAAGAACGGCCTATCGATGATACGAATCCATTCTATTACAGCGACCCCAACAAATGCATTTCCTGTGGAAAATGTGTCGAGGTATGTGCAAAACTTCAATGCGCGAAAGTTTTATCTTTCGTCGAAAAAGGACCGCACAAATACGTTTCCCCACCATTTGGCACTGCTATAGCGCAATCCGAATGCGTATCCTGTGGGAACTGCGTATCCGTTTGTCCCGTGGGCGCCCTGATGCCCAAGTCAAAAGAAGTATTCAGGTACTGGGAAACAGAGCCGGTCAGGACGACCTGCTCCTACTGTGGTGTAGGCTGTCAGATGGACGTGCTGGTAAAAGATAATAAAATTGTGGACGTTAGGCCGGCCGATGGGCCAGCTAACGGGGGATTGCTTTGCGTTAAAGGTAAATTCGCCTACGGTTTCGTCAACCATCCCGACAGATTGAAAAAGCCATTAGTCAGAAAGAATGGAAAACTGGAAGAGGTAACGTGGGAAGAAGCCTTTGACGTTGTGGTCAGCAAGCTGAAAGAGACAAAAGAACAGTACGGCCCTGACTCCATCGCCGCCTTCTCATCCGCCAGGGCGTTAAATGAGGAAAACTACCTGATGGCCAAGCTCATGCGCGCTGTGATCGGGACAAACAACATCGATCACTGCGCCCGTCTCTGACACTCCTCGACGGTTGCAGGTCTTGCAACCACATTGGGAAGCGGAGCTATGACAAACAGCATAGCCGAAATTAGTGATGCGGAAGTCATCTTTGCCGTCGGGTCTAACACAACAGAATCCCACCCCGTCATCGGAGCCCGGGTCAGACAGGCCGTAAGAAAAGGGGCAAAACTTATTGTAGCCGACTCGAGAGACATCCCATTGAAAAGAGATGCAGAAATATACCTGAAAATCAAACCGGGGACAAACATCGCGTTGATCAATGCCATGATTAACGTGATCCTGGAAGAAGGTTTGGAAGACAAAGAATACATCAAAAACAACACCGAGGGCTATGACGAATTCGTCGAAGTGATCAAAAAATACACGCCAGAAAAAGCTGCAGAAATCTGCGGCGTAGACCCAGAAGACATCAGAAAAGCAGCCAGACTGTACACGTCCACACCAAAAGCCACCATCCTGTACTGCATGGGCGTTACCCAGCACTTGAACGGGACAGAAACCGTTATTAGCCTGTCCAACCTGGCCTTAGTCACAGGAAACCTGGGAAGAGAAAGCAGCGGAATAAACCCATTAAGAGGACAAAACAACGTACAAGGCGCATGCGATATGGGGGCACTGCCAAACTTATTTACCGGCTACCAGCCAGTAAACAACCCTGAAGTCATCCAAAAATTCGAAAAAGCATGGGGAGTAAAACTGAACAATAAAGTAGGCCTAACTGTGCCCGAGGCAATGCATAAAGCGGAACAAGGCGAGGTAAAAGTCCTTTACATCTTCGGAGAAAACCCAATGGTATCCGACCCAGACACCGGCCACGTAGAAAAAGCGCTGAAAAAAGCCTTCGTTATCGTACAGGACCTGTTCCTGACCGAGACGGCCGAGCTGGCAGATGTCGTATTACCAGCCGCATGCTTCGCAGAAAAAGACGGGACCTTCACCAACACCGAAAGAAGAGTACAGCGCGTGAGAAAAGCCGTCGAACCACCTGGGGAAGCCAAAGCAGACTGGGAAATCATAGCAGAAATCATGAACAGACTTGGCTACGAAGCAAAATACAACAGCGCGGAAGACATCTTCAACGAAATCAGGACGGTAACACCACAATACGCAGGCATTACCTACAAGCGACTGGACAAAGAAGGCATCCAGTGGCCGTGTCCGACAGAAGACCATCCAGGGACCAAAATCCTGCATGTAGGCAAACCGACAAGAGGTAAAGGCTTAATCAAGCCCGTAGAATACGAAGAGTCCCCAGAGTTAGGCAGCGAAGAATACCCGTTAATACTGACTACAGGAAGAATCCTGTACCATTACCATACACGAACCATGACTGCCAGGATTGAAGGCATAAACAAGCTGGCACCGGAAAACTACATCGAAATCAATCCAAAACTGGCGGCAGCAAAAGGCATCAAAGACGGCGATATGGTTAAAGTAACATCCAGGAGAGGCGAGATCACGATCAAAGCCAGAGTAACCGACCGTGTAGCTGAAAATGTCGTATTCATACCATTCCACTGGGGTTATGGCGCGAACGTACTGACCAATGGAGAGTTACTGGATAAGTACTGTAAGATACCGGGATTAAAGGTAACCGGTGTTAGGCTTGAAAAATTAGCTTAAAATTTAAGGCAGTTCAGGCTGCTCGGTCTCAATCTGAGTTTACTTCTAAAAGGAGGAATATTAAATGTCTTGGATCAATTTAACGATAAATAATAAGACAATATCAGCAGAAGAAGGGAAGACCATACTAGAAGCATGTAAAGCAGCGGGGTTCTATGTGCCTACCTTTTGTTATCATCCTGATTTAAAAAGTTCAGGCGGTAGCTGCGGCATCTGCGTGGTTGAAGTAAAAGGACAGGACGAGCTGGTAGAATCCTGGCTGATGAAAGCTTGCAAGACTGCGGTAAGCGATGGTATGGTTATCTATACAGATTCGGAAAAAGTCATTGCAGAAAGAAGAAAAGTCTTATCTCGCATACTTAAACACCACCGCAATGACTGCTTAACATGTTTCCGTGTTGGCGGGGATTGTGAGCTACAAAACATATGCGTCCGTTATGGTGTAGATGTGAAAGATAGGCAAGTGTTCGGAAGAGGACGGGACGAGTCCAGTGTTGCTATTGTCAGAGATATGGATAAATGTATTGCCTGTGAGCGATGTGTGAGAATGTGTGAAGATGTCCAGGGCGTAGGTGTCTATGAATTGGTCGAAACGGAAAAAGGCAGGTACGTTACCACAAAGAATAATGTACCGCTCGCGGAAACCGAGTGTACAAACTGCGGGCAGTGTGTTAAAGTATGCCCTGTTGGAGCATTGACAGAAAAAGTAGAAATATATGAAGTTATTAAAGCCCTGAGAGACCCTGAAAAACATGTCGTTGTCCAGATGGCACCTGCTGTTAAAAATACAATTGGAGAAGAATTCGGGCTGTCTCCAGGAACAGACGTTACCTATAAATTAAACGCTGCATTGAGAAGGCTAGGCGTAGACAAAGTATTTAACACAGACTTTACGGCCGACTTAACAATTATGGAAGAAGCGACAGAGCTTTTGCACAGATTAAAGGAAGGCGGACCATTGCCGCTCTTAACATCCTGTTCGCCTGGCTGGGTAAAATTTGCAGAACACAGATATCCGCAATTATTGAAGAATATTTCGACCTGTAAGTCACCGCAGCAAATGTTTGGCGCCCTCGTTAAATCCTACTACGCAGAAAAAGCAGGTATAGATCCCAAAAACATATTCAGCTTATCCATAATGCCGTGTACCGCCAAGAAATTCGAAGCAAACAGGCCTGAAATGGGCCGAAATGGCATCAATGACGTGGACGTAGTCCTTACTACCAGAGAGCTGGCAAAACTATTGAAGCTGGAAGGCATTAACCTGTTGGAAATGGAAGACGAAGACTTCGATAAATTCCTGGGCGAAGCTACCGGAGCGGGAAGAATATTTGGCAACACAGGCGGCGTTATGGAAGCGGCATTAAGGACGGCGGTATGGTGGCTGACCAATGGGGAAATGGATACCATAGAGTTCGAAGCAGTGAGGGGCCTGAAGGGCGTAAAAGAAGCTTCAGTAAATGTTGCAGGGACTACCGTAAAAGTAGCTGTTGCCCACAGTTTAGGCGCAGCCAGGCGGCTTCTTGACAATGTTGTGGCAGGAAAAGCGGATTATCACTTCATCGAAATAATGGCCTGTCCGGGAGGCTGTATCGGCGGCGGCGGAGCACCGATTCCCGACAGCTTAGCTGTTAAAGAACAGCGCATAAAAGGTATCTATGAAAGTGATAAGGCCAATACTATAAGAAGGTCACATGAAAACCCAGAAGTGCAATTGCTTTACAAAGAGTACCTGGGTGAACCGGGAAGCCATAGGGCCCATGAACTCCTTCATACCCACTACTATGACAGAAGCCAGGGGGGCGAACCAAAGCCGGTTTGTGCACATCATTAAAAGAGCCATCGAGAAATCCGGCAATGGTTGCCGGGACGCCCCTTTCCCCGCCGTATAAGGCAAGAAAACCATCGCTTTTCAGCACAGCCCAAAGGTTTCAGGCGACCAGACGGCTGCTTGCACAGGATGAGTGAGGGGGATTATAGCCCCCTCACCCCCCAATAAGCTGAATTTTCCTCACAACGCCTCCCTCCCGCATCCTACCCTGTCTTTCTCATTATAAATCAAGTTAAGATGAGGAAATTTTTTGTGTATAATGGATACTAACCAGGGCGCCAGGAATATGCGCCGCCGGGATTTCGATCAATATCTTACTGAGACAAAAGAACCGTCCCCTTGTCTGCGTCCCCTTGTCTGGCTGAAGGAGGTTGAGGATGTATAAAATCGCTGCGAAAAAGGTGCTGGCACCGGCTATCAAGCAGCTTCAGATTTCGGCCCCGGAGATAGCGGCCGGGGCCCGCCCCGGTCAGTTTATTATTCTAAGAATCGATGAAAAGGGTGAGCGGATACCCCTGACGATAGCCGACTATGACCCAAGAGGCGGTACCATAACCCTTGTCTTCCAGGAGGCCGGCAGAACCACAATGGAACTCGGCAGGCTGGAGGAGGGGGACGCAATCCTGGACATCGTGGGTCCGCTGGGAAAACCCACGGAGATAAGGCGGTACGGTAAGGTCGTCTGTATCGGGGGCGGCGTCGGTATTGCCGCCATCTACCCGATCGCCCGCGCCCTCAAGGAGGCCGGCAACGAGATCGTTTCCATCATCGGCGCCCGCAGCCGCGGCCAGCTGATCCTGGTCGAAAAAATAGGTGCGGTGAGCGACAGCCTGGAGATCGTCACCGAGGACGGCTCTGGCGGCCGGAAGGGCTTTGTCACCGGCGTGCTCCAGGACCTCCTGGTGAGTGAAGAGGGAATTGATCTGGTGATGGCAATCGGGCCGCCGGCGATGATGAGGGCGGTGGCGGAACTGACCAGACCGTACCGGATCAGGACGGTGGCGAGTTTAAACCCCATCATGGTTGACGGGATTGGGATGTGCGGCGCCTGCCGTGTCACTGTGGGCGGGAAGACCAGGTTTGCCTGCGTGGACGGTCCGGAGTTCGACGCACATCTGGTGGACTGGTCGGTTCTCGTGCAGCGCGCCCGGATGTTCCGGGAGGAGGAGAAGAGAGCGGTTGAAGATTACTTTTCGGGAAGTGAATGTCGTTGCGGGAAGAGGTAAGGGTTGAGCGTCGGCCGATGCCGGTCCAGGACCCCCGGGTCAGGGTTGGCAATTTTGACGAGGTGGCGCTGGGGTACGGGGAGGAAGACGCCCTCCTGGAGGCATCCCGCTGCCTGTTGTGCAGGAAGCCCGCATGTATCCAGGGCTGCCCTGTGGAAGTGGAGATACCGGCTTTTATCGGCCACATTTTGAAAAGGGAATACCGGCAGGCCATTGCCGTTATCAAGAAAAAGAACAACCTGCCGGCCGTCTGCGGCAGGGTCTGCCCCCAGGAGAACCAGTGCGAGAAATACTGCGTAAGGGGAAAAAAGGAGGAGCCTGTGGCCATCGGGCGGCTGGAAAGGTTCGTGGCCGACTGGGAGCTGCAAAATGGCGGCGGAGGGGTTGAGAAGGCGGCGCCCACCGGCAGGCGGGTTGCGGTAGTGGGATCGGGACCCGCCGGACTGACGGTGGCGGCGGATCTGGCCAGGCTCGGGCATGAGGTGACGGTTTTCGAGGCCCTGCACACCCCGGGAGGGGTTCTCGTATACGGGATTCCGGAGTTCCGCCTGCCAAAGGAGGTCGTCAGGCAGGAGATCGATAACATCAGGAAGCTGGGGGTCGCCATCAAAACCAACATGGTGGTGGGCAAGACCGTCACGGTGGATGAACTCCTTGACGGGGGATATGAAGCCGTTTTCATCGGAACAGGGGCGGGGCTGCCCTATTTCATGAACATTCCCGGGGAAAACCTGAACGGGGTTTATTCCGCCAACGAGTTCCTGACCCGCGTCAATCTCATGAAAGCCTACCGCTTTCCGGAATTCCAGACGCCGGTACGCGTCGGGAAAAAGGTTGCGGTCATCGGTGCGGGCAATGTTGCCGTGGATTGTGCCCGCACTGCACTCAGACTGGGAGCGGAGGAGTCATGGATCCTTTACCGCAGGTCGGAAAAGGAAATGCCGGCCCGCCGGGAGGAGATCGACCGCGCCCGGGAGGAAGGGGTACGGTTCAGCCTGTTGACGGCCCCTGTAAGGATTCTCGGGGACGAAAGCGGTTGGGTGCGCGCCGTTAAATGCCGGCGCTTTGAGCTGGGCGAGCCCGATGAATCGGGCAGGAGAAGCCCCGTACCCGTCCCCGGTTCCGATTACGATATGGAGATCGATACGGTGGTGGTGGCGATCGGCCAGGGGCCGAATCCCCTGGTTCCCCAGTCCACTCCCGGTTTAGAGGTGAACCGGAAGGGTAATATCGTTGCAGATGAGGCAACCGGCAGGACCACCAGGGACGGTGTGTTTGCAGGAGGGGACATCGTGACGGGCGCGGCTACGGTCATCCAGGCGATGGGCGCCGGAAAGAAGGCCGCCCGGGCGATTCACGAGTACCTGCTGAGCAAGTAGAGATAAGGGGGATACAAATTCCGACATCCGACCTCCTGCCTTTGACATCTATTTGCATGGCAGAGGGGAAGGAATTGGCGCTCGTTTATAGAAGTATGATAAGATTCATCCGGGCTACCGGAGACTTTCGATTAAGGCGAGAAGGGATAATGATGCTGCGGGTAGCGGTTTCGGGATATTACGGGTTCAACAACACGGGGGACGAAGCAATTCTGCTGGCCATGGTCTCCACACTGAGGGCGCTGGCGCAAAACGTTGAAATCACGGTTTTCTCGAGATCGCCCCGCGAGACCGGCCGTACATATGGAGTTAATGCCGTGAACAGGTGGAACCCCTTCGCGGTGGCCTGGGCCCTGCTGCGCTCCGACCTCCTGCTCAGCGGGGGAGGCGGACTCCTGCAGGATGTGACAGGGGTGCGCAGCATCATCTATTACCTGGCGGTGGTTACGCTCGCCAGGCTCCTGGGCAAGCCGGTGGTTTACTACGCCCAGGGGGTCGGCCCGGTCAGGTCCCGCATCGGGCGCTGGCTGACCCGCATTGTTTCCAACCGGGTTGATCTCATCACCGTGCGGGATCAGGCTTCAAAGGAGGATCTGGCAGCCATGGGCGTAACCCGTCCTCCCCTGGTGGTCACCGCGGATCCGGTGCTGGCCCTGAGCCCCCAGCAGATTGCACCCGGTTCCGGGGAGGCTCTCCTGGCCAGGCTGCGCTCCCGGCCCGGGGACCGGCAGTCCGGCGGGGACTGGGAGCAGCCGGCTGCGGAGGCGGATCCCCCGGAGCAGAAAGAGGGGGAGGCGGCGAAACGCACCCTGGGGATCGTGCTCCGGGACTGGCAGGACCACTACGATTTCAAGCGGATCGTGGCCGTGGTGGCCGACCGGCTCGTGCGGGAGGGATGGGAGGTAATCCTGGTCCCGTTCCATTACCCGGTGGACCTCCAGGTCTGCCAGGAGGTTTCCTGGCTGATGCAGGAGCCGAACCTCCTGGTGCGGGAGAGGCTCCCGGTGGAGACCCTCTTCAGCCTGATGGGGCGGCTTGACCTGGTGCTGGGGATGCGTCTGCACTCCCTGGTCATGGCCTGCGTGATGCGGACGCCGTGCGTGGGGATTTCCTATGACCCCAAGGTGGAGCGATTTCTTGAGACCTGCGGCCAGCCTGTGGCGGGCAGGGTGGAGAATCTCGACGCCGAGAGGCTTTACCGGGAACTGGTGGGGGCCTGGGAAAGGCGCCAGGAGATCGTCAGCCGCCTGGACCAGGTTCTCGTCGGCCTCAGGCAGCAGGCCTGGGAAACCGCCAGCCTGACCCTGAGCCTCTTTTACGCCCGCTCCCCCCACCGCAGGGTGAAGGACGGTTACGCCGTCAGGCGGGAGGCGAGGGGAATCTTCCGGGCGGCCCTCGGAAGAAAAAAGGGCGCGGCGAAGTAGGAGATATCGGAGGAGAACCCTTACCGGATGGATAAGAGAACAACGGTGCTGCTTGCATTGATGCAAATAGATATCGGCGGGGCGGAGACCCATGTCGTCGTCCTGGCCCGCCATCTGACGGAACTGGGCTACCGGGTCATCGTGGCCTCTAACGGCGGGTGCTTCGAAAGGGATCTGGAGGAACACGGCATCAGACACTACCGGGTCCCCCTGCACAATACGAAGCTGACCTCCCTACTGAAATCCATCCGGCTCATGCGCCGGATCGTCCGTGAAGAGCGGGTTGACATCATCCACGCCCACGCCCGCATTCCCGCTTTTGTCGCCGCGGTGATGGGAAGGCCGAAGCATGTCCGCTTTATTACCACCGCCCACTCCAATTTCATGGGGCTGCGGCTGCTGACCCGGTGGGGGGAGAAGACCATTGCCGTGAGCGAGGACATACGGGAGCACCTGGTAAATTACTTCCGGGTAAGGCCGGAAAGGATCGTGGTCATCCCCAACGGGATCGATACCGACTTCTTCTCGCCCGGAGCCGGGGATGACGGCGGGAGGGAGGAGGGGGTCACCCGGATCGCCCTGGTGAGCAGGTTGGACGGGAAGCTGGCGGAGGTGGCGGTGCAGCTGATCGCCGCCTGCGAGCGCATATATGACAGCCATCCGGGGCTGCGCCTGAGCATCGTGGGTGACGGCGACGGGTACGAGGCCGTCCGGGCGAGGGCCGGTCGGTTCAACGCCCGCCAAAGGAGAGAGATTGTGACCCTTCTGGGCGCCCGCACCGACGTCAACAGGATCATGGCCGGGAGCGACCTGGTGGTGGGCGTAAGCCGGGTTGCCCTGGAGGCGATGGCCTGCGCCAGGCCGGTCCTGCTGGCGGGTTCCCAGGGATTTGGAGGCCTGGTTCACCGGGATAACGCCGGGGAGTTCCGGAAGGACAATTTCACCGGGCGTTCCGGAGGCAGGGAGTGCAGCGTGGAAAACCTGGTAGCCGCACTGCAGGAGTTTTTCGGAAAGAGCGAGGCATGGCGCAGCGAAACCGGGCGTTTCCTGCGCAGGCTGGTCATGGAGGAATACGACAGCATGAGCATGGCGCGGAAGGTCGCCCGGGTTTACGAAGAAATCAGGAAGGGGTAAGGGAGAATGAAAATCATCGAAAAGGGGAAACTTTTCGGGTATTTGAACATCTTCGACGTGGTGATCGTGCTCCTGATCCTGGGGGCTGTCGGCGGGCTGTTTGCAAAAACGGCCACTCTGAAAAAGATGATGAAGAACTATACGGTGAGCCGCGTGCAGACAGAGGTGCTCGCAAGCAATGTCTACCCGGAGCAGGCGGAGGCGGTCCGGCCCGGCGCCGTGGTCTCGGAGCTGCGCTCGGGGGAGGCCCTTGGGGTGGTCAAGGAGGTCCGGGTTGAGGATTACATGGAAAAGGCCCCGGACGCCCGGGGTGCCTGGCACTGGTCCCCGGTGCCCGGAAAGAAGAACGTCATCGTGACGGTTGAAGGGGATTTGAAATCGTATAACGGTTTCTTCAGGGTCGGACAGGTCAATGTGGCGGCGGGCTGCAAAATCGACATCACCAGCCCAAGGTTCGGTTTCGAAGCGGAAATCCTCAAGGTGGACGTGCTGCAATGACGCCGAACAGCTTGGTCTCGGATTCGCTGATCATCTCCGGCATCAAGGACAGCCAGTTCTACCGGCTTGCTGCCGGCAGGGCGGAGTTCCTCTCCCTCTGCCTGGTGGTGTTTTTAATGCCCTTGATACCGGTTCCCTTTTCGGCCCTGCTGATCCTGGCTACCGGCCTCATCTTCCTGCTGAAGGGGCGCCTGAGCCTGCGCCGGATCGCCGGCCTGCCCCTCTTCAAGCAGGTGCTGGTATTCTGGTGCGTCATGCTCCTCTACAGCGTCTTTTCGGTGGTTCCCCTGCAGAGCCTGCAGGTGACCGCCCTCTACGGGATCTTCATCCTTTTTTATTTCATGTGCCGGATCGAGATCGGGGACGGCCGCAGGCTCCACATCCTGGCGGCGGTCTTCCTGGCCTCGGTTGCCGTCCAGTCCCTCATAGGCCTCTACCAGAACTTCGTCTCCGTCCCGCTGGTGGACCCGAGCTGGGTTGACGTCAAGGAGTTTCCGGAGATCATGGTGCGGGTCTTCGGGACCCTGGACAACCCCAACATCCTCGCCCAGTACCTTGTACCGGGCATCGTCCTGGGAACCGGCCTCTTCCTTCAGGAGAGGAGGCCGGGGCCGAGGCTGCTCTCCCTGGCGGCGGCCGGCCTGGCCGCTTACTGCCTCTACTTCACCTGGTCCCGCGGGGGGATCCTCGCCCTGGGAGCGGCACTGGCCCTGTTCCTGGCCCTCTACAACCGGCGGCTGTTCCTGGTGGCGGTTTTCCTGGGTATCCTGGCCGTCGCCTGCAAGCCGGCGCTGCTCACCAACCGGCTCGCCAGCATCACCAACCTCCAGGACACCTCCATCGCTTACAGGTTCATCATCTGGAGCATAGCCTTCAACATCATCAGAGACTTCTGGTTCAGCGGCGTGGGGGTGGGCACCGCCGCCTTCCGGTACGTGTACGACCGGTTCTACACCATCTACGGCGTGACCGCCATGCACACCCACGACTTTTTCATCGAGCTCCTGGTGGAGATCGGGGTGTTCGGCTTCCTGATCTTCCTCTGGTTGCTGTTCGGCTATTTTGGTCACGGTTTGAGGAGCGTCTTCAGGATGGAGAACGGCCCGGCAAAGACCACGGCCATCGCCTCCCTGGCGGGGATGGCCGGCTACCTGGTGCAGGGGATTACGGAGCAGCCCTGGTACAACTTCAAGATGGTGTTCCTGTTCTGGTTCCTGATCGCCCTGACCTCGGCTGCGGCCGGTGTCAAGGGGGAACAAAGACAGGGGGACGGTTCTCCTGTCTGCATCGGGAAAGGAAAGACAAAAGAACCGTCCCCCTGTCTGGACGTCCTGCATGTCATCAGCGATACCAACATCGGCGGCGCAGGCCGCCATTTGCTTAACTTCCTGAAGTATTACGACCGGTCCCTGCTCCGGGTGCGGGTGGCCTGCCCGGCCGGATCCATGCTCGCCCCCCGCTGCCGTGAGCTTGGCGTCGAGGTGAGCGAGCTGGCGGAGATGCCGGCGGACGAGTCCCTTGACTGGAAAAGCCTGCGGCGCCAGATCCCGGCCCTCCTCCGGGTGATCAGGGGCGCCCGCATCCGGGTGGTGCACACCCACGCCAGCTTCGCGGGGCGCCTGGCCGCCCGGCTGGCCGGCACCGGCTGCGTGGTTTACACCAAGCACACTCTGGACCCGGTCCCGGAGGGAAGGGGGCTGAAAAAGAGGCTGGCCGGCCTCGTCAACAGGGCCACCTGCGACCGGGTCATCGCCGTCAGCAGGGCGGTGCGGGAGAACCTGATCCGTCAGGGTATCCCCCCCGACCGGATCGAGGTGATCTACAACGGGGTGGATCTGGAGGTATTCCGGCCCACCGGGGCGGTGCGAAGGGAATGGCCGGGGAAATACCTGGTGGGGGTTGTCGCCCGCCTGTCGCCGGAGAAGGGGCACCGCTATTTCCTCGAGGCCGCAAAGATGGTTGCGGCGGGCATTGACGGCGTCACCTTCCTGATCGTGGGGACGGGCCCCCTGGAGCAGGAACTCAAAGACTACTGCCGGAAGCTGGGTATCGACGGCCGGGTGGTTTTTACCGGCCTGCGGGACGACATCCCGCGTCTCCTGGAGCAGCTGGACGTGCTGGTGCAGCCCTCCCTTTCCGAGGCGCATCCCCTGAGCCTAGTGGAGGGGATGTGCATGGGCCGGCCGTGCGTGGCGACCGGCGTCGGGGGCGTCGGGGAAGTCATCGTCGACGGGGAGAACGGCCTTCTGGTGGAGCCGGCGAACCCTGCGGCCCTGGCGGACGGGATCCTGCTCCTCTTGAAGAACCCCGATCTGGCGGCCCGGCTGGGGGAGGCGGCGGTCCGCACCGCCGCCCGGTTCGACGCCCGCATAATGGCAAAAAAAGTTACAGATCTGTATATCAGGTGTTATAACCGGGGGTAGCTCTTGGTTAAAGGGAAGACGCGGGGACGGTTCTTCTGTCTAAGTTCTCCTTCTCTTAGACAAGAGAACCGTCCCCTTGTCTGACTTGTCTGGGGGAGGCGGTCCGCACCGCCGCCGGAAGATTCGACGCCCGCACGATGGCAAAAAAGGTTACCGATCTCTACCTGAAGTGTTATAATCATAGATAAGCCTTCATAGAATAAGGAATTGAGCCCAATTAAGAGGCGGTGCGATACGTGTAAGAAAAAGAGGCTCTTTGCTGTAATTTGATTGAGGGCCTTAATATCCCGGGCGGGCCGCCCTGCTTCAGAATTCGATTCACATAAAAATTTTCTTAGCAGGAAAACGGATACCGTTTATAGAATTGCATATTTAACCAGTTGCCGACATCCTGCATCATGCTTCTGGCATCTGTAAAGGCAGGTTTTTGATTATGGATGAAGAAAAGGTGGTTTTGGAAGCCGGAGAAATCCAGGAGATCATCCCCCACCGCCACCCCTTCCTGCTGGTCGACAGGATTGTCGAACTGGAGGAAGGCAAGAGGGCGGTCGGGATCAAGAACGTCACCGTGGGCGAGCCCTTTTTCCAGGGGCACTTTCCCGGTTACCCGGTGATGCCCGGTGTCCTCATCGTGGAGGCCATGGCCCAGGTGGGGGCGGTGGCCCTCATGAAGCTGCCCGAATACGCCGGGAAGCTGGCCTTCTTCGCAGGAATCGACAGGGTGCGCTTCCGGCAGCAGGTGCGGCCGGGGGACCGGCTCCGGATCGAAACGGAGTTCCTGAAAATCAAGGGAACCATAGGAAAGGCCGTGGGGAGGGCCTTTGTAGGCGACAGGCTGGCGGCGGAAGGCGAACTGCTGTTCGCAATCGGTAAGTAAACGGCCTTAAACCGGTGTATTAAGCATAGAGACCTTCGTGCCGCCTATGCGGCACCATCAAAAGGAGGAAAATGAGGGTTTATCCTTGCGGACGAAGCGACCTTATTGCGTTAAGTGCCGGGGAGCAAGCGCGGGGATGAACCGGAACATATTTTGAGGACAGAGGTTTTTCGGTGAAGCACCCGGCACGCAAGGGGGCGCCTGCAGGTTGTGGCTGCATATCCAGGCGGCGCTCCTGGTGCCGGAAAAGGGAGATGGAGAGGTATGGATCTAAATTTGGGGACAGCGGGGGCGCTGGCGCTGGCATTCGGCATCCCGCTGCTGCTGACCCCTCCGATCAGGAGACTGGCTCTGCGGGCCGGTGCCGTGGACAAACCCGGCGAGCGGAAGGTGCATCATGTACCCGTTCCCTGCTGGGGAGGGCTCGGCATTTTTCTCGGCTTCACGGCGGCGGTGTTGCTGAGCATGCCCTTGAGCAGGGAGATCGCCGGACTGCTATTGGGCGGCCTGGTGGCCTTAACGGTCGGCCTCATCGACGACCGGCGGGAGCTTTCCCCCTGGGTCAAGCTGGCCGGGCAGGTGGCCGCCGCCGTTGTGGCGGTTGCCTTCGGAGTCACCATCAGGTTCGTTACCAACCCCTTCGGCGGCCTGATCGGCCTGGGGTATTTCAGCGTCCCCGTCACCATACTCTGGATAGTGGCGATCACCAACGCCATCAACCTGGTGGACGGCCTGGACGGCCTTGCCGCGGGCGTTGCCGTCATCTCCGCCGGGACGGTGGCTGTCGTCTCCTTCGGACAGGGGGAACCTCTGGTCGCCGGCCTGGCCGTGCTGTTGGGGGCGGCTTCCCTGGGCTTTCTGCCCCACAACTTCCACCCGGCGCGCATCTTCATGAAGGACGCCGGTTCCATGTTCCTCGGCTTTATGCTGGCATCTCTGTCCGCCATCGGCCTGACGAAATCCGCAACCGCCTTTTCCCTGATCCTGCCCATCCTGATCCTCGGCATTCCCATCTTCGACATGCTCTTTGCCATCGTCCGCAGGGTTCTGCAGGGGCGGCACATCTTCACCCCCGACCGCGGTCATCTCCACCACCGCCTGCTGGACCTCGGCCTGACCCACAGGCAGGCGGTCCTGCTGATTTACGCCATCAACCTGTTGCTCGGCGGGAGCGCCATCCTGCTTACCTACCTGACCACGGAGCAGGGTCTGGTCATGCTCTTCCTGCTGCTGTCGGGAATTATGGTGGCCGCCAATAAAGTGGGGCTTTTCGGCGCCGAGCACGCCCTGGCCCGGCGGAATCGCCTGTCGCAGGTGCCGCAGGCGGATCATCGCTCCCATAAGGGGTTTGGTTCATGAAAATGAAGAGGACAGCCTTCATTTCCGGCCTAATCCTGACCGGCATGGCGATCGGGTTCCTGATCGGTTCGGCCGTCTACGCGGGTGGGAGGGAGCCGGGCTCCGCAGCGGATCCCCTGGTGGCCCGCAGCTACGTTGACGAGCATATGGCCTCCTATGTCGCAGACCTAGAAAAAAAGGTTGCGGAGCTGAGCGCCCGCGCCCTCCAGCTGGAAAACGCCCTGGCGCAGCTTCAGAAGCAGGTGGGGCTCACCCCCATCAAGCCCGGTGAGGCTGTATCCGGGTCGGGAACAGGCACCGGCAGCTCGGGGAACGGTAGTTCAGGCACCGGCAGCACCGGGAGCCAGACCGGTGGATTTAAGCCCGGCCAGAAGCTCTACATCCTGCCGGAGAACAGCGCGGTAAACCTCCGCAAGGGGCCGGGAACCAACTATGAGAAGGTGGGAACTGCCGTTCGCGGCTCGGGCTGCGAGCCGATGACCGTCCTCTCCCGTTCTGGGGATTGGTTCCAGGTGAAGCTGGCCGACGGCCGGACCGGCTGGGTAGCCGGCTGGCTGGTCACCGCCTCCTGAAAATTCATATTTCAAACTCCTCACCGATCCTGTAGTCCTCTTTCAGTAACCAGTACCAGGCACCACCCCGGTATACCTTTCTGGCGCCCAGTCTGTTCAGCCTCTCCCTTAAACCGGCCAGATATTTCCTGAAAAAGCCGTTTCTGTCGTAAAGAATCCGGCATCGTCCGGCATGCCCGGGAAGATCGGACTTTCCCGGAGGACCTCTCCCCGCTCGATGCCTTCCTGCCGCATCCTTTCCAGCAGGGGCTGCAGTTTTTCCTCCACCAGCTCGAACTCCCTTACCCGCCTGATCCGGCCGCCCACCTGAATCTCGGCACTGCAGCCGGGCATAATCCGAGAGCCTGGGAGGCTGAAAGGGCCTTCATAGAGAGCCGTATCAAAATGCTTGGTGAAACGGGTCATCCCCCATGGGAAGGCGGTAGAAGCTGGCGGAGGGAAGACCTCTATTTTGTCGTATAACTTTTTAACCGATACCTGCTACACATGCAAAAGTAGCAGATTTCTACAGGTTTCTATAAAACCTGTTGTCTTAACTTTTCATATTCTTCCGGAGATATATCTATATCGCGCAGTATTTTTCTGATTAAGCCCCTCCCCAAATCTTCTCCCTTGTGGAAGGGAACGACCGTGCACCGTCCATCGGGATGCGCGAAAAGGATATGACTGCCTACCTGTCTTTTTCGCTCGAAGCCCAACCGTAGCAAGATGCGCTCCATGTTTTCGGGAGAGATGATTGCTAGTCTCGTCATGGCTGCACCTCGACCTGGTGAACGCCAATGAATTTGCTTTCTGCTAAAACGGCATCGAAATTCTCATCAAGATAAAGCCTTATTGCCTCTTGAATGCGCTTCTCCAGGTCGGCCAGGTTATTCGCTTGAGTATGGCAGCCGGGGAGAGAAGGCACTGAGGCAATGTATTTGCCGTCTTCGTCTTGTTCGATTATCACCAAAAAACGGCGTGCAGGCATTTTCGGTCACCCCCTTGAATACTTCCTTAGCTTTCAGGGCTCGATATCTGCTATAAGCTATGACATACATTATGTCTGTTTCCATTCGGGCTACCCGTACATTTTCATTATAAGGTTACTTGTAAGCCTTGTACAGGGAATGTATAAGACCCTTGTTCCGACACGGCAGAAAAAACGAGTACAAAAATTGTATAATAGTGTTGAGAACTTGTCGTGGAAATCATCTGGAATAGGGAGGAAATATCCATGACCAAAGACGAGGCTCTGACTCTGGTGAAGGAAAAGGTGCACGACGCCAACCTGGTCCACCACATGCTGGCAACCGCGGCGATCATGCGGGGGCTGGCCCGGCGGTTCGGAGAGGACGAGGAGAAGTGGTACCTCACCGGCCTGCTGCACGACATCGATTACGAGGTGACGAAGGACGACCCCGACCGCCACAGCATCGTGGGGGCGGAGTGGCTTGAGGAGCTGGGACTGGACGGGGAGCTGGTTCACGCCGTAAAGGCCCACGGCCCGCACGATATCCCCCGGGTCTCCCTGCTGGACAAGGCCCTGTACGCCACCGACCCCCTGTCCGGCCTGATCACCGCCACGGCCTACATGATGCCGTCCCGCACCCTGGCGGAGGTGCAGGTGAAATCGGTGAAGAAGAAGTTCAAGGACAAGGCCTTCGCCCGGGGAGCCAACCGGGATCAGATCAAGACCTGCGAGGAATTCGGTTTACCGCTGGAGGAATTCATCGAGATCGCCCTCAAGGCCATGCAGGAGATCGCCCCTTCCCTGGGGCTGTAGCAGGGGTGGGGCGGAGTGTTGCGGCCCTGTTGTCTCGGCCCGGTCCCCGAATACCGGGTTTTTTCGCGCAGTAACGCCATCCACCGCCCTCCGGGGTGTGTCCCCCGGAAAAAGTTGCCGGACAGGCGCTCATGCCGCCCAGGCGGTACCATTCCTGCAGGCTTCCGACATCTGACATCCTGCCTCAGACATCTATTTAAAGGTAGGCAGGATTCGGGCTGCCGACGTCGAACAGTATAAAGATTGTGTTTGGATCCACCTGCATGATTTGTTAAGGAAAGGGGTTTATGCTTTTATGGCCAGGAAAAAGCAGAAGAGCAAAGGGAAGAAAGTCGTTTCCATCACCGCAAAGGCCCGGCAGAAAGGCACACAGCAAAAGACCGGAAGGGAAGCCGCAGCTGCTCCCGCCGCCAGAGTCAGGCGGCTGCGCTTCCGCCTGCCCGGGGGAACCGGCGGGGGAATGGAGAAAGTCCGGCAGGGGCTTAGCCGGACCTGGCGGGAGCTGGCGATCCGGCTGCGCCTGAGCCGCGCCGGAAAAGAGGCGCCGCCGGCGGCGGGAAGAAAAACCTCCCTGCAGGGGGGGATGTGGCGCGAAGCGAGACCGGCTGTGGGCAGGGGAGGCCCGGCTGCACGCCGGACGGCAGCCAGGCGCAGGGCATCCACCCTTGCCGGGCGCTGGCAGGCCTTCGGAGAGCGTTACCCGCACCTCCAGGCCCTGCTCAAGCAGGCCGCAACCGTGGACGGATTGGTGGCCATTCTCCTGGCGGCACTCCTTTTTTATCCCCCTTACTTCCGCGGCCTTTTCTTTTCGCGGGAACTGCTGCCGACCCACATCTATACGGCAATGCTCTTTGCCCTTCTGGCCTTTTACAAGATATACCGGCGGGAGTCCCTTTTCTCCCGGCATCCCCTTGACTGGGCCGTCGTGATCATGCTCGGCTTATACGCCACCTCCAGCATTGCGGCGTGGAACGCCCGGGATGCCGTCGGGGCGGTCCTGAAGATGGCCAACTACGCCGCGGTCTACTGGATGCTGGCCTACAGCGTGCGTTCCCTGGGCGCCGTCCGGAACTACCTGGCTGTCTTCTTCACCAGCGGCACCGGGGTGGCCGTCCTGGGGCTGGGCGCCGCCTTCGGCACCTTCCATTACAAGGATGCCTTCGTGGGAGGGAGAATCTACTCCAGCCTGCAGTACCCGAACACCCTGGCGGCGTTCCTGACCGCCATCAACCTGTTCGGGCTCTACCTCTGGGCGGAGGCCCGGCATCTGGCTTCAAAACTGCTCCTCTCGGTGGGGAACTACCTGCTGTTCCTGACTTTCCTAGGCACCCAGTCCCGGGGCGCCCTGCTCATCTACCCGCTCGGGCTGCTGGTGCTGCTGCTCGGCCTGCCCGGCAGGGTGCAGGAACCGGGCGCGAAGCAAAAAGCGGCAGTTGCCGGGTGCCGGGTGCCGCACCGGGAGCCCTCTGGGCGCGGCTCCCGGTGCGGCGCGGCGTGGTGCGGGGTGGCGCGGGTCCTGGGGCACTTTGCCCTGCAGCTGCTATCCGCCCTCGCCGTTTTCGGGAAGGTCATGGCCGCCGCCAACAGCCGCGCCCAACTCACCGGCTGGCTGTGGGTGCTGGCAGGAGCCGCCGCCGCAGCCCTGCTGCAGCTGCTATGGCACTATGCGGAGAACGGGATCAGGCTTCCCGCCCGGGAAGGGGAGCCGGCCGTGCGCCGCACCCTGAAGCCCTGGGTGCTCCCCGCGGCAGGGTTGGTTCTGGTCCTGGCTGTAGCCGCCGTCGGTTTCGCTTTGGCCCGCCAGGCCTCGGCACCTGCGGTCACGGGCTCCGGAACCGCCTGGAAATCATGGGTGCAGCGCCTTGAAAGCATCTCTCTCAAGGACGAGAACGCCCAGGACCGGCTGAACTGGAGCCGGGATGCCCTGCGTATCATCACCTCCAGTCCCGTCAACGCCCTCCTCGGCGCGGGCGGCGGTGGGTGGAACGCCCTCTACCACCGCTACCAGGATTACCTTTACTTTTCCACCGAGGTGCACAACCACTTCATGCAGGTGGGCGTGGAAACCGGTATCCCGGGCCTGCTGGCCTTCATCGCCGTATGGATCTTTTTCTTCCTCGCCACTATGAGGACGTGGCGCGCCGCCGGCGACAGATCACAGCAAGCGCTGCGGGGGACGGCCTGGGCGATCTTCAGCGGAGCGCTCGCCCTCGGCCTGCACTCGCTGATCGACTTCAACCTCTCCCTGGGAGCGGTAGCCATCCTCCTCTGGGGGCTGTTCGGCCTGGAGCGGGGGCTGGAGCGCATCTCCACCTTTGAGGAGCGGGACGCTTCCGGAAAGGTGGTCAGGCACCCGGGTAACCGGCTGTCCCCCGGGGTTCAGGGGGCGATCGCAGGGGTGCTTGCCGGCGCCTTCTTCTTCATCTCCCTGGCCCTTGCCCTGGGAGATAACTATGCCCAGGCCGCAGCCGCTGCCCTCAAAAACCAGGACGCGCAGGCGGCCGTGGAGAACCTCGACAGGGCGATACGCTACGATCCCTGGACCTCCTCCTACCGGACCCAGCTTGCCCAGATCCTTTTGTACCAGGGAACTCAACAGCAGGACGGATCGGCGATCCGCAAAGCCCAGGAAACCCTCAGGGCCGCCGTGCAGAAAAGCCGCGGAGACTTCCAGCTGCGGCTTCTGTATGCCCAGGCACTCTTCAACGGCGGGCAGGTCAGGGAGGGCATAGGGCAGCTCGAAGAAGCCGTGGCGCTTATGCCTCTCAAGCAGGAGGTTTACGACAACCTCGCCGTTGGCTACCTGGAGGCCGGGCGCTTCATGCTGGAGCAGGCCGGCCAGAACCGGCAGGCTGCCGGGGGCCAGGGCGGGAATGTGGAGGAACTGCGGGCGCAGGGACGCTCCTACCTGGAGAAAGCCCTGCAGGTGCCGGGCCGCATTGAGGCGCGGATGGCCGCGGTCCCGAAAGAGCACCTGAAGCTCTGGAGGCGGGCGCCGCTCCTGGCGGTTTCCCCCTCTGTCAAGCTGAAGGCGGGGGAAGCGGCGGTGCTGCTGGGTAAATGGCCGCAGGCCGAAACCTACCTCACGGCTGCCGCCGGGGATCCGAAATTAAAGCCGGAGGCCCTCCTCTGGCACGGCCTGGCCTTGAACAGGCAGGGGAAAGACGGTGAGACGCTGATCGGGGAAGCCCTCAAGCTCAACCCGGATCTGGCGAAGGAGCGGGAGAGGATTGAGAAGATCCTTCCGGGCAGGTCTGCGGCGGGTACGGCCGGTAAGTCCGCATCAAGTCTTTCCGCCGGCCGGCAGTAATCTGCCGCAGCCCCCGGCCGGAACACTGCCCCAGGCGGGGAGGGCCGCAAGCCGGATTTGAAACCCGGGCAGCAGCCGGCGCCGCAGCAGGAGCAGAAGCCAGCGGAAACTCCTGCGGAGGGCCGGCTTGGGAACCCCTCGGAAAACGCTTCGCAGGGGGGCGAGGGCGAAAAGCCCGCGGAGCCTCCTGCGGATTCGGCCACTCCTTCCCGGTAGGATAGTTTTTATTCCGGTTCCTCCGGGCGGAGGCTCCACAGCCGGTAGATGCAATCGTACGGAGGCCTTTCGGAAACGAAGGAAGGCCCCGGCCCCAGCCGGGGAAGCCCCCTGCAGGGCATTTCACCGCCACCGGGAAGTTCCGCCTCTCTCTCCACCTTCTCCGCCAGCAGCAGGAGGGAGCGGATGCCCTGCATGTCGTGGGGCACGTCCAGGTGCGAGCCGTCGGTGAAGACCAGCCTCGTCCGCATCTCCTCGTGCCCGTTCCGGGCGGCAGTTGTTCTCCCTCTGCTGCCGGAAGGCAGGCGGTTGAAACCGGCGATCTTTGATTTCACCACGTAGGCCCGGGTCCCGTCATCCTTGAACCTGGCATACCTGGCGTGCACCGGAACCATGACGAGGCCGGGGCGCATGGGAATGGGAAGGGCGTAACAGCGCCCGCAGATGGTCGAGTACTTATCCCGGGCAGCCCGCAGGTCGATGGTAAAGACCCGGGCAATCCTGCGGAGCAGTGTTTTCGTTCGCAAGGGGCTGTACAGGCTGCGCCGGTTTACCAGACGAATCTCCGTCCCGTTGCTGCTGTCCCTTCCGTAAACCGGCACCAGGCCGATGAGCTGCGGCCAGATCTCTCGGAAATCAACTTTGTCCAATAGTTTCCACCTCCGGTGCTGTTTTTCCTGATCATAAACCAAACATATGTTCGTGTCAAGTCGTGGGCTCCCCGTCCCCGGCCACGACGATCGCCTCAAAACCGGCGGCCCTCAGCCTCCCGGCAAGAACCTCGGCGTTCTCCCGCACCGAAAAGACTCCTGCCTGGACGCGGTAGATCTTTGCGGGCTGGGTGCGGGGTGCTGTATCCTCCGCCTCCCCTATAAGGCTGCGCAGCCTTTCCATGTCCAGGAAGCGCCCGGGGCAGTCGGTCGCCGCCCCCGGCACCTCCCGGTGTCCCAGCATGTTTGCGGCGGGAATCCCGAAACGCTGCTGCAGGCTGCGGACCAGGTTTTCCAGGGCGCCTTCCTGCAGCGGGAGCGGGGGGTGGTTGTTGAGGTTTCCCAGGACGGCAACCCCGATCCCCTTGAAGTTCATTCCGGCAGCCTTGCAGTGCGCCCCGGGCAGGTCGAGGCTCCTCCCCGGCACCACCCTCCCGTCCCGCTCGATCACGTAGTGGTAGCCGATGTCCCGCCACCCCAGGGAAAGGTGGTAGCGGCGCACCTGTTCGGTATCTTTTTCTTCGGCTCCGGTGTGGTGGACGATGATGTGCGTCCAGTTACGTTCACCCACAGGCTTCACCTCCATATCTTTATCGGCTTTCGACAGGGCTTGTTTCCGTCCGGCTGCGGGCGTCGGGTGCCGGGTGCCCTCAGGGCGCGGGCGCGGCCGCATGGCCGGTTTCTGCGTACCCCGGGAAAACGGCTTCACCGCCCCCGGAAGATTCAACGAAGCCCGGAACCTTCAGACAGACCGCCAGCACCTGTTCCAGGCGGTTGATCGCCCCGGTCAGGGCGTCCAGCTTCTTCTCCACCCGTACCAGCAGGTAGATGGCCACCACCATCGGAAATCCGTAGTTGCCGATCTGCACCAGCATGTCCTGCACCTGTATTCCCTCCTTTCTATCGGCGCTCTGCTGCCGTTTCACAGCCCCGGCCCGCAGAAGCGGCCCCCTGCCGCGGGCGCCGGGTGCCGGGTGCCCTTTGGGCGCGGGCGCGGTGCGCCGTCAAATTTATGAAAGGGGCCTGCCAGCCGCAGCTACGGGATATGCCCGCCCGGCCGGCAGGCCCCGGTCCATTGACTGACCATTAAACCGTGATCACATCGGTGGTCTCCCTGCTGACGATCTGAGCGCCGAGAATTGCCGTGGCATTACCCGTCCTTGATGTGAAGACATTCTTGGACAGGATGGTGTTCATGGCGGCGTTCACCTGATCAGGAGTCAGGTCCGGCCTGGGGTCCGGCACGGAGAGCCGCATCCTTCCCCCGCCGGCGGTCTGGAAGACCAGCACCAGTGTCTTGCTCAGCATTTAAGTTCACCTCCTCTCCGGTTTTGAGTCCGCCTTTTCAGGCTCCTAGACGGCGATCAGTTCCAGCTCGTTTACCCTCTGGACGGCGTTGACCGGGTTCGCCTGCAGCCCGGCGAGGGCCTGCCCCACGGCATGTACGTCCTCATCCGGGGCTTCCGCCTTCACGTTGCGGAAGGAACGGGTGCGGAGCACCGGGTTGCCGTTGGCGTCGGTGCCGGTCTGAACCACGATCTGGAGTATAGAGCTCACGGGTACGGCGTTTACGGCCATTAGAGTCACATCCTCTCCTCTTTTGTGCGGTAACCCTGTCGGGGTTCCCGCTGCGATTTCATTTTAAAGGGGGGTGCCGCCGGCGGGCAAAAACCGCATCTCTCGAATGCGGTGGGTGATCCCGGGGCGAATTTTAGAAATGCAGAGGTTTCTGGAAGGCCGCCAGAAAAGGCTTCAGAATGGAGGGGTGAGGGGGTAGCCCCTATACGGGCGGGAAACGAGATAAGGTGCGAATTTGAAAAATGAGAAGGCCGGGCACCCCTCCATCCCGGCCGAATTTCACAAATACCACTTTTTTTATTTTTTCTCCGGTTATTTTTTCACCATGTTCCAGTCGGGGGAGATGGGCCCGGTGATGTCGATGTGCCACACCAGGCTCTCCTGCTTCTTCCCCTCCACCAGGAACTGCACCTGCTTAATGCCGGGAACCTGCGCAAGGGAGTTGACGACCGAGTAAATGGTCATCGCCTCGCCGGAGGAACCGCCCCAGTGTTTGGTCTGTATTTCCCTGGAGAAATCCACGTAGGCCACTCCGTTCTCCACTCTGATTGAAAGTAGTCTGGCTTCGGGCGGAATCGTCCTGCTCAGGGCCGGGTTGCGCGGCCCCTTGATCAATTCCTCTACAATCACTTGCTCGATCGGCTTGTGGTCCTTGACCACTTCCCTCCCTTCAGGCACCAGGTACATGGCCTCTTTGTCCCCGAAGTAGAGGGTCACCTTTTCCTTCGTTTCTTTGGATTCGGTGGTGATCTGCGGCCTGTTTGTGTTCTGCGGCTTCGTGCGTTCCGACGCCTTGCTGCCGCAACCCCCGGCTGCAAGGAACAGGGCCAGCACCACCAGGAACACCGCAGTTACCGGCCCGGACAGGCCTTTTCTTTTAACCGGCATCTTCAATTCCCCCTTCGACAGGCGCCTTTTTGCGCCTGCAGGTTCTGATAACAGTATAACATGAGTCTTTCAAAGATATCTGTTTTTTATTCGCCGGGTGCTCAGGCTGTGTAAAATTTCAGTAGGTGAAAGAAGGGGGTTATCTCCTTAAAAAAGAAAGAGACCTCGTCACAAAAAATCAAAGGCTTTGAAGAGGCTGAGCCTTAAAGAAAATATCTCTATAGCGGAGTTAATCCGCCGGGGTATAGACGATATCTGTCCAGGCTTCTACGAGGGCAATAAAAGCTCCCGGAGGCAGATTTAGCCTAGAGACAGCGCCTATGCCGGGTACACACAAAGAAGCCCCGGGTCTTTGGCAAGAGCCGGGGCTTCTTTGCTACGCTTCGGAAAGCGAGCTTTTGACGTCCTACTCGACTTCCCCGTTAATGCACAGCGTTGTAGGCGTTAGCCCGCCCATGAGCCCAGTAGGTACCGGTTCCCTGTATCCGGTCGGCAGTATCCTCAATACGGGACCTTACAGCAAGGTTGCTGGTGCCGTACTTGGAAGCCCAGACCAGCGCCGCAACGCCAGATACATGCGGCGTAGCCATCGAGGTGCCGTCCAGTGTACCATACCCCGCAATTCCCAGATAGTTGTCGATGACGCTTGGGTGGTTTGGCAACGTTGAGTAAATGCCTACACCTGGAGCCGCCATGTCAACCCATTTTCCGTAGGTAGAAAAACCTGCTTTCAAGTCGTTCGCGTCCGTAGCTGCGACGGCTATGCAGTTTCTGTAGTAAGCAGGGTACGTGGGTTTACAGTTGCCATCGTTGCCTGCTGCGGCCACCAGCACCGCACCCTTGGACCAGGCATAGTTGACCGCCTGTTCAAGTGTCCTGGAGGGGCGCGTGCCGCACAGGCTCATGTTGATCACCTTGGCACCGTTATCCGCCGCCCACACGATCCCCTCGATAACCCAGCTGTAGTATCCGTTCCCCGTGTCGTTGAGAATCTTCACGTTCAAAAGCGAAGCATTGTAGGCCACGCCGGCGATGCCCAACCAGTTGTTTCCAGCGGCGGCAGCGATTCCAGCCACGTGAGTCCCGTGTCCGAACATATCGTCAACCGTCGAACTGTCCGTAAAATTTACGTTGGCCACTATTTTGGCCGCCAGGTCCTCGTGGTCCTGGTCAATGCCGGTATCCAGAACGGCAATCTTCACCGCAGGAGCGCCGGTGGTGATGTCCCATGCTTCCGGCGCGTCGATATCCGCGTCAGGCTTGCCGCCGGTCTGGCCGGTGTTGTTCATGTCCCACTGCCTGGAAAAGTAAGGGTCGTTTGGGATGCCGATGGCCTTCGCCGCATAGTCCGGCTCAGCGTACTCCACCGTTCCTTCACTTTTGTATGCCTCCACTTTTTCCTCTACCTTCCCAGTCTGCACCTGCACCACCTGGACGTCCAGGGCAGGAATTTCTTTGATCACTTTGCCGCCGTGCCTGGCGTGTACCCTTTCCTTCTCTGCCTTGCTCACGCCCGACTTAAACTTCACCAGAACCCGATCCGGCGCAAACCCGTCCCGGTTGCTTCCCTCGGTAGGGCCGGCCGCCGTCAGCGCGGGTACTCCTGAGATGATCAGGCTTAAGACCAGGCTGAAAAAAATGAAAAAGCGCTTCCAGTTCGTAACAACCACCCCCATCGAAAATTTCTTGCTCGCAAGACAGACTGCTTCTTCGGTCAAAGAGGATTGCCTCTCCGGCAACAAACACCTCCTTTATCTGTTAAAGTAGTTTCTCGGAAACTCCACTTGCTTGCGGCTAAAGCATATTTCTAGCCACATCATTTGGTTTCACCTCCAATATCTTTGGGTGCGTAAAACTACGTAAGAACGAGATATTGGAAGTTACT
>CADDZA010000010.1 GCA_902812435.1 Clostridia bacterium
CGAAATTCCCCCAAATTATTGTCGTTAGGGGAAAATTCGCGGAATTTTCTGGAATTCCTCCTTGCTCTGAAAATTTTTTTTAAAATTTTTTCTTAATGAAATGGTAGGGTGCGGAAGATGGGTTAAACAAAAAGGCCATGAATGACTGCCCCCGCTTCAACAGGGGCCTGGCCTTCATGGCCTGGCAATCCATCTGATTAACATCCCCCACTGCACCCACTGCCATTTTGCTCCATTAAGGTGTCAAAATGGGGCGTTTCTGTTCAAGTTGGGTTTAAAGAACCTTTTCCAGATGCACAGTCTGCAGGGGGCCGCTTTCATCAACTCTTACCATAAACCCCTGGGACTGCCAGAAGTTCAGAGTGCATGGCAAATACTTATGGGTATGAAGATAAATTAACCTGTATCCGGGCCTCTTGCAGAACCGCTCAGCCTCTTTCACCAACAAGGAACCGATGCCGATTCTCCGGCATCTCTTATCGACAAAGGGCTCCTCGAATGAGTTTTCGCACACTGCAGAATTATTATAATGTTGTTCCAACTAATTTGCCTAGCCATTAAATTCGGTATGTGTATCTATTTAGTCACAAGAAAGCAAAGCGTTGCCGTCAGGGACAGGAGATCGTAAACCCCTTCTTCCCGTTCCCGCACCTCGCGGCGGGCCACCACCAGGTAGCGGCCCGGCTCCCGGGCCTGCAGCCTTATGCGGCAATCCTCGCCCGCCGATTCTTTCCACTGTTTATATCCGCCGGGGCCGTCACAGGCCACATCCATGACCGCAGTATCCAACGGCTTGCCGCGGAATTGCACCTGCAAAGCAATTTGGTCACCTGCCCGCCAATGTCTCCATATCTCAGGTACTATTTCCAACTCCATTCCCCCCTGCCGGGGAATACCGGCCAGGTCATGCCCCACCGGAACAAAGGCCTGGGCGTACTGGACGTAATGAATGGCATGGGCAGCATCCGGGTAATCCCTCCTGGTACCCTGGTGATACCGGTACTCCTTATCCAGCACATAATTGCCTGTGTTTTTGACAACAACATGGTAAAAACCGTCTGCAGGTGTGGAAAAACGCAGGGTATAATAATCGGGCCCACCGTCGGCAAGGGCCAATTCCTCTTTTTCCCCACCCGGGGTAATGACCAGGGCGGCTATGCCTTCTTTCCGGGCCAGCCCATCAGTCTGCATATTGTGCCCCCACTTTACATAGACATCTACGCTGCCGCCTGCGTGGCCGTGGCTGCCGGCCATCTCCAGCCACGGCTCATGACCGTATACCATCAGACCCCTGGTATCGCGAAAAGCAACATGCTGTTGCTCGCCCATCCAAACCATCTCCTTCAGTAAACTTAATAACTAGAGCAACATTTCACCAAACAAATCTCCCCTTTTACTACCTGTCACGTGAAAACGCAGACGGATTATTCTCTAAACCAAGCTTTATCCAGGCTTGGCTTGAAGAGCGGTTGTACTCCCGCCATTGCGGGTGTTTACTTATATTCTAATAATACTCCCAACTCCCACATCAACACAATCTCCCCCGAATCTCTCCCGGAGAATTCTTCTGCCAGGTTCCCCACAGCAATGGCAGGGAATAATTTTCCTAACACCAAGCGTTCTAAAAGAGTCCGCCATCTTTTCCATCTCGCCAGGCGTATGAAGGCAAAAAGCAGCTATTAAAAAATAAATTTCTCTCTGCTTTAATTTTTTTGCTTTCTCAATCATCTTAAGAACTTTTTCAGGCACGCGAGATGCGAGCATAATTAAGCCATCTTTTCCATCTAGGACCAAAGACTGGCTATCTCTTTGAGCTACAACTAAAATTCCTGGAGAAATTTCTTGATAATCCCTTACCTGAGCAATCTTCCCTTCACACCTCCCTAGATTCTCCTCTATCCGATTTGATGGGTAAGGAAGATAAATATCCATCCGGGAATTGATCTTCAACAGCCCTAAAAGGCCTCCAGCGTGGTCATCATGCAGATGGGAGATGATTATTACATCAATTTTTGCAGGATCCAACCCCATCTTTCTCATATTACCCAAAAGAATGGCGGAATTCCCACCAGTATCGAACAAAATTGTTTTTTCAGCAGTTTTAACAAGACTAGAAAAACCCCACGAAGGCTTTAAGTCTGGTCTTCCCCAATTGTTATCGTAGATTATCGCTACCTCTATATTCAATCTTCTACCTCCAATCACCTGTTTTTCTTCCTTTCCACGACTCCTGGCTTAGCCAAATCGAAATCTGGTTCGGGATTCTAAATGGAAAGTGTGTCCGGAACGATGATTTTTAGAGTATTGAAATGGGCATGGGGGAGGTAATTTTTGGGTCACGGTACTAGTGTGTCCATATTTGACAAAATTTTGTTAGTGTAGCGCACTACGCTGGTGACTTCCAATCTTTCAATTTCTTGTAACACTCTCTCCCGGCATTTATTTATTCCTTCAAAGTTCATGTTTGGGATATAGTAATTTTCCAATTCTACATGCAACTTATTTGCTCTTTGAAGATTCTCTATGGCTTCATTAATAAGCTCATTCATTTTTTCTTCTTCTGCAATATGTTTTCTATCTTTAAGATAGTCATTGAGATTATATAAAGCCCTGCATTCCTTATTTACAACCTCATCGGTAGTTATCAAAGCTGTGTTTATGTCCGGAAGGATCGTGTGCTCTATCTTTTCTGGATCAAGAGGATGGTGATAATATTCAACATCCAGTCCTCTTACTCTGGCCTCTTCCCCAATCTTTTTTAGTATGGTTGTTTTCCCAGTCCCCCAATTTCCAAGAATCTTATAAACACTGCTTCCCTTTATGAGAGTATCCACATAAGTCACATAGCCATCTGGAGTTATGGAACTGGCAAAAAGATGTCTTTCACAACCGATATGGTCCGCAATTTCTCTACCAGCAAGCACTTCATTAAGAATATCTTTTGTCACCAGGTTCACCTTTGCATAGTCCTGTAGGCTTGAGTTGATATCCTCTATGTTCTCAGCCATCAATTTTGCGGCATTGAGGTATCTGTACGTTCTTCTGAAAATTCTCTCAATCTCATTATTTAGTGCTATTATAATTTCTTTGTATCTAAGAACACCCTCTATATTAAGGTATGCTCCAAGATTCACTATCTCTTCAACAACACCTGGATACATTGGGTCCCTTACATGGTGACCGGTTGCGGCCACAATTGCGAACCTGAGGGATGGAACCACCAATGCGTCCAAAGAATTACGATCAAAAGAGCAAAATTGAAGCTCAATGCTATAACCTTTTGCTATCATCTCTTCTCCTATTGATCTTATGAAGGTAGATTTCCCGTGACCCGGCCCACCCTTCAATATAAATATCTTTGCATCATCTGGATTCTTTAAAAAATCAAAAAAAGAGTAAAAACCATCAGCTGTATTGCAGCCAATAAATACTTTTCTAATCATATTTTACCAGCCCCTTCTCTATTCTTTTCAGTTACAATCATAAAAGCAGACCCCCAGTAACACCTCTTTAAATACTCAAATTTGCCACGTAAACCTCTATAAACTATGGGATAAATGTCCAGATTTAAACTGAGTAACTTATAACCGAGAGATTCCAGTATTCTTATATCTTCTTCAGGTCTCATCATTCTAGCAACAGGTAGTTCGAGGGAAATCAATTCTTCCTTTTTCCTTCGTTCCGGCTTACGCCTTTCAGTGAGATATATCAACGCCCATGCCAAGTAACGCCAAATTTTTCTGAATAAGAGCTGGCGATTTTTGAACCAGTCCCCGTCAATAACGATCAATCTTCCTCCAAAGCGCAAAACCCGCCACCATTCTTCATACGCTCGCATCAAGTCAGGTAGCGCCCAGGTAAGATACCTAGTGATTACTACATCAAAGGTGTTAGGCGAAAATTTGGACAAATCCAAGGCATCGCTAACTTGAAAATCAATCTGTAAGCCTCGTTCAGCAGCATGTTCTGCTGCGATTCTAAGCATCACCGGTGAAATGTCCACCCCGGAGACCTCATGGCCCAATTCAGCCAAGGCAATGGCAAGGAATCCTGATCCCGTCCCGACATCCAAAATGCGTTGTATTTTCCCTCCATTGCTTGCAAGCATCTTCTGTATAAGATTTTTCCATCCTTCAAGGAGTGTCCTGTTTCCCAGCTCTCCTTGCACAACAGATTTATCAAATATCTCTGCTCTTTTGTCCCATAGGGTAGACGCCTTACCCCAGTAATTGGATTCGAGTTCTTTTACTTCAAAACCAGCATCTCTTGCGCTCATTACACATACGCTCCCAAAAGCTGTTTTACTTTTTCCTTTATCCACTCTTTATCGGTGATGTATAGCCCCAAATCCCTCATTCTTTGAAAATATATTCCACCGGAAAAGCTGTATTTGTTTTTTAGGTCACCGCTTTGGACACATTCATTCTCGTAAGCAATCAGGTCACCCACAGCAAGGTACCTTGGCAGTTCTAAGAGAGTCTCCCCCATTGCCAATCTTTTAGCGTTGTAACCCGCAATAAATCCCGTGGCAATGGCTTCTGTACACCCTACAAAAAAACCGGACTTCTCACCCGCACAAAAGAGATTATCCAGACCAGAGACCTTCATGGTGTTATCCCTTGGAGCCCGGCAAAGAAATCGTACTGAATTGGCATCACTCCTTTGGGGGCACTCATAAATTGCCCTCTCAAGCCCGGGTATTTTTCTCAGTTTTTCAATAGGATAAAAGGGCTTCATCAGTTTTGCATGACTGCCTGTATCCAATAAAATAATGTTCTTCTCAAATTCGGGTAAGGCATACTGCTGGCATGCCTTTATCTCAAGTTGTCTCATGTTTGCATCCTTATCTGGAATAGGAAGCATCACCACTCCCTTTCTGTCCAATTCATCCCGAATTTTTTGGCTTAACGACTCTTTGTTCAATTCACACGAGCCACTGAAAGCACCGTATGTTCCATCATCTCTAATCCCCACGATATCTTCAACTCCCGCTCTGGAACTGATACTGATTCTAGGACCGAAGGATGGGCACCTGAGGATGCACATGGAACATCCCCTCCCATACCTCAAGCAATTCCCCATCGGCCCGGCTGAGCCGGCAGCATCTATGAAGACATCTCCCTCTATAACAGTTTCATCAGAAAGGACTACTCCCTCAATCATTCTTGCGCTTTCCATCACCACATCCACTGCCCTGGAGAGCATGCGGACATCTACGCCTATCCTCTCGAGTACTTCTCTGACCATCGGCTCTACCATTGTTGGGTCATAGAGGCTTGCATGGCTGTGACCCGGAAAGTTCACCCCCATGTGTCCGGTGGCGCTATCTATTATTTCCACCAGTTCTTCAGCCCCCAGGCATTTCAACTCTTCTGCAGCTGTATATCTGCCGTTATTTCTCGTTATTCCCGCTGTCAACCCGCAACCCAGGAGAAGATCTGATTTCTCAAGTAATACAACCTTAGCGCCAGCCTTCCTGGCAGTTATTGCAGCAGTGCACCCTGCCCATCCTCCACCGACTATAACAATCTCAACCATCATAACCCCCTCTTACATCAAACTGCGCCTTGCAACCCCTTACCTTTTGGCCTTTGACAGCAAGCTCACAACTTCCGCAAATGCCTTCACCACAACACAGCCTGCTGTTGTTCGAAAACGCAAGATAAGCTGCGGGATTATATAGCAAGGCAAACTCAAGAATCTGCCGCTGTAATTCACTGTGCCCTCCGGTGTAGATAAGCCTGATATTCTCATCAGAGATGAGATCTTTCAGAAGTTTTTCACCTCTCTCGCTTGATAAATCCTCCTCATAGATTTTTATATCTTTGCTGATATACTCCCTAACAAAAAATGGATAAGATCTATCTATCACGAGCGTAACCTCATTGCCGTTTTTAAGTAGCTCATCAATCACTGAAACACCTGATGTCTGAGCCACACCAGACAGGATCACAAGACATCCTGAACGATAAGTCTGTTTAATCTGTTTCAAACCAAACAAGCCATTCTGGTAAGGGCCTCTTAAATACATTAAACTGTTGCTATTTTTCAGGAATTTGGTTTTCGGACCCTTAATCTGGATTGCAAGTTTTATAGATTTCTCCATCTGATTGATATACATTACCGCTAAGGGTACATCGAAAAAAGAAAGGCTGGAGTGTCCTCTCAGAAATATGTAAGAACCGGGCTCTTCCAAACTTTTTGCCATCCTCTGCGGAACTTTCAGCGTCAGAATCAAAAGATCATCGGTTATTTTTCTTTCCATTACCTCGCACAATATTGTTTCCCTTTTCGATCTCGCTCTAAAGCCTGACCAGGCATATTCCTGAAATATGCACGTTCCCGTCCACCTGCAATTGCAGAAAGCCTCACCTTGCAAAAGAGAGCATGTGAGGCACTCCCCAACTTCCGCCAAATAACAGGGACAGTAATCGCTGCTCGCATCGATACACTCTATATTAGCCATTGGGGCCACCACCTTAATAGCAAGATTTCTTCTTCGCTATAATGATTTTTGAGTCCAGGGTATCTCCAAATTTAGAAAGATGGGTGCATCCAAATTCGTTCGCTTCTACTATTCTTTTGACCGAAAAATACCTCTCAAGCAGCTGCAGATAATCTTCATAGCTGAGATCTCCGGCAAAGCTATAAATCTTGCTTCCCTTCTTCACACCCTCAAAAGCCGAGAGATTCCACTCCACATCCAGCAGCAGATCCTTGGAGCCCTCTCCCCTGCGGTAAAAGGCGTGTTTGCTTATAAAAAGTCCTCCATCATTCAGAGCTGCATGTATCTTGGGAACGAGATCAGGATTCTTGCCACCCGGGTTATAGGAGAAGAATATAATGTCATACCCATTGCCTAGATCATCAGTGAACAGGTTACCGGTGATCACCTCCACCCTATCCGCAGCGAATCTTTTAATGTATGTTTCCGTATCCTTGATGACCCCTGGTAAATCAAAGATATATGCCTTCAAATTGGGGTTCATCCTGGTGAAGGCGATTGCATAGAGCCCGTGGCCCCCTCCCAGATCAAGAAGACTCTTCGCCTTTTGGAACTCGGGGAATCCGGCGACGATCCTTACCGTCCTTTGCAGTTCACCGCTTAAAACCTCTGCTGCCAATGTATGAATGAGGTTATCCTGAAAAAAAGCCTGCTCATGCACCTTGATTGGTCCGTTTTTGAGTACATCCGTTAAATTTTCCCAAAGCCTGAACCCGCCCTGCAAATTCCTCAGCACCTCGTACTGGGAGTAGATAGAATCTGTCTTTAAGTAAATACTACTTATCTCGGTATTTCTATAAAACCTGTTTTGTTTCTCCAGCAGGCCGAGAGTGACCAGAACCTCACATAAAATATGGGTGAGCTCCGGATCTATCCCCAACTCTTCCGATAATTCATCGGCGCTTTTTAAGCTGTCCAGATGATCAAACAGCCTAACGCTCACTGCTGTATGAAGGATACAAAAGATTTTATAGTGCTTGGAACATGTCCCCAGGAGTTCATACAGCGGTTCAGCGCCAACCGGGGGTTCCTCAAGAAGGATATCTCTTTCAATCACCAACTACACCTCCCGCAGATTGGGTGTTTTGCCATTTCTGCAACAAAATTACTATAACTTTCGGTAGCAAGGACTTCCTCCAATTCCATCTTCAGGGCGTTACCCAGGTGATATTCCGGCAAAAAGCAACATGGAGTTATCTCTCCGTCTACCGTTACAAAAATACTATATCTGACAACCTTACAGGGATAGCTGTGTCTGACAGGGAGGTATATTTCTATGCCTCTCTTTTTTGCTGTCTTTTTTACTTCTTCAAATAACCTTTTCTCTTCATCAGGCGAGATATATTCAATAGCGGGATCTATTTTATAAACATTGAAGAGACGATGAAGTATGATGGCATCCATTCCTATCTCATGAGCAATCTGAATGAAGTTCTGAATGTGCTGGAGACTTTCTTTGCAAATGGTAATATCAAGGTAAGTCTTGGGTATTTTTAAGCCGCGCCGGTTCCTTATTTTGATCAATTCCGCAATTGCCGGCACTATTTCCCTTAACAGCCTCAGGTTATACACCCCGAAGGCGATTTGCCGTAAACCGCTTGCGAATATTTCTTCCATCCTTTCGCCAAGCAGTCTTCCATTGGTGGTGAGATTTGTTTCCAAGCCCTTGGCTTCAGCGTATCTTACCATGTCAAAAAGCTGAGAGTTCAAGAGCGGCTCGCCCCAGCCATGCAGGCCGACATATCGAAACACTTTTGACGAAACCGCAGCATCACAGATTTTCTGGAAATTTTCAAGAAACAGGAAAAGATTTTGGGGGCTTTTGATATTGGGTCTTATGCAGATAGAACAGTTCAAATTGCACGCTCTGGCAGGCTCTATTTGTAATGTCAAATCATTTCTTAACACTGTAAATTTCATTGATCTCCCTCTTGACAAACTCCAAGCCCTGCTCTTCTGCCATAGCAACTGCTTTTTGAAAGAACTCCCCGGCTTTACTCTTATCCCCTACCTTTAAGTAGCAAAGCCCCAAATTCTTTAACCCCTCTGTTTTATAGTGGGTATGGGCATGTGGGTAATGCTCTGGCGCCAACGCCACAACCCTTTCAAAGTCTTTGATAGACTCAGGGTATTGGTGCAACTCCATCAAAGCCTGGCCCCTGGTGTTATAGACGGTGTACACAGGTTTCATCTGGTGGGGTTGCTCAAGCAATCCGCTGCATGTCTTTACCGTCCTCTTAAAGTACTCTCCAGCCTCTCCTTCATTTCCCATTGCCCGGAATGCTTGTCCCAAAAGCAGCAGCAGATCCGGATCGGTGAAAGGAGCCATCTCCAGCGCTCTGTTTAAATCGTCCGCACACCCTTTATAGTTTTGGAAGTTAGCCTGACATTTTGCCCTGGTCAGGAGTGCCCTGTAATCCCAAGGTGCTTTCTTCTCTTTGTCTTCAATCGCTTGAACAGCTCTGTCTGCCATGGCAGCAGCATCCTCCCATCTTCCAGCCTGGAGATAGGCGGTTGCCAGGTGCATCAGGGCGTTACTGAGATGGGGATCATACTCCACCGCCATTTCATAATCCTGGATAGAGCGATATTTAAGCGTGCGGTGATAAGCCCTTCCTCTACTGAAATAAATAGCTGCCAGGGCCTTCTTGCCCCATTTTTTCTCAATCTCGCCCTCACACTCAAGGGCCTTATCATAGCATTTGATCGCCTTATCAAATGATCCATACCTGTCACAGGCGTTTCCGATTCCAGCATACGCAATGAAAAAGCTTTCACTAAGCTTCAATGCCCTCTCAAAATCCTTTAGGGCCTCATCAAACATTTTTTCCTGTTCTTCAGTTAATGGTCTGTAGTAAAAGTGGATAAACTGTATTGAGGTAACTCCTCTCATATAATAAAAATCTGCCACATCTGGTTTATCGTCGATCGCCTTGCTGAAAGCCGCAAGTGCTTCCTGTAAAGCGGCCATCCCTTCTGGAGTAAAGGTGTTATTCCCCACTTGATAATAAAAAAGCCCCTGATTATAAAGCGTCTCCCCCTCTATCTCCTGAGTTGTCACACTTATCGGCACACACATAGCCATCATTCCTTTCTTTTTATGCAGGCTTACGCATAGTAAAGACAAACCGATCTGATTTATCCTCAAAGGAGATTGCATCAAAACCGGCCTCTTCAAACACGGCTTTTAATTCCGTTGCTGTGGGCAACAGGTGATCGGACACCGGGCCTCCGATGCTGCGGTGTTTTTCATTGATTTCCTCGCGGCTGCTGGCATGACATATCACCAGTTGCCTGCCAATCCGCAGTACCCGTTTCATTTCGGACAGGGCTCCGGGTATATCGGTGAAATGAGGCAGGGCACCGTTGCAAAACACCCAATCAAAACTATTATCCTCAAAAGGCAGGTTAGTCACGTCAGCCACCAAAAAACGGGCGTTGTCACCATATTTTTTCAAGCAGGCGTGTTTCACCATCTCCGGGGCAAAGTCTATTCCTACCACCTCCCCGCCTTCACCAACAGCTTCAAGCAGGATAGGGGTTAAAACACCGGTACCGCAAGCCACATCCAGAACCCGCGCTCCTTTCTCCACCGCACATTTACCCACTATCTCCCGCAACCTCTCTGTTACCTCAGGCATCACCTCCCATTTGGCCGCCATTTGGTTAAAGTATTCTTTCAGAAGCACCGACATCTACCTCCTTTAACGATTGCAGGCGCTTAACCCTGCGCTTGGGGGAAAAGGCGTTTGCCAGCAGGAAGATCAGGCTGGAAATGAGTACTATTACAGCCCCGCAGGGAACATCAATGAGATAGGAAAGGATGATCCCCAGCCAGCAGGAAATCGCCCCGAAGAACGCCGCCAGACAAAACAGGTGTTTCAGGTTATAGGTCAGCTGATAGGCGGCGGCTGCCGGGGTGATAACCAGGGTAGAAACCAACAGGCCACCTATTGACTGCAGATTAGCCGCTACTGTTGTACCAGTTAAAAACAGCAGAGCGTAAAAAAACCAGGATGCCGGCAGTCCTACCGCCAGAGCGATTTCACGATTAAAGATAATGGCCTGCACCTCTTTATAAAACAGGATAACAGTGCCGACCACCAGGATAAAGGAAATGAGAATGATTTTTAAATCAAGGGCACTGACACCCAGAGCGTTTCCCCACATCAGGTTCAGAGCCTGTGTTTTGGACGATGCGATCATTCCCATAAACAGGAAAGCCAGGCCGTGCGTCATGGCAAAAATTACTCCCATCACCGTATCCGGACTGAACTCTCCTCTGTCGGCCATGGGCCCTATGGCCGCTGCCGCCAACAGACTGCAGACAATGGCTCCGGTCAAGGGATCGATCCCGGCAAAAAAGGCTATCACACTTCCGGCAAAGGCAGCATGGGAAATGGCGATACCTACGAGGGATAGCTCCATGCTGATTACCAATACTCCCACTACGGAACAGGCAACCCCCCCCAACAGTCCTGCCAGCAGCACATGCCGCATAAATTCATAGCCAAGCATCCCCATCAGATTACCCAGAAGAATCATCCGACACCTCTCTCAACGTTGGCAGGCACTTTACCTTGCGCTTGGGAGAAAAGGCAGTAACCACCAGGAAGAACAGGCTGGAAAGAGTAATGATGGTCGCCCCGCTGGGGAGAGCAAAGAGATAGGAAAGGAAAAGCCCAGCCCAGCAGCAAAACACTCCCAAGGCTGCCGCCAGCCAAAACAGGCGCTTTAGGTTGTAAGTCAGTTGGTAGGCAGTAGCGGCCGGTGTGATGACCAGGCTGAAAACCAGGAGGCCGCCGACGGGCTGCAGGGTTGCTGCTACAGTCATACCTGTTAAAAACAGCATGCCATAAAAGATCCAGGCTGCCGGCAGCCCCACCGCCAGAGCTATTTCGCGGTTAAAGATAATGGCCTGCACCTCTTTGTAAAACAGGACCAAGGCGCCCACCACCAGGGCAAAGGTCAGCACCAGAACTTTTAATTCGAGTTTGGTGACAGTGAGAATGCTCCCCCAAATCAGGGAATATGCCTGTATTTTCTCGGCATCAGGCATTAACCCTATAAACATAAAGGTCAGGCCGATCATCACGGCAAAAATTATTCCCAGCGAGGTGTCCGGATTGATTTCTCCCCTATCACTCAATGGACCAGTCACCGCTCCTGCGAACAGGCTGAATATAAAAGCTCCCATTAACGGGCTGCAACCTAGAAACATAGCAATAACGCTTCCGGCAAAGGCGGCGTGGGAGATAACTGCACCGATAAAGGATAAGCGCATACCTGTCACCAGCACTCCCACCACGGAACAGGCAATTCCTCCTAAAAACCCGACCAGCAGCGCACGCTGCATAAAGTCACAACTCAACATTCCCATGGTAATGGTCCCCCGATGCAGCAGCCCCCGTAAGCGGCCCTCAAGTTCGCTTGAGACAAGACCTCGTTGGGAGGGCCTATCGCCGCCACGCGTCCGTCTTTTAGCAAAACCACCTTATCGCACATATTGAAGGTATCCATGGGATCATGGGTTACCAGCATTGTGGTCAAACTGCGCTCACGATGGATTCTTTCAATGAGGCCGAGTATTTCGGATCGAGAGCGCCAGTCCAGGGATGTGGTAGGCTCATCCAGCAGCAGAACAGACGGCTCCTGGGCCAGCGCCCGGGCAATGGCCACTCGCTCCTGCTCACCCCCGGATAAGTGTCCAAACGGCCTATCCGCTAAATGGCTGATTTCCACTGTCTCCAATAGCTCGTCCACTATCTCCCAGTCCTTTTTCCCCGGCCGCCTCCATAACCCGAGGCGCCCGTAACGCCCGATCATCACCGCCTCACGCACACTGATGGGAACGCGAGGGTCCACTGCCGCTCCCTGGGGTACATATCCGATCATCCTGCGCAACCTGGCTATCCTGCAACTGAGGCGAAAGTCCCTCCCCCGTCGCCCGGCTTGCATCAGGTAACCCAGTACTCTGGCTTCACCATGCACCAGCCGCCCCAGACCGTTAACTACTGTGAGAAGAGTGGTCTTGCCAGCCCCGTTGGGGCCGGCAATCCCGACCAGCTCTCCCTGCTTCACCTCCAAGGAGACCCCCCGCAGGGCTACGTCTTCACGGTAGGAAACGACTACATCCTGCAGAGAAACAACCACATTTTTCGCCATCCCGGCATCGCCTTAGCTTTTTTGTAATTGCGCCAGCACTAGATCAACATTTTTTGTAAAAGAGTCGGCCCATTTCTCAGTGCCGGGAAGCCCACCAGGGAAATTGCTCAGAACCACCTGCCGTATTCCAAGCTCCTTGGAGATGCTCTCCGCCGCCACCTTATTCGGGGTCTGCAGGTTGTCGAGCACCAGGGTAACGCCCTTCTGGCGCCCTAGGTCGACTAACTTTTTAGTCTCATTGAGCGATATATCGGGAGGGTAGCTTCCCACCACATCAAAGCCTGCCCATTTAGCAAATCCGGTTTGATATAGAGCGACTATGACTTTGGTTTTGCTTGCGCCGGCTGCTTCCAACCTCTTTTTCTGTTCCTCTGCTATGCGCTTTGTTTCATCCTTCAGTTTCGCCGCTGCTGTTCTGTAAACCTCAGCATTCTGGGGATCGGCCTTAACCAGGGCAGAAACAACTTGATCTATGCCCATGAGTCGCATTGATGGCACCATATAGGTGGCGTTCGCCCCCAGAGTAACTACGGTTAAATCTTTATTTCCAGCGGACTCGATTAATTTGTCGCTGAACTTTTGACTCTCATAGTCATGCCGCAGAAACAACTTGGCCTTGTGTAAAACGCCCATAGTCTGCGGCTTGAGATCAAAATGCCCCGGGCATTGCCCCGGAGGAACGATACTCTCCACAGCTACTTTGTCCCCGCCTACATCCTTAACAATATCGGCTATATCCGTGCTGGTGGTGACCACGTGCAACTTTTCCTGTTCCGTAGCCGCCTTTTTACTACCTCCTGCACAACCTGCAATGACCATGGCCAGAACCAGCAATCCTATAAAGCCAGCAAACATGTATTTCTTCATTTTCCATTTCCTCATTTCGGAACCGCCTCCTACGTAATCATTGTAGTCTTTCAAATCCCCTGCCCAGCATTTTTCTGACGGGTAAGACCGTTCCTCATCTCATTTGACAATCATCGATACGCACCACCTCCCCGCACTTAATTCAAGCACGTTTAACACCCGCAGACCCCCTCATGTTATGCATCACCTGATAAATAAAAAAGCCAAGAAAACCATATTTTCTGCCTTCTGGCAGGAACAGGCCTTCTTAGCCTTTTTTTACATATTACTTTATTCTATGGTTTAAAAATATAATGTTTATAAATCACAGTCAAGTCCTTTTTTCAGCAATTTCCAGGTCGTGCCACCCAGGCTTTATCCAGCTATGTCACCAGCCGCTGCAGCAGAAGCAGCGGCTACTTCGTGAGCTGGCTCAAAGATACAGCCAACCCCACCATTGTGACCACACTAAAAGTTCAACTGCCATTTTAGACCAAAAAACACCAAAAAAAGAATTGCTTCGGCAACCAGATGGTTTATTCCATTTTTAATCCCAAAATCAAAAATTTTTAAAATTTTTTTAAATTTCCAAAAGTAGCTTAACACAGACCGGTCGGCAGGCCGGGACGGCTGCAATCCTTCCGCTGCTCCCCGCAAACACCAGAGACCTACACCAAGCAATCTTCCGGTGCGCAGGGAGAAACCCAGAACCGGTCGGGGCTTTTCCCAAAGCAGCCCCTGCAGCTTCCTCCCGCTCCTGCCAGCAGCAACGCCCAGCCAGCGAGCCACGACTTCCGCCTCCTTCTTGCAGACGGCCTGCAGGATCCGAAAGGAGAAGCGCTCGGAAGTTTTTAAATCATTTTTAATAAATACAGAGGTTCCTGTGCATATTAAAATTAAATTAAATAAAAAATCTCAAGATAGGGAGGTATTCAAATGAGCTGCAAAAGCTTGAAGCACCGCTTTGATGAAGAAAGGAAGAAAGGGCTCACTTTTGCGCGGGCGCTCGACATTTACCAGGATGTCGAAGGCTCTGTTGCAGCCCACCGTACAGAGCTTGAAGAATTAATCCACAGTCAGGCAGATCACGACAGAATCAGGCACCTGCAAGAACATATAACCGAAGGAGAACGCCTGATTCAGGAAATCCAGCAGCTTCACCTCCACTAGCCAGAGAAAATAGGAGGCCAAAAATTTGATTGACTCTTTCTTCCTCCCGAATGTATAATAAATATTGGTAAACGCTGCCGATGGACGGCAGTAAAACCTTCAGGGAGGAGGTTATGGATAATGGTATTGCATGCCCACGAACACACCCATCCTGCGGTTAAACACACTCATGCTCACTCCCACGGCGATCTGGTCCACGAGCACGAGCACGAACATGAGGCTTGCACCCACAGCCACGAGCACGAGCACGCATCGGGAGCCGAGCACGAGCACGAGCACGAACACCCAGTTGACCATGAGCACAGCCATTAAGCTCGGGGCCGCCGCAAAAGGCGGCCTCTCTTTACGCCGGTGCGAGCGCGCCGGAGTTTTGAGTTATTTCTAAGCGCGGTCATCCTTGCTCAGCAGCAGCTCATAATCCACCGTCTCCAGAAACCACGCACAGGCGCTTCTCCCGCGCCTTGCGCGCCAGGAGCTCAACCGTGGGCCCGGGAATTGCTTCGGCGAAATCATAGAACCATAGCTATTTTATTTGATTTATTCTTCATGTTTAAAAATTTTCCTTCTCACTGCCCCTGCAAATTTTTTATCCCCAATTCTGCTCCATTCCTTTTCAGGGTAAAAATCAAAGCCAGGCCGGCAAGGGCGACCCCGGCACCGGTGAACAGCACTAATGGAGTATTCAATGGTCCTGTCCCCTCTAATTTCAGCAACAAAATCTCACTCCCGGCGCCTTTTTCCATCCCCTTTCTCCCCGCCACAACATACCCGCTGTCTTTTGACGGCAAGATGCTGTAGCCGCTGTTGCATCCGGTGCCGGCGATGGTCTTCTCCCAGACAGGATCGCCGTTTTTGTCTGTTTTCACCACCCAGGTATCGTAGCCGCCCCCGGCGGATTCTTTTTTACCCGCCAGGATATACCCGCCATCCTTGGTCTTGCGGACGGCATAAGCTGAACCGGCGCTTTGGCCCCCGTACGTCTTTTCCCAGAGCAAATTTCCATTAGAATCAACCTTCAACAGTAAAGGCACCAAAATCCCGCCCTGCCCGCCGGTAATCTCCTTCTCGCCGGCAATCACAAAACCGCCGTCCCCGGAGGCGGCCAGAGACCAGCTGTAGTAATTCGAACTTCCGCCGCCGTATGTCTTCTGCCAGATCATCCGCCCGCTTCCGTCCGTCCGGAGGAGATATACACCGGTATTGCCGTTACCAAAGGATTCACTGTTGCCCGTAACGAGATAACCGCCGTCATCCATCTCCAGTACGGCATAGCCGCAGTCGGAACCCTTTCCGCCGTATGTTTTTTCCCACAGCTTCTTGCCGGAGGCATCCAGTCTGATCAGATAAACGTCATATACCCCTGCCCCAAAGGACTCCGTTCCCCCGGCCAGGATGAAGCCACCGTCTTTCGTCTGCTGAACGGACCAGGCATAGTCACAATACCGGCCGCCGAAGTTCTGTTCCCACAAGGGCTCACCTTTTTCATCCGTCTGCACCACATAAACATCGTGGTCATACCCGTTTCTGGATTTTGTATCCCCAACAATGATAAAACCGCCTCCGCGGACCTTTTTGACGCAGTAACCGCAGCTGAAGCCGTTGCCCTTGAACACTTTTTTCCACAGCCTGTTCCCTTTACGGTCAAAACGGGCAAGGAAAACAGCAGAACCATCTTCCCCGGACCTGATCCAGCCGGTGCAGACATAGCCTCCATCACCGGTCTGAGCCACACACCGGGCCTCTCCTCTACCCTGGACAGATGACCACTCTACAGCCGGAGGGGTTGCTTGCATCTGCCGGAGAAAAATTAACCCAGCGGCGACCAGCAAAAGAGGCAGAAGTATCAGCAGCAAGACCAAAAGCCTGCGCATCTCCGGACACCTCCTGAAATTAATTCAATTTCCCGAAATGCCGTCACTGTTGCTAATCCCCCTGCTGCTTTCACAGGAATTGCACATCCATCTTCTTATGGAAATATTGCAGAATCTTCAGGGTCTGCTGCCCCAGGGCGGCGGAGAAGAGCAGATTGCCGGCGGCCCGCAGGGAATCGAAGCTAAAACCCGCCGCCCAGGTGAGAAAATAGGTCTGCCAGGTCAGGGGGCGCATAAAGACGGTCCACTGCCAGATATCCATGATCGCCCCGTAAAGGTAACCCCAGAGGAAGCAGATGGCGGTCAGGACTTTGTTTCCTGCCTGCGGAAACAGGACTTTGACCACCGCTCCGGAAACCCCAACCAGCCCCCAGCAGAGCATCTGCCAGGGCGTCCAGGCACCCTGTCCCATAAAGAAGTTGGAGATCAGCGGGGTCATCGCTCCGGTAAAGAAGCCGACCCGTGCTCCATAAACAAATCCTGTCATCTCCACCAGAAACATGGTGGGCTGGAGGAATAAAAGGCCGACCCCCGTCACCGCCCGACCGGCCGCGCAGAGGGCGGCCAGCACGGCAATGACCGCTACCTGCCGGGAGTCCAGCCCTCCCTTTTTCTCCATAGCAGACAGAAGCACCAAAACGGCAAGGATGCCGATCAATGTGGTGTACAGGCCCCAGTTTATCCCCATACGGCCTGTTCTCCCCTCAAGCCGGCCGGTTTTGCGGTCAGAAGCGGCCCTAAATGCTCCTGCGCTTCGGCAAGGGTGAGCACTCCGTCGCAGATGCCCCGGCACAACTTGCCGATCTGGGGAGAATAAAATACAGACGTGCCCAGCACCGCATGCTTTTCCCCGGCGGTGACAATCCTTCCCGCGCCCAGCATCACCACTTTTTCGGCAAACTCGGCCGCAAACTCCACATCGTGAGTCACCACGATCACCGTTCTGCCCGCTGCGCTCTCCTCCCGCAGAAAATGTCCCAGCTCTGTCTTTAAGCGCAAATCAATTCCTCTGGTGGGTTCATCCAGCATGATCAAACCCGGCCTGGTAACCAGAACTGAGGCCAGGGCCACCCTTTGTCTCTCTCCACTGCTCAGGTCCCGGGGATTGCGCCGGCGGTAGCGCTCCAGCTGCAGCCTGTGCAGGATTTCATCCACCAGCTTCCGGTCTTCTACGCCGGTATTGCGCATGGTGAAAAGCAGTTCATCTTCTACCGTATCCTGAAAGAGATAATCGTTAGGGTTCTGCGACAAATAGGCGGTAAACTTTCTGACCTCTCTAAACCCGCAGTGTCCCAATTCTCTCCCGTGCACATAAACCCTGCCCCGGCCAGGTTTAAATAAACCAACCATGATTTTCAGCAGTGTCGACTTACCGGAACCGTTTTCACCCAGAATGGCGGTAAACTGTCCTGCCTGTATATCCAGGCTGACATCCTTTAAAACCTCCGGCCCCTCCGGATAACGGAACCAGACACTCTTTAAGCTGATCGCACTCTCCTGCTCCTCCTCCGGTGCGGCGGTCTCCGGGGGAGAAGTGGCCGCTAGTGCTGGCGCCGGATTTCCTTTTAAATGCGATCGCAAAAGTTCCCGGCCTTCCTTTACCGTAACGGGCACCACTTTGAAGTTAAGAGCGGCAAAAAACCTGGCCACAGGCGGTACAAAAGGAAGCCCGCTGCTGAGGGCTGCCCGGGCCTCTTCCCGGACACTGCCGTGGAAGACAATTTCGCCCCTGTCCATGAGCAGCGCCCGGTCTGCTAAATGAAAACATCTTTCCAGCCTCTGCTCAACCATAATCACCGTAAAGCCCATCTCTTCATTGAGCCTTTTGACCGCATTCAGAATTTCTTCAGCCGAGACGGGATCAAGCTGGGAGGTGGGTTCGTCAAGGATCAGCACATGGGGCTGCATGGCCAGTACGGAAGCCAGGGCAAGCATTTGCTTTTGACCCCCGGAGAGATTGGCCGTTAAACTCTCCCGAAACGGGGATAGATTCATAAAAGCGCTTACTTCGGCGATGCGGCGCGACATTTCCTCTAAAGGCAGCCCCAGGTTTTCCAGGCCAAAGGCCAGCTCTGCTTCCACACTGTTCTGCACAATTTGTTTTTCCGGATCCTGAAAGACCATGCCCACCTCCCGGGCAAGTCTGCGGCGGTCCGTTGTCCGGATTTCCTTACCTTTGAAGAAAACCCTTCCCCCGATGCGACCCCCGTAAAAGTCGGGGATCAAACCCGCCAGCACCCGGGCCAGGGTGGACTTGCCTGAGCCGGAGCCGCCGGTAACCAGGAGAAACTCCCCTTCCTGAATTTCCAGGCTGATGTTTTTCAGGGCGGGTTCTTCCGTTCCGGGATAGCAATAGGTCAGATTTTCGACTTTAAAAAGCGGCAATGCTTCCACCCCTCGCTCAATAGAAGTGGTACAGACAGGTAAAACAACACAATAAACAGCACCGCCAGAGTGGCGCCGTCTTTAATCAGAAAGTCCGCCTCCGGGTAAAATGTGTACCGGCCGCAGCCGTAATGCAACCCCCATACCGCTGCCAGCAGGGCCAGCACGCTGCTGCCGAGGCAGAAGAGGTCACGGGGTCTGAGGAGATTCCGGCTGTAGGTGGAACGCCTGCCGCTGCCGAAGGCCCTGGCCTGCATGGATTCGGCAATCTCCATGGCGCCCTCCAGTGATGATAAAAGCAGGACGTTATATAATCCGGAGTATTTCCTTGCCCGCTGCCACAGGCTGCCCGTGTCAAAGTCGACGCCCCGCAGCTGCTGCACCTCCTTGATCCGCTGCAGGTCCCTGACCATGGTGGGAAACAGGCGCGTGGCCAGGGTCAGCACCAGCACCGATTTACCGGCCACCCTGGAAAAAAGATTCAATACCCTGTCCGGGTTGATCACCAGATTATAAAGGCAAAAAATGCTGATGACCACCAGCAGCCTCAAGCTGGAGGCCGCACCGAAATAGACCGCTTCCAGGGATATGTCCAGCTTCCCCAGAAAAGGCACTGCCGGGCCATGCCAGATGATGGTCTTACCGGCCCTGATCACCAAGGGGTTGACCACCATCACCACCAGCATTAAGAAGATGCCCGCCTTCAGAAACCCCTCCCAGGCCTCCATTCCGTCTGCTTCCCGGATCAGGAGAGCAACCAGGAGAAGGAGCGCCAGCAGGTAAAGGGGATGCTCATAGACCAGGCTCAGGATGAGCAGCACCAGGAGGTAGACAAGCACCGCGGCCGGGTGCAGGCTCTGCAGGAAAAGGCCCTTTTCCCGGTAAAAAAGCCTGTCAAACATGCCGGTATCCTCCTACTTATTGCCGGTCAGGTCTTCCCAGCGGGGAGGGGGCTGGTCCATGCTCCTGCTGTACCACCAGATCACTTTATCTCCCGTCCTTACCGGGTGCTTATCAGCCATGTGCATCGGAACCTCGCCGTTTACAGAATACATCCACCCGGCCATGGCGCTGTTGGCCTGACCTCCTATGGAATCCACAAAATCGGGCCAGGTTGGCTTCGTGGCGTAGGGAAGGCCGGTGGCATCAAGGGCGCCGAGAGCGGTAACCCCCCATTTGTTGTCCCTGCTCACCATCACCTGGGCAGGCCCGAAGAGCAGCTCATGGTTCTTCCCCACGACGGCGATCCACACCTTGCAGCCGCCTGCAAGCGGCGGGACAACGGGGGATGCCGTCGCTGCCTCCCGGGAAGCGCCGCCGTTTTTTCCGTTACGGGCGGTGTCCAGTGCTGCAGCGCCCCCTTTGGCCGCAGCGGTATTTTGCTTTGTTCCGCCAACCGGCTGGCCCTGGTTTACCCCGGGAGAAATTTGCTCTTTAGCGGCAGCAGTCCGGTCCTGGTCTCCAGACGCAACCTGTCCCTTAGAGCCTCTACCGGCAGGCAGGACGGTGTCTGCCGGCCGGGATTGTTGCCGGGGGCTGAAGACTTTGTGCATACAAACTGCCGGTCCGATTATCCCCGCCAGGATCACCACTACAGCAATGACGTATCCGAGTTTTCGCCTCATTATATCAAACCACTCTCCTGAAAGACATCCGCTGAGAGCCGGTGTCCCCGGCCCCCTGCAGGTGATGTTCTGGAATACGCCCCCCGCTTACTCGAAAAAAGGGGGCCGGGAGCAGGTCAACCCGCAACTGCCTGCCCCCGGCAGATGGTGAGAGAATTAACGGGATAACTAAAGTCTGCCCAGCAATTGCAGCAGTTTCTGCACCACCACAACCGCCTCTGCCCGCGTCGCCTCACCCAGCGGGGCAAGTGTGGTTGCCGACCTCCCGTTGATAATGCCCCTGCTGACGCAGGTCGCAACACCTTCTCTTGCCCAGCCGGAAACCTGACCGCTGTCGGCATATCTTGTAAATATCTCTTGTACTTGGGAATCTGTCAACTTTGCGCCAGCACCAAACTTCCCAAGCAATCTGGCAATCATCACCGCCATTTCCTCTCTGCTTATACATCTTTCCGGGTCAAAGCTGCCTCCGCCTACGCCGGAAACAATCCCTGCCTGATATGCAGCCTCGATTGCCCTGCAGCCCCAGTAATCCGGAGGAACATCCTTGAAGCTCCTCACCGGCTGGTTCTGCGCCTCGAGGCCGAAGGCCCTGACCAGGAAAGCCGCAAACTGCGCCCTGGTGAGCTGCCGGTCCGGGGCAAAGGCGTCCTCGCTGACTCCTCTGGCGATGAGTCTCATCGCCATCAGCTCGATCGTTTCCTGCGCCCAGTGGCCCTCAATGTCCTTAAACGGGTTCTTGAACTCCAGCAGGGCGTATAAGCTCATGTGATCTGTCTCAAAGGAAAAGGTTTTTCCGTCCTGGCTCAATCTCCCGCCGATAAACTCCCAGGAGCCGTCCCGTTTCTGCCTGTACACGGAAAGCCTGCTTTTGTCGATCTTGCTGAGTTCCACTCCCTCGAGGGAGAACGTCACCGTTACTTTCTTTGCGAAACCAGCTTTCGGGATTTCCCTCTTTCCTTCCGGTGTTACGGCATTCACCTCGAGGTTCAGCAGCTTTTTACCGGTTAGGGATGCCCCTCTGAAAATGCCAACCCTTCTCTCATCCACTTTCTCCACAGAAACCTCTACCTGGGAAACGCCCGGGCCCGCCGCAATCACCGTTTTCAGCGCTTCCGGCGGCAGAGCGAGGGAAACTTCCCCGCCTTTGACTGCAAGATCGAGGTTGCCGGAGATCACATCTTGCACCGCACCAGCAGGCAAGGCAACGGTGAAGCCGCTCTTCCCGGTCAAATCAGCGGGCAGCTCCACAGTAATTTTACCAGGAATAAGGCCCGCCGTGTCGCTAACTCCGATTTTCTCCAGCTTCTCCATCAGCCCGGCTGCTTTTTTGATGGTGCTTACCTGGTCTTTCACGGCATCGCCGTCAACTGTTACCCTCGCCTGATCCCCCTCTACCCGGACGCTCAAGGTCTTTTCAGGCAGCTTCGCCACTGCCTGGGAAAGGGTTTTTGCAGCCTCTGCTAGCTTGTCTTTCAGCTCTTTCGTCATATCTGCCGCTTTGAGCTTATCAAGCAGCTCACTGATGCCGGCAATCGCCTGTCCGGAGGCCACCTTGCCGCTCTGCAGTCCGGAGAGGAGATCCGTCACCTGCTGAACGGCCGTGGCTGCGGAAGTCGCGCCGGAGCCAGCCTGCTTGACAAGGTCTTCCCATTTCGGAGGCTGCTGGTCCATGCTCTTGCTGTAGTACCAGATGATCTTGTCGCCCTCTTTAATATTGTACTTTTCCGGGCCAAAGGAGGGGATCTGCCCGTTCACCGTGTACATCCAGCCGGCCATCCCGCTGTTGGCCTGCCCGGCAATTTCATCCACCAGAATCCCCCAGGACCAAGTGGAAGTATGGTAGGAAACACCAGAGGCATCCAGGGCGCCCAGGGCGGTGAGACCCCATTTATTACCGGCCGTGACCGTAACGTAAGAGGGCCCATATAAGAGCTCGCCGTTTGCCCCCACGGCGGCCATTCCCACTGTTGCTGCAGCAGCGGTCCCGCCGCCTGCCGGAGATTTTACGGTCAGGGCGGCCGAAGCGGTAAGCCCCTCGTAAACGGCCTTCACCACCGTCTGACCGGCGCTTTTCGCCGTAACCAGACCCTTATAAACACTGTCGTCAACGCCGGCAATGCTGCTGTCGGCCACAGACCAGGCGGCCCATTGAGTTACCTCAGACTGGCCGTAGGCGTCCTGCCAGACGGCCCGGAATTGTTGCTGGGCGCCTATATTCAAAGTGTTGCTCGAGGGGTCAAGGTAAAAACGCCAGACGGTAGGCTTTATGTTCAGTAAAATGCAGGCGTTAAGAGCCCAGGTGGCATCCATGGCGTTCTTCGAGCTACCCAACGAGCCGTCTGCGTTGACGACCGCGCCGCTCTGCAGATAGTCAACAGGGCTCTTCCCGGAGGATGACTGCCAGGTAGCCGGGTCCTGGCCGAGTGTCTTGGCCGTGAGGATCGCTTCGCAGGTGTCGATCACCGGGTCGTCCCAACCGGCCACAAAGCTGCCGTCGGGTTGCTGCTGCTTCTGCATCCAGGCCAGGCCGTTATAGATTGCTGCCTGGACCGAGGGATCGCTCCCCCTGGGATCGAGGTAATGCAAGGCCCTTACCGCCTGGGCGGTGGCCATGAAGTCGGCAAAATAGTGTGTGCTCTGCTTATCATCCGTCCAGCTCCCGCCCCAGGCACCGTATACCTCTGCGGGCACGGTAGACTGGGTAAGTTGATTACTTAAAATATAATCCCTGGCGTAAGCGGCGTTGACAACGCTCAGCTTGCCCGCCCGGCCCAGCAAGTCAAAGGCCGGCAGGTTACTGAAAAGGCTGTAAGCTCCTGTGTCAAAGCCGCTTTCCGTCTGCCTGTTTTTCAAGATCTCCACAAGCTGATCGGCCAGATCGTTTCGTCCCAGCGCCTGGGCAGCCACCAGGTCCTGGGCCAGGATTTTGGCCTTGACATTAGCCTGTTTTTGCAAGTCGCTGTAAACAGTATCGACCACGGCATTTTCTAAGTTTTTACCGCTATACACCCAGGAGCTGACATCCACTCCGGCCTGTTTTAAAACGTAAAGAGCGTAGGAGCCCACCCCGTTATCCGAATTATTGATTCCTTTCTGGGCGTACTCATTGTACAGAAACTGCACGGCATTGTTGGCCGGTGAGGCCGGCGTCCCGCTGGCGCCGGCATTTGCCATCGGCACCAACAAAGTTGCAGCCATGACTAAAACCAGCAGCAGACTCAGCTTTTTCAGCGCACTTCGGCGTTTATGCACTGTGCTGTCCTCCTTTCAGTTTCTCCCAATATTTTCGCCAACCCATATTCCGGACGGCGGCTGTTCCCTGCCGGGTACCCGGCTATTGCCTTTACGGGCAGTTTTCTCGACTATCCTGCCAGCACCTCCGCCAGGCGCAAGAGCACTGCGGCCGCTTCGGCCCTGGTCACCCTCCTTTCCGCCCGGAAGGTCCGGTCGGGATAGCCGCCGGCAACCCCTTTGGCGTAAGCCACCCCCACGGCCTCTTTCGCCCAGGCCGGGATTTGATCCGCATCGGTGAAATCCAGCCCTTTCGGCGCCACATCCCCGCATTTTCTTTTAATAATCCGGGCCGTAAGGGCGGCCAGTTCGGCACGGCTCACCGGTTTTTCTCCCGAAAAGAGCAGGCCGCCGCCCGGCTGCGGGTAGCCGGAAACGAGCCCTTCCCTTAAGGCCACGGCCACGGCCTCCTGCGCCCATTGAGGAATATACCGGCAGTCCTGGAATTTTACGTCGAGCATGGAAAGATCTTGCTTTGAGGCCCCGTCCGGCTTTAAGAGGCGCACCATCATAGAAGCTATTTCATAGCGGGTTACCTGCCCTTCGGGTTTAAAAGTCCCGTCGGGATAGCCTGAGGCAACTTTCATTTGTACCAGCCTGGAGACGACCTCCTCCGCCCAGTGGCCCTTGAGATCGCTGAAAGTCGCCTCCGCACCGGGCTGCGTTTGCCGGCCGGATTCTCCCTGCGAAGGGGTTTGTGGCTGCTTTGCCAGGTCCCCCTTCCCTTCCAGCGCCAGACACGCCCAGAGCACCCAGGTAGCGTCCATGGCGTTCATTGAGGTACCGAAGCTGCCGTCGGCGTTCAGAGACTCATTCATCAGATAGTCGACGGCGCTCTTCCCCGCGCCGCTTTTCCAAGCCGCCGGGTCCATACCCAGGGTTTTCAGGGTCGCAATCAATTCCGCAGTATCAATTACCGGATCGTCCATACCGGCCACAAAGCTGCCGTCTGCCTTTTGTTGCCTTTGCATCCAGGCCAGGCCGTTTTGGATGCCATCCTGCACCCGGGGATCTTTCTTCTCCGGGTCCAGGCAGTGCAGCGCCCTCACCGCCTGGGCGGTGGCCATGAAGTCGGCATAATACTGATCGCCGTCCAGAGACCCCCAGCTGCCGTACCGGGCATTTTGTTCCCTGACATACTGTTGGTCCAGGATGTAATTCCTGGCCAGGCCGGTGTTTATCTGATTCATCAATCCGGCCCTGCCTAAAAGTTCAAATGCAGGCATGTTGCTGTAAATGCTTAACGGACCGGTGTCTTCAAACCCTTTGTCGGTCTGCCTGTCCTTCAGGGCCTGCAGCAGCCGGGCTGCCAGCTCCTTTTCCCCCAGCGCCTGCACGGCCACCAGGTCCTGGGCGAGCTGTTTCGCCCGCACTTCACCCCCTTTGGACAGATCCTCCCTGGCCGCCTTCAGCACTGCCTCCCGAAGGCTCACTCCCTGGCGCACCCAGGCAGCAACGTCAACCCCGGCCCGGTTTAAAATGTAGCAGGCATACGCACCCACGCCAACGTCAGAATTCACCACTCCGTTCTGGAGGTATTCCCGGCATAAAAACTGCACTGTCTTATCCCGCAGCGCGGAACCACCGGCCGCCTCCATCCGGCCCGCGCCCACACACACCACCAGCAGGGCAACGACCAGCCAAACCGCCATTGCAAAAACCGGCAACCGCCTGCCTTTTTCCAAAAAAACACCCCCTTGCTTGATCATGTGGATCTTCTGTTTTCCGACAGCCTCTCGTCCGCTAATCCCTCTTAAATAATTTAGAAACCCCGGTCCTGCGCGAACCGGGGTGTCTCTCACTCGAATCCGAATACCGAGCGTAAGAGACACCTCCCCATCACGCGTAGATCAACGGTGTCCGTCGAACAGGCAGGTCTCCTGGCTCGGGTTCATCGCCCCTCCTGCGCCTTCCCGCCCGGCACTCAACGCTATTTACAACTCGGGCAAAACATCAGCTTTTTAAACTGAGTCCAGCCCATTCGTAATTACGCTTAATTGACTGCCGGGCAGTGGCACCTGCAGGAGGGCTCCCCATCACAGTGGCGGGACCGCGCCGGATTCGCACCGGCTTCCCTCTCCCCCGGAAGACACACTCCCGGGGTCACCTGTTCCGCACTATTCAGTTTTGCCGATTTTCCTTTTCGATTTGATCTTCGACGTCTCCGCCGAAAATCCTTCAAATCCTTTCAAAGTTTACCAACCTGTCTCGCCCACTCCCAAAAGATTTTCTTCAAGCGGCAATCCCCTTTATAGGGCCGGTCCACCCGGCCTGTATAAGCATAAGCGCGAGCCAGGCAACCTCCCGCGCAAAACCGGCTCTCAGAGCAATCCCTGCATCCTGCTATTAATTCTGCCTTTCGCTGAAACCATGCTTTCCCGGCTACAGCCTCAGCCAGGGAAAAGCCGGCATCGGCAACATTGCCCAGATAAAAATCGCTCAGACCGCTAAGGGAAGCACAGGGATACACAGACCCGTCAGGCATCACCGCCATGCTCCTGCCTGTTGTTGCGTAACAGTAGTGTTCCTTCGCCACCCCCTGCAGCAGCTGGCGGCACAGCCTTTCTGCCTCGCGAAACCTGATCCGTGCCCCCCCAAGCCGCTCCAGTTCCTCCGACCGGCAAAGAGCCGCCCGCACCTGATCCTCGAGCAAATTCAAATCCGGTTCCGTTACCACGGCACCAGCCGCCCTGCCCAGGGGACGTAAGAGATCGAGGGAGATCCCGTAGATATTGCCCAGGTAAGCAGCGTATTCAACCAGGCGCGGGAGAGAGCAGGTGTTTTCCGCGGTCAAAACCACCGTCAGGCCAACCATGATCCCTTCCGCAGCGAGGTTCTGCAGGCCACGGACCACGGCGAGAGTAGAACCCCCGCCCCCATTGAAGGGCCGTAACAAGTCGTTCACCTCGGGAGGCCCGTCAAGGCTCACCCCCAAACCGATCTGCAGCCTTTTTATCTCCCGCGCCAGAGCCCGGTCGATCAGCGTCCCATTGGTCTGGAGCTGGAAAGTGATGGAACCCCGGTAGTTCTTAAGGTATGCAACCACCCTTCTGACCAGAGGAAAGTTCAATAGGGGCTCTCCGCCGGAAAACTGAATTTTTAAGGACCGGCTCCTTGCGGCAACGTAGTCCACCGCCCGCATGGCCACCTCCCAGGGCATGTATTCCTTCGCTTCTCCTCCCCAGGCGTAACAGTAGCGGCAGCGCAGATTGCAATCACCGGTGACCAGCAAAATGAGGCAGATAGTCTCATCCCCCACCGCTTCCCCTACTTCAGTGGCGGGTAAACCCATACGCCTTTAAGCTCCTCGCCGTAGAACCTTTTGAGCATCTCTTTATGCACCGCTTCGGGCTCTACGCCCCGGAAGAGCTCCGGGTGCAGCCACTTGGCGATGTAGTACTCCCCCGCTGCTCCACGCGGGGCGCAGGTAATCTTAGCGCTGATCAGGAATACCCGGCCTTTTTTCACCGCATTTGTGTTCTTGAGCGCCGGCCGCCGCATTATCTGCTGCCGGATTTCCTCCAGTTTCCTAACATCTCCTCTCCAACCTGTTTCCGGAGCGCTGATGTACTTGATGATCACATCGGGGTTCTTGGCCGCAACCCATTCCGGGCTCACCACCGGGTAAGCGATTCCCTGGTCGGCAGCAATGTTGATCCCCCCGGCCCACTCAATAAGCGGGTGCGCCCCCGAGCTGGGGCCGTTAGTGCTCCAGGGGGTGCTATTTTCCCAGTATACTTTCGGCCTTTGGCGGGCACCCAACCTCCTTGTACGCTCCTTCACCCTGGACCAGTGCCATTCTATGTAGGCGGCGTAAGCGTTGGCCCGCTGCACGCAGTTGAAAACGGTCCCCAGCGTCCTGATCTCGGCCGGGAGAAGGCTGGTTTTGCAGCCGTAAATCCTGAGGCACGGAACACCAGCTCGCTCCAGTTGACCTCTCAGTCTGGGTTCGAGGAAGCCCTCGATTACCAGATCCGGTCTCAGGGCCAATATCTTTTCCACGCTCGGTGTGCTTGACGCCCCTACTGAAGGAAGCCTGTTCACATAGGCCGGCCACTGCTCCTTTTCTTTCGTCCAGTTGTCTACCGCCACCACTTTTTTTTCAACCCCGAGGGCTCTCAGGATCTCGGCATTAAACCCGCCCAGCACCACCACCCGCCGGGGCGGGCAGGAAACACGCACCGTGCTCTTCTCAGTCTTCCCGTCGGCGGTGACGAAATACTGAGAGACAGTGACCTTTTTTTGCGAAGCCGCTCCTGCGGGGAAAACAGCGGCCGCTAAGAGCACCACAGCCAATACCGCCGCGCCAATAACTGCCCAACGGTGCCGCAAAATAGAACCCAACATCACGAACTCAGAACCTCCTTTTTCTCGCCTGTTTCTTTTCTTGTGAATTTCCCATACCTAAATCTCGGTTCGCGCCTCCAGTTCTGCCTCAATATCCAGGTAGAGGTCTCTCAGGGCCTCCGCCATCTCCCGGTCTGCCTGCCACATCCCCCGCTCGATCGCTTCCAGCAGGTGTTCCGTGATGTTCTGGAGGGCCCAGGGATTAACCTCCTTAAACCAGTGCTGCATGGCGGGGTCGAGGGCGTACTTCCGCGCCAGCTCCTCATACATCCAGCCCTCCAGGACTTCGGCTGTGGCGTCCCACCCAAAGGCCACCTCCACCAGGTGGGAAAGGTCTCCCGCCCCTTTGTAGCCGTGCCTCTTCATGCTCTCGATCCATTTGGGGTTGAGAAGCCTGCTCCGGAAGATGAACCTGGCTTCCTCTCCAAGCGTGCGGACCCGCACCCGCGCCGGGTCGGAGCTGTCCCCGCTGAAAGAGGCCGGCAAAGAGCCCCTCACAGCCTTCACCGCTGCCACCATTCCCCCGTGGTAGGAGTAAAAATCGTCGCTGTCAAACATGTCGATCTCCCGGGTGTCCTCGTTTTTCACGGTTGCCTCCAAAGTCGCCAGGCGCCGGCGGAATGATTCCCGGGCGTCCTCACCATAGGCCTGCCTGCTGTAGGCGCAGCCTCCCCAGGTGATGTAGACCTCAGCAAGGTCCTTTTCGTCCTTCCAGTTTTTTGCAGTGACGAGGTTGCTCACACCTGCTCCGTAGCACCCCGGACGGTCGCTGAAGACCCGCCAGAGGGACATGATCCGGGCGCGCTCCGGATCCATCCCGGCGCTCACTTTTTCTTTCACTTCAGCCTTTACGTGAGCAGCCACAAAATTCAGTTCTTCAGGCTCAGCTAAAGAGGCCACCATTTCTACCGCCTGATCTAGAAGGTGGATGACATTGAGAAAAGCGTCCCGGAACATCCCGCTCGCCCGGATGGTGACATCGATTCGCGGCCGCCCCAGTTCCTCCAGGGGAATTATCTCTAATCCCTTTACCCGCCCGCTTTTCTCCCAGACCGGGCGCACCCCCATGAGGTAGAGGGCCTCGGCAACATCATCACCTCCTGTACGCATATTATTGGTACACCAGATTACCATGCCCACACTCTCGGGATATTTTCCTTCAGCTTGACGATACCGCCCCAGCAAGGCATCGGCCAGCACCTGTCCGGTTCGCCAGGCAGCCTGCGTAGGGATTGCCTGGGGATCAAGGGAATAGAAGTTGCGCCCGGTCGGGAGGATCTCGGCCATCCCCCGCGTCGGCGCCCCGGAGGGCCCGGGCGGGATATAGGCTCCTTTCAAAGCCTCTAGGGAATTAGCAACTTCCTTTGTTGTGGCCCCCACGGCCGGAACCAAATTTTCAGCGAGATATGCCAGTATCCGGCCGATCCCCTCGTCTTCCCTCCCCAGTACCTGCCTGATAACTGCACCCACCTTTTCCCTGGCATAGTCTTCTCCCGCAAAAGCCTCGAGAAGTGCTCGGGCCTTCCCGTCGATCTCTTCCAGGATCTCGCCGTAGGTGCAGTTATGCTCACTTGAAAAATATCCGGGGTTTTCCAAAAGAGCGGCATAGTCATGGCCCAAGAACCCGGCCACTTGCTCGCGCAGGGAAGGAACTGCTCCGTTAGGCAACCTGGTGAGGGCAAGCAGCATCTCCACGAGCCGGTCGCCTTTGGGGGGTTGGCCCAGGGTATGGAGCCCGTCGCGGATCAGGGTGTCCTTGACTTCGCAGAGGTAGGTATGGAGGCACTCCAGGAAGTTCTCCCAGTCTTTCTCGGCCCCTTCCTTGGAGATGCCGAGGTCGTGGTCGAGATGGGCAGCCTCCACCCGCTCCCAGATCAGGCCGCGCAAGTCCGGGAGCTTTGAGGGGTCGAGGGTCTTGGCGGCATGGTAATCCTTAACCAGCGCCTCCACTTCAGCCAGTTCGTCGTAAGTGTCGGCCTTGGTCATCACAGGGATGAGGTGGTCGATGATGCAGGCGTGGGAGCGCCGCTTGGCCTGGGTTCCCTCGCCGGGGTTGTTGATGATGTAGGGGTAAACGTGAGGCAGATCCGGGAAAACAAGGTCCGGGAAGCAGGCCTGGGAGAGCCCGACCCCTTTGCCGGGAAGCCATTCCAGGGAGCCGTGCTTGCCGATGTGGAAGACGAGATCGGCCTGGAATTCGTCCCGCAGCCACCGGTAGTAAGCAAGGTAGTGGTGAGGAGGAGCCAAATCGGGGCTGTGGTAGATGCGAGAAGGATCTTCGAGAAAGCCGCGCACAGGCTGGATGCCGATGAAGATGTTCCCCAGGAAGACGCCCGGCACGAGCAGGTGCTTTCCGTAAGCAAAAACCTCCCCAGGAGGGTCACCCCAATCTCTTGCCAGCATTTCCCGGGCCCGGGCCGGAAAAGCGGCAAACCATTTTTCGTAAGTTTCCTGCTCTACCCGTACTGCCGCCCGGCAGTCCAGCTCCCTGGGGTCGAGCCAGCCCCGCTCGTTGGTGAGGCCGGAGAGGATTTTTTCCATCAGCGCCGCCCCGTCGGGGGGGAGGTCCTCCACCCGGTAACCTGCCTCCTTCAAATCCACCAGCAGGCGGTGGACGCTCGCCGGGGTGTCCAGGCCGAAAGCGCAGCCGATGCGGTCGTTGCGGGGCGGGTAGTTGTGGAGGATGATGGCAACCCTTTTCTCCCGGTTAGGCTTGTGCCTGAGCCTTGCCCAGCGCAAGGCTAGAGAGGCTACCTTTTTCACCCGCTCCCCTACGGGGACGTACTTGCTCAACGTTGCTCCGGTAAGGAGATCCTGCTCTTCTTCCTCCCGGGTGGCGATGGGAACGGTGATCAGGGCGCCGTCAAACTCGGGGAGGGCGACGCTCATCACCACATCCAGCGGGCCGAGTCCCTGCAGATTCTCATCCCACTCAGGATAGGAAGTGAGGGAAACAATGGCCTTGATCAAGGGCACACCTAGCTCCCGGTAAAAGTTCTCCCCTGCCGCTCGACCGAAGGTAGGAGTAGCCATTGTTTGGGAAAACATCAGGGTGTTTACCACCGCGTCAACCACCGGCCGGCCATCCTTACAGAAATAATTCGCGATCACCCATTCAATTCCCCGGCTCCCGATCTCGTCATTCCTCGTGGCATAAAGAAAAACCGGTAAGGCTATACCTCCCTGGTTTTCAATTTCCCGGATCAGCTCGTCGACGAAACCGGTGTTCCCCGCCACCCAGTAGCTCTGGTAGAAGAGGATCCCGATTACAGGCCCCTTCTTCTCCTTGATCTTTTCTTCCAGGTACGCCGCAAGAGCGCTCTCCTCCCGGAAGTCGGGGTGGTAGAGACCCTCCCAGGGCAGGGGTTTTGGCTCCTCTACCGGGAGGTCCTTGCCGAGGAAGCGGTTGGCCGCCCACAGGAGGAGGTTCCTGAAGTTGGCTTCACCGCCGTAGCTGACGTATGAGCACACGAGGCGGTATTCGTCGGGTGGAAGCGAACTCAACCCTAACAACTCGGAAACATTATCCCCGGTTAAAGGCATAACAGCCAGAGGAATGCCCCTCTCCCGGGCGAGCCTTGTGAGCAGCTCGAAGCCGGGTAGGGAATCAGGGCCACCCATCAGGTGGAGAACAAGCAAGTGACATTGGGGAACGAGCCGGAGCAGTTCTCCGATGCTTTCGGCGCCCTGCAGATCCCGCTTCGCCCGGGCAAAGACCTCGATTAAAGGGCCATGTTCAGAGGTCAAGGACTTAACGGCGCGGCTTAAGTTGACTAACTCCCCTTCGATGGCAGTGTAAAACAAAATCTTCAGAATCTTCAGACCCAAGAGCGCTACCCCCTTTGACAGGCCAAATAAAAATCAAAAACCCCGCCTGCCACGACGGGGTTCACTCAAAAGGCTAAAACCTCCTTACCTATCCGCGTAGGCAGGTACGGCCAAGACGGAACAGGCAGGTCTCCTGGCTCTGGCTCATCGCCCCTCCTGCGCCTTCCCGCCCGGCACTCAACGTTATTTACAACTCGGGCAAAACATCAGCTTTTTAAACTGAGTCCAGCCCATTCGTAATTACGCTTAATTGACTGCCGGGCAGTGGCACCTGCAGGAGGGCTCCCCATCACAGTGGCGGGACCGCGCCGGATTTGCACCGGCTTCCCTCTCCCCCGGGATGCCGCTCCCGGGGTCACCTGTTCCGCACTATTCAGTTTTGCAAAATTGTCAATTCAAATTCTTCGCCGTCTTCACCGAAAATCCTTCTACCCCTCCGAAATTTTATCTATGCGTGCCAAACTGCCTTGGCTTAATCTTGGCTTAATATGAAAATAGCACTGATGAACATCGACAGGCGATGAAGAAAAAGACAAGAATACCCTTTCATAAAAAACGAATGACTTCAGCCAACTGCTCTTGTTGATAAACTGGGTCTAACTTTTCTGCAAGTATGTGGTATACTCTTACAAAGAGGACCGATTCGTTGCCATTCCTTAACTTTATAAAAACACTCGATAAAAAATACTCGCCCCGGAGGTGATTTAATGTCTTCCATCCCCGAGCATCTCAAGTTTACCTACGAAGATTATCTGCTTTTGCCTGAAGACAGACGCTATGAAATCATTGGGGGCGATCTTTTGATGACTCCTTCTCCCAAGCGGGTGCATCAACAAACAAGCAGAAACTTAACTACCATCTTATGGTCCTACGTTAAAGCCCACGGCCTGGGAGAAGTCTACGAAGCGCCGTTCGATGTGCTTTTCAGCCGCCACGATGTGGTGCAGCCGGATGTGCTCTTCGTGAGCCGCGAGAATCTCTCGATTGTGGGGGAGAATAACATTCAAGGAGCACCCGACCTGATCATCGAGATTTTATCGCCTGCTACCGCCGAAAGAGACCTTGACCTGAAAAAAAAGCTGTACGCCCGCCATGCCGTCAAAGAATATTGGATCGTGGACCCCGACGCCCGAAAAGTGACGGTATACCTCTGGAAGGATACTGATTACGTAAAAACCGGGGTTTACGGCGAAGAAGACAGCTGGCAACCTCACCTTTTGCCCGGCCTTACCATTAAGGGCAAGGAGGTATTTGCATTTTGATTCCTTTACAAGCCCGGAATGCTGCGGATGCGGTGTTTCCTTTCATTTGGTGAAAGTTTTTTAATTTCGTCAGCCAAACGCTCAATAGACATGAAAATCCGCCTCCTTCAACTGTAATTATATCCCAATATCTTATAGAAATATATAGCCGTTATTAAAACTGCTTATATGGCGGTTTTTTTGTTTTTCTGCGAGAGGAGGTAAAACGGCTCTACTGCGAAGCTGACTCCGTTTACGGCCCTGATCACCCCGTGCCGGGCCAAAAAATCGTTTCCATACCATCAACTGCCAGCACAGGTTCGCCAGGCATCCAGGCCGCACCCCCTCAACGCTCAACCGAAACGCTTTAAAACAATGCCTCGAAAAACAAAAACCACGAAGACCTCCCCCCTCCGGCAGGGTACAAGACCTTCGTGGTCCCTTATCGACAATATCTCCTTGAAATGCTGCCCAATTGAAAAC
>CADDZA010000011.1 GCA_902812435.1 Clostridia bacterium
ACGCCCGGGTCGGGGAGAGGCGCCGGGTCTGGGCCAGCTGCCTGCATGAGGACTTCACGGCCATGGCCGGCGGCCTTGGCTTCCGGGCTACCCCTGGGGAGCGGCTGCGCTTCCGAACCCTCCATAAAGTCTATGACTATAAGGCCAGGTTTAAGGAGGAGCAGATGTGTGTGGGGTGCGGGCGCTGTGATGACAGATGCCCTGAATTCATCTCCTTTGCGACCATCATCAACCGTCTGAGCGATGAAGTGGAACGACTGAATAAAGAGGCGTCCCAGGAGGTGGCGGGCCAATGAGTACCAATATACTGCTGCCCAGGCCGCATCGAATCCTGGCAATCAACCAGGAGACCGAGCATGAGTACACCTTCCGGGTGGAGTCAGGGGCCGCGGCCAAGCACGGACAGTTTTATCAGCTCTCCCTACCGAAGATCGGCGAGGCGCCCATTTCGGTCAGCGCCATGGGGGACGGCTGGCTGGAGTTCACCATCAGGAAGGTGGGCAAGCTTACCAGTGAGGTCTTCAGGCTGCGGCCGGGTGATCGGCTGTTTATGCGGGGGCCCTACGGCAAGCCATTCCCAATTGATGACTTTAAACACGGGGATCTGGTAGTAATCGCCGGGGGTACCGGGGTGGCCCCGGTGCGCAGCACCTTAAGGTATTTCTATGAACACCCGGAGGAAATAAAGGAAGTTTATTTCCTGGCCGGCTTCCGGGATGAGGGGAGCATCCTCTTCCGGGCAGACCTGGAGCGGTTTAAGGCCAGGTTCCACACCATCTATACTCTGGACCGGGACCGGGTGGACGGTTTTGAGACCGGTCTGGTCACCCGGCACCTAGGAAGGATCCCCTTCAGCACCCTTACCCGCTATCACGTGATTATCGTGGGGCCCCCGGTGATGATGCACCACACCGCCCTGAAGTGTTTGGAGTACGGGGTGCCTGAGGAGAAGATCTGGGTCTCCTTCGAGCGGAGGATGTCCTGTGCTGTGGGCAAGTGCGGTCACTGTAAAATCAACGAAACCTATGTCTGCCTTGAGGGGCCGGTGTTCAACTATACCAAAGCTAAAGAGCTCTGGGATTGAGGGGGAGGGACATCTGTGAATCACGATCTCGATATTAAAAAGCTGCGCAACCACTGTTATCGCCAGTCCAAGGTCCCGGGGGAATTCATGCTGCAGATGCGCGCCCCCGGCGGGGTCATCGAGGCCCGGTACCTGTCCCTGGTGCAGCACATTGCCGATACCTGGGGGAACGGCCTGTTTCACCTGGGGATGCGCCAGACCCTGTCCATTCCAGGGATCAAATACGAGGACATTCCGGCAGTCAACCGCTATATCAAACAATATATTCAGGAGATTGAGGTGGACCTCTGCGGGGTGGATATGGAGGTCACCGAGGAAGGCTACCCGGCCATCGGGGCGCGCAACATCATGGCCTGTATCGGCAACACCCACTGCATTAAGGCCAATATCAACACCACCGCCCTGGCCCGCAAGCTGGAAAGGGTCATCTACCCCAGCCCTTACCACATCAAGATCAGTGTGGCCGGCTGCCCCAACGACTGTGCCAAAGGCCATTTCAACGATTTCGGCATCATCGGACTGGCCAAAACCGAATACGACTACGACCGCTGCATCGGGTGCAAGAAGTGTATTGAGGCCTGTGCCAAACATGCCACCGGGGTTTTATCCATGGAAAACGGGAAAATCGTCAAAGATACCTGCTGCTGTGTCGGGTGTGGGGAGTGCGCCCTGGTTTGTCCCACCGGTGCCTGGACGCGGAACACCACCAAATTTTACCGGGTCTTGATCGGCGGCAGGACCGGTAAACAGACCCCCCGCATGGGGAAGGTATTCCTGAACTGGGTCACCGAAGAGGTGGTGCTGGGGGTTATCAAGAACTGGAAGGACTTTTCCGCCGAGGTGCTGGAGCACAAACCGGTCTACCTGCACGGCGGGCACCTCATCGACCGGGCCGGCTACAACCGGTTCAAGGAGATGATCCTGAAGGGGGTGCAGCTCAACCCGGAGGCTATGGTGGCCCAGCGTATTCTATGGACCGAAACCGAATACAGGTCCAATTTCAACGTCAGGCCCATCAATGGGGTCAGGGCTGAAGGCTGAGAGGCCTTCAGCCCCTTCTCTTATCTGCCGGTTTTCACCTGCATCCGGTTGGTGAGGATGCAGCGCTTGAAACTGCTAAGATTACCATTCGCCGGTGGAAAAGAAACCGGGGGCGGTCGATGATGCGTTGACCGTCCTCCTATTATTAAACGATAACTGTTGAACGGCAGCTTACACTCCCACCGGGGTGACGATCCGGTTCCTCTCATCCACGAAGACCACCTTTGGCCGGTGATTTCTCGCCTCCGCATCGGGCAACTGGACGTAGGAGAGGATGATCAGGATGTCGCCGGGGTGGCCGAGCCTGGCGGCGGCGCCGTTCAGGCAGACCTTTCCGGAGCCCCGCTCCCCCTCGATAACGTAAGTCTCGAACCGCGCCCCGTTGTTGTTGTTGACCACCTGCACCCGCTCGAAGGGGAGGATGTCGGCGGCATCCATCAGGTCCCGGTCGATGGTGATGCTCCCCATGTAGTTCAAATCGGCTTCGGTCAGCACCGCCCGGTGGATTTTGGACTTCAGCATGATGCGCAGCACGGTTCCACCTCCATGTCGATGTTGTCGATCAACCGGGTTTTCCCCACGTAAACCGCGGCAGCCAGGAGCACCGGTCCCCCCAGGACCTCCATTTCCGACAGGTCCCTCCCGCTGCAGACCTCCACATAGTCAACCCTGACACCGGGAGCACCGTTCAGGGCCTCCAGGATTTTCTCCCGCACCTTCCGGGGGTCCCGCTCTCCTCTTTCGATCAGCTCCCTGCCCGCCGCCAGGGCCCGGGGCAAGGCAAGGGCCTGCCGGCGCTCCTCGGGGCTGAGGTAGGTGTTCCGGGAGCTCATGGCCAGGCCGTCAGCCTCCCGCACGATGGGGCAGGTGACGATTTCCAGGGGGAGGTTCAGGTCCGTCACCATCTTCTTGATGACTATGGCCTGCTGGGCGTCCTTCTGGCCGAAGTAGGCCCGGTCGGGCTGGACGATGTTGAAGAGCTTCAGGACCACGGTGGTCACCCCCCGGAAGTGCCCGGGGCGCGACCTGGCGCACATCTTCTCCGTTATTTCTCCCAGCACCTCCACGTAGGTGTTGTACCCCTGCGGGTACATCTCCTCCCCGTCCGGGGCGAACACGTAATCCACCCCCACGGCTTCGGCCATCCTGCAGTCCCGCTCCAGGTCCCGGGGGTAGGTGGCGAAGTCCTCCCGCGGGCCGAACTGCAGGGGGTTCACGAAGTTGCTCATCACCACCAGGTCGTTCTCCGCCCGGGCGGCCCGGGCGAGGCTGAGGTGCCCCTCGTGCAGGTAGCCCATGGTCGGCACCAGGCCGATGCCCTTACCCTCTCGCCGCGCCTGCAGGCAGATCCCCTGCATCTCGCTCGCTTTTCTAATGATTTCCATCCCTCTGCCCCCTACTATCCGTCATTCCTTCGGAACATTGTAGCAGTGCTCGGGCCCGGGGAAAACGCCTTGCTGCACTTCGGTCTTGAAGGTTTTGAGGGCCTCCAGCATCTCATCGTAAAGCCGGGCGTACTGCTTGACGAATTTGGGCACCTTTTTGCCGGTCAGTCCCATCATGTCATGGAACACCAGGACCTGTCCGTCGCAGTCCGGGCCGGCCCCGATCCCCAGGGTGGGGATGTGCAGCTGCTTCGTCACCTCCGCTGCCACATGGGCCGGCACGGCTTCCAGGACCAGGGAGAAGATGCCCGCCTCCTCCAGAATCTGGGCGTCCTCTAGCAGCCGCCGGGCTGCATCCTCGCTCTTGCCCTGCACCTTGAAGCCGCCCAACTGGTGCACCGACTGGGGGGTGAGGCCCAGGTGGCCCATTACCGGGATACCGGTTTCCACCAGGGCGCGGATCACCTCGGCCCGTTCCCTGCCCCCTTCAAGCTTTACCGCCTGGGCCCCAGCTTCCTTGAGGTAGCGCCCGCCGTTAAGTACTGCGTCGGCAACGGTGGTCTGGTAGGAGAGGAAGGGCATATCCCCCACCACCATCGCCCGTTTCGCCCCCCGGGCCACCGCCCTGGTATGATGCAGGCTCTCCTCCATGGTTACCGGCAGGGTGTTTTCGTACCCCAGGACCACGTTCCCGAGAGAATCCCCCACCAGCAGGATGTCAATGCCGGCTTCGTCCAGCAGACAGGCGGTGGGATAGTCGTAAGCAGTCAGCAGTGTGATTTTTTCGCCTTTCGCCTTCATATCAAGCAGGGTACTCGTTGTTACACGCGCCATCGTCGCAGCCTCCTGTTATGATGGTTTACCGGTTTGCCCGACACTCAAAGTAACTGCACTCGAATAAGCAGCCTTCAGTTCATAATTCATTTTGCGCTTGTTTCAGTTAACGTCGCCGCGTTAGATGTCGGGTAACTCTCCAGGAGAGACCGCAGTTTCGCCGCCTGCTCCCGGGAGACGGTTCCCTTGGCAAGGGCGATGTCAACCGTCACAAGGCCGAGGGCAGTGTAAACCGCCAGTTGCCGGGGCATTCCTCTAAGAGCAGCCAGGTGCTTCTCTAAGGTTCCGATGTCCCCCCGGGCGATGGGCCCTGTCAGAGCACCGGGGATGCCCAGAGCCCTGACGTTCTCGAAGGTGCCCGTCACCAGAGGAAGGAAGGCGGGCAGGCCGACCTCCTCCGGAACCCCCGCCGCTTCCAGCATCTGCATGCTGCAGCCCAGCAGCCCCACCAGGTAATTGCAGGCCGTCACCGCGGCGGCATGATACAGCACCTTCGCCCCGGAGTCCAAGAAGAAACTATAACCTTCCAGATCCTCCACCAGCTTCCTGGCGAACCCGTAACCCCGCTCATCCCCTTCGATGCTGAAGTAGGAACCGGGAATCAGGGCCAGGGCCTTTTCCACGGTGGCAAAGGACTGGATGGGGTGAAGGGAGAGGGTTATCGCTCCCTGTGCTGCAGCGGGTTCCAATGCCCAGGAGGTAAGGGCCCCGCTCATGTGCAGGACAAACTGTCCCGCGTGAAACGCTCCTTCCTGCGCAATTTCGGCAGCTACACGGGCGATGGCGTCGTCAGAGGTGGTGATAAACAGGCACTCTGCCCGCCTGGAAACCTCTGCCGCCGGAAGCACGGGACAGCCAAGCTGGGACGCAAGCTTCTCCGCCGACGCCCAAGTGCGGCTGGCGACACCGACCACCTCGTAGCCGGCCCTTTGCAGCAGCAGTGCTACCGCCGAGCCCACTTTCCCGGCTCCGACAAAACCGATTCTCAAAATCCCCACCTGCCTTTAATAGAAGTCGCAATCAGAAAAGCCGGCGGTCGCTGCTGTGTTCATCATTCCGTCAAAAAATAAAGCCTTCTGAACATACTCAGAAGGCGGATCAAGCCTTTAATTGCGTTCACCTTCCGTCTCAGTCCTGTTCAGGTACAAGCGGTTGGTTATCTGGTTTTCAATTGAAAATGGCTTGCTGCAACTCACCCGGTATAGTGCAAGCCTGTTCTATCCGGTGTTGCTCGCGACCAGTATATCACATCTCTTCCCCGGTCCACAACCTGATTTTTTCCGCCGGGGCTGTGGCCAAGTACACCTGCAAATGCTCCGCCGTCGTCCGGCCGTCGGGGTGCCGGTATTTCGGTGCGATTTCGTTTAACGGGATCAGCACAAAATTGCGCTCGTACATGCGCGGGTGGGGAACGGTCAGTTCCCTGGTCCTCAGAACCAGATTCCCGAAAAGCAGCAGGTCCAGGTCGATCACCCGGGGGCCCCACCTGATCAGCCGCCTTCTCCCCAGCCTGTTTTCGATCCCCTGGAGCACGTGGAGCAGTTCGAGGGGCGCCAGGGTAGTTTCCACCTCAACCACCCGGTTGATAAACCAGTCCTGATCGAGGTAGCCCACCGGCTCCGATTCGTAGCAGGACGATGCCTTGAGCAGCCTGATTCCAGGCTGCGCAGTGATCTCCCGAAGCGCTGCCTCCAGGTAAGCCATACGGTCTCCCATGTTGGAGCCAAGTCCAATGAATGCGTGGTGCAGCTTCTCCTCCCCGGTCATCTCAGGCGTGCCGCCTCCTTGCAATCTCCACCGCCACCCAGGAAAAGACCCCGCCAAGGGGGGCCTGGGGCTTTTTTATCCGGACCAGCACCTCATCCACGGCAAAGCCCTCCAGGATCTCCCGGGCAATGCGCTCCGCTAGGGCTTCGATCAGTTTGCAGGGCGTTCCGGTGACCACGTCGGCGACTAAATTAAACACCCGGCTGTAGTCAATGGTCATGGCCAGATCGTCGCTGCGGCCGGCGGCTTCCAGGTCACAGGTCATTTCCACATCCACGCTGAAGCGCTGCCCCAGTTCCTGCTCGGCAGGCAGCGCCCCATGGTAGCCGTAAAACTCCATTCCGCTGATAATGATTTTGTCCCGGTGCTTCTTCATTGAAGGACCGACCGCCTTTAGCTGTTGATAATGGCGTCGGTCATCCGTGCCACCCGCACCATTTCCTTCACGTCGTGCACCCGCACGATGTCCGCACCGCCGGCGATTCCAAGGGCTACTGTTGCCGCCGTTCCCTCCACCCGCTGGTCCGGAGGGAGGTTTAATGTCCTGCCGATCACCGACTTCCGGGAGGTTCCCAGCAGGATGGGCTTGCCAAGAGAGCGGAACTCCCGCAGCCTACGCAGCACCTCCAGGTTCTGCTCCAGGGTCTTTCCGAAACCGATCCCGGGATCAATGATGATCTGCTCGGACCGCACCCCGGCATCCTCGGCAATCTTGATGCTTTTGCGCAGGAAGGCCATCATCTCCCCCATCAGGTTACGGTATTCTGTGCCCTGCCGGTTGTGCATCAAGATTACAGGCACGTCATACTCTGCAGCCACCTCCGCAAGGCGGGGATCGTACTGGAAGCCCCATACATCATTGATCATGTGCGCCCCGGCCTGAAGGGCGGCTTTTGCTGTTTCCGCCTTGTAAGTATCGATGGAAATAGGAACTCTGATCTCCTTCAGGAGGCGTTCGAGCACGGGCATGATCCTGCGGAGTTCTTCCTCCACCGGCAGGGGCTCCCACGACCAGGGACGGGAGGGATCACCGTAATAGACCGGATTGGCCTGGACCCGGGTGGACTCTCCTCCCAGGTCGATAATGTCCGCCCCATCCTCCACCATCTGCCTGGCATGGGAGACGGCGGCTTCGACGTCGATGAATTTCCCCCCGTCCGAAAAGGAATCCGGGGTGACGTTGAGGATTCCCATGACCAGAGTGCGCTTGCCGATGGTGAGGGACAGGTCCCGGCAGCGCAGGGTGAAGGGCTTACGCTTTTCCAGGTTGTTCAGTACGGCTTTGATCTCCCCGGCAAGCCCGGACAGGCCAAAGGGCTGCATGCGCAGCTTCTTGCACACATCCTCGTACTGCCTGAGGGTGCCCATCAGGAGGACGTCCGTCTTTTCGGCCTTGAGCCCCCCTGCGTTCCTGCTGATAGCCGCATCCCCTCCCCGGGATAACATTTCCTGCTTTAATATTACCGCCGCCCGGGTAGAGAGCCCCTCTACTTTCAAGACCCGATGAACAGCCTTGGGAGCCATCCACCTGATACCGGCAGCATCGGCCCCTACTTCCTTGATGGCAGGGCGCGCCTCGGAGCAGTCGTTGATTTCCACAACCCTGACATTATGCCCTAGATCCATAGAAAGACCACCTTTACGATACTTAGTAGATTAATACGAGATTGCCTGTCTCCATTATGGGAAACTTATAGCACTTATCCTGGGCGCTGCACTCGTGGCAGGCCCGGGAGAGATTGTCCGCCCTGTGAAGCAGTTCCCCGAGGGTCGTCATCTGGGTGCTCTGCTCCCGGTGCTCGTGGATGGCGTTGACGACCACCCGTCTTTCCTCGGGTGTAAACCCCGTCCGTTCAAGGATTTCCTGTGCGAGGGCCGCCCCGACGGGGGCGTGGTCCTCTCCCGTCTCGTACTCGCGCCACCTGCCGATATCGTGAAGAATGCCGGCTGCGTAAACGACCTCCTTTGCCGCACTGGGCCCGCTCAAGCCGTTTTCGGTGATGAAACTAGGCAGGTAACCGGATTCCAGTATCAAGATATAGGTTATGCGCGCCACGTCAACGAAGTGCTGCAGGTCGTGTTTGCAGAACTCCCTGTCCCTTTCCGCCGCTTTGTTTTTCTCAAGACACTCTTGAAATAGGGGATCCCTGACAATCGCGTCAATCCGCTTCATATATCTCTCCTTATCCTTTTATCAAGTAGTCAATACTGTAATTATTATAACCCGGCACGGTTTTTCCCTGCAATTAATAGATGAGAAAAGCCCCGATCGCTCGGGGCTCTAGTGAACATCCGGTAATTAGAACAGTCCGCTCACCTTGCCGGTCTTGACGTCTACATCGATCCTTCTGTAAGCCGGGTCGGAGCTGGTACCGGGCATGAGGCTGATGGCACCGGCCATCGGGCAGAGGAACTTGGCTCCACCGTAGACCAGGATGTCGCGGATCGGGAGTCTCCAGCCCTTGGGCACACCCTTCCAGGTGGGCTCGTGGCTGAGGGACAGGTGGGTCTTCACCATCATGGTGGCGAAATCGGCATACTTCGGATCGGACTCGAACTTCTTAGCCTTTTCCTCGGCCAGCGGAGCCCAGTCGACACCGTCTGCTCCATAGACCTCCTTGGCGATGATCTCAACACGCTGCCGCAGCGGCATCTCGAGCGGATACAGGTACTTGAAGTCGACCTCTTCCTTGCAGGCATCCATGACGGCATCGGTCAGTTCGAGGGCGCCTTCGCCGCCCTTGAGCCAGTGCTCGGAGACGGCTGCACGGGCGCCGGCCTGCTCGGCAATCCTCTTCACCAGGGCATGCTCTGCCGGGGTATCGGTGTAGAAGCTGTTGATGCAGACCACCGGTTTGATTCCGGATTTCTTGATCACGTTGATGAGGTGCACCATGTTCTCGCAGCCCTTCTCCAGGAGCCCCAGGTTTTCCTTGGTGTACTCTTCCGGAATCGGACGGCCGGGCACAACGGTCGGGCCACCACCGTGCATCTTGAGGGCACGGACGGTTGCCACCAGGATGGATACGTTCGGCTTCAGTCCGCTCAGGCGGCACTTCACATTCCAGAATTTCTCGAATCCAATGTCGGCGGCAAATCCGGACTCTGTGACGTGGTAATCGAACAGCTTCAGGCCGAGACGGTCGGCGATGATGGAGGACTGTCCGATGGCAATGTTCGCAAACGGGCCGGCATGGACGAATACAGGCTGATGCTCAATGGTGCAGCAGAGGGTCGGATTGATGGTGTTGCGCATCCAGGCGCACATTGCGCCGTCAACTTCCAGATCGGCCGTTGTGATCGGGTTGCCCTTCTTGTCATATGCCACAACAATCTTGCTGAGCCGGTCTCTTAGATCAGCCAGGTCCTTGGCAACCGCCAGAATGGCCATTAACTCGGAGCTAACGGTAATGCCGAACTTGGACTGCATCAGGAAACCGTCTTTCTTTCCGCCGAGGCCGATGATGATGTTGCGCAACCCCTGGGCGGCGAAGTCGATGACCCAGCCCATTTCCACATTCTTCGGGTCGATGTCGAGTCTTCTGAGGTTGCGTTTTGCCAGTTCCTCATCTGTATAGTTCGCCTCGTGCTGCATCCTGGCGTTGAGGGCAACCATCGCCAGGTTGTGGGCGTTAGTGATGTCGTTGATATCCCCGGTCAGGCCGAGGGAAAACTCGGTCATCGGAATTAAGAGAGCATTTCCGCCGCCGGCAGCGGTACCCTTGATGTTCATGGTCGGACCGCCGGAGGGCTGGCGAATGGCGCCGCCAACGTTTTGGCCACGCTTGCCGAGACCTTCAATTATACCCATGGTGGTCGTTGTCTTGCCTTCGCCCAGCGGGGTCGGGGTGATGGCGGTGACTTCGATGTACTTGCCGTCGGGTTTGTCCTTCAGGCGCTCCATCACCTTCATGAAGTCAACCTTCGGTGTCCTCCCGTAAGGAATCAGTTCGTCTTTCTGGAGTCCCAGCATCTCCATGTACTTCTCTGGAGTGGGCATATCCTTTTCTGCTTCTTCGGCAATCTGCCAGTCTTTTAAAACAGTTGGATCCCAAGGCATAAACAGCATCTCCCTTCAACCAAAGTATGTTTCTAATTTCCGTCCAGGCTGCTTAAAACCAGAATAACTCGACCCCTATTCCTCCCAAAGAACACCCCCTTACTAACTTATCTAACGGTTGTTACCCCATTTCTTGACGTATATTTTTCCCGGTTTTTAGGGTAACCACAAATGCGTATTCTACCGCCAAACCTGGTTGATATATCTTATTTTGATATATCTTAAGTGAAATTATATAAATACATATTCGCTGCTTATTTAAAATTTCCTACTTGTAGTAATATTAATTTTTTGTGACAAGCTTAGCAAGAAGCAACTTCAACATAGAGGATGCACCATGAAAAAAGAGCAACTCCAGATCATTTGGAATTGCTCCGGTTGACGCCGGTGGATTCAACCGCGACTTTTGAAGGAAGCTGAAGGTCCACCCTTTTTAGTTTGTATTATTCGTAGATCCAGGACTCCAGAGAAAGCCCGTAATCTAAGAGCTCGGACTCGTCAAAAAAAAGAGAGATCTCCCTGGCGGCGCTTTCCGGCGAATCCGACCCGTGGATGACGTTCCTCCCGACATCGATGCCGAAGCTTGCGCGAATCGTGCCGGGAGCCGCCTTGGCCGGGTCGGTGGCGCCCATCATCTGGCGCACGAGGCTGATACAGTTCCGCCCCTCTAGGACCATGGCTACCACCGGGGCTGAGGTGATGTACTCCACAAGCCCGTTGAAGAAGGGCTTGCCCTGGTGCTCGGCATAGTGCCGGGAAGCAAGTTCCTTCGTTATCCTGAGCATCTTCAAACCGACGAGCTTCAAGCCCCGGCGTTCAAAGCTGCGGATGATTTCTCCCACCAGGTGACGCTGGACGCCGTCCGGCTTTACCATGACAAAGGTCCTTTCCATCTTCCGGAATCCTCCTCATGCCTGCTGCATCAGAAGCTCGAACTCCTGGCGTTCGATGGTCTCTTTCTCCATCAGGGTTCTGGCGATCAGATGCAGTTTATTCATGTTGTTTTCCAGGATCTCTTTCGCTCTCTGGTAGCACTTCTCGATCATCCGGTGCGCCTCCCTGTCGATGGAGTAGGCGATCTCCTCGCTGTAGTTCCGGTCGCGGGCGATGTCCCGCCCCAGGAACACCTGCTCCTCGGGACGGCCAAAAGTCATCGGGCCCAACTCCTCGGACATTCCGTACTCGGTGATCATCTGGCGCACGATACCGGTAGCCCGCTCCAGATCGTTCTTGGCGCCGGTGCTGATATCGTCCAGCACGAGGCTCTCCGATACACGCCCGCCCAGCAGGGTGGTGACCTCGTCGAGCAGGTGGGACCTGGTCAGGTAGTTCCTGTCCTCGGTCGGCAGCAGGAGGGTGTACCCGCCTGCTCTGCCTCGCGGGATAATCGAGATCTTGTGCACCGGATCCGTATGAGGCAGGAGACTCCCGACCACGGCGTGCCCCGCCTCATGGTAGGCCACCAGTCTCTTCTCTTCCTCGCTCATGACCCGGGACTTCTTCTCCGGCCCTGCGATTACCCGTTCTGTAGCATCCTCCAGGTCCTTCATGGAGATCTTTTTCCGGCCGCGCCTGGCGGCCAAGAGCGCCGCTTCATTCACCACGTTTGCCAGGTCGGCCCCTGTAAAGCCGGGGGTGCGGCGTGCCAGCACTTCGATGTCCACATCCTCCTCAAAGGACTTGCCGCGGAAGTGCACCTTCAGGATCTCCGTTCTTCCTTTGATGTCCGGCTTGTCAACGACCACATGCCTGTCGAAGCGGCCGGGACGCAGGAGGGCGGGATCGAGAATATCCGGCCTGTTGGTGGCTGCAATGATAATGATCCCCTCGTTGGAGTTAAAGCCGTCCATCTCCACAAGCAGCTGGTTCAGGGTTTGCTCACGCTCATCGTGGCCTCCACCCAACCCGGCGCCCCGGTGCCGGCCGACGGCGTCGATCTCGTCAACGAAGACAATGCACGGGGCGTTCTTCTTTGCCTGCTCGAAAAGGTCCCGCACCCTTGCGGCCCCAACCCCCACGAACATCTCCACGAAATCGGAGCCGCTGATGCTGAAGAAGGGAACACCCGCCTCCCCGGCAACGGCGCGCGCCAGGAGGGTCTTGCCCGTACCGGGAGGGCCGTAAAGCAGTACCCCTTTGGGGATCTTCGCCCCGATGTCATTGTAACGTTTCGGGTCCTTGAGGAAATCCACTACTTCGTGCAATTCCTCTACAGCTTCGTCAACCCCCGCAACGTCGGCAAAGGTAACCCTCTTCTTGTCGGGTTCGAGCAGTCTCGCCCGGCTCCGGCCGAACTGCATCACCCGGTTGCCGCTCCCCTGGGTCTGCTGAAACATAAAAAGTACGAAGCCAACGATCAACAAGATCGGTAAAAACGTCGAAATCAGTCCCGCCCACCAGGGGGTACCCTGGTTCGGAACATATTTCACCACTGTCTTGCCGGCACTCATTTTATCCGCCAGCAGTTTATGCAGGTTCGGATCATTGGCCGGGGCATAGGTGGTAAACTTCTCCTTATCTGCGGTCACACCCTCGACGTGGAAGCCCCCTTCACCGTCATTCTTCAAGGTTATTTCCTTAATTTTTCCCTCATTAAGTTGCGTATAAAAATGATTATAAGTCCAATCCTTCGTTTCGGTTTGGGGTGGCATCGCCAGCTTGATGGCAAATACGGCAAATAAAATGACCATCAGATAGATCATGAGATTTTTCAGGACGCGACTCACCATACCCCTCCTTTCTATTGCATTCTTTAGATCTGCAGTCCATCCTTTGAATTTTAACATGTTTCAACAATAAATTTCAATTTTTAATAAAATGCAGCATGAGCACACGCCTGGTTTCAGGAGTGACAAGAGCATCCCGGCTTCTCCGGCAGCCCACCGCCCAGTAGATCTCCCCGTCGGAGGCAACAAGGGGCACCTGTTCCCTCTCTTCCCGGGGAATCTTCAGGTCGCCGAAGAGCTTCTTGATCTTCTTGCTGCCTTCCATTCCGAAAGGGCGTATCCGGTCCCCCGGCCGGCGTGTCCGTACGTAAAGGGGGAGTTTGATTTTATCGTAATCGAAAAAAGCCCGGTGGCTCGAGCCGCGGAAATTGAGCAAACCCATTTCCTGCCCGGGCTCCCGGTCAATGATACTGGCGTGCACGGTAACCCCCAATGCAGGCACACGGGTCTCGCCGGGTATTGCGATTTGCTGCTCCACAAACGGGTGAGGCGAAAAACTCTCCGGGACTTTATGAATGATGAAATCCTGATAGCTCTTCCGCACCCTGACTCCGCCCGGCAGGTGTATCTCTCCTCCAACCGGCCCCCCGGCCAGCAGGGCAAGGCAATCTTCCACGTGCAGGTAACCGAAATCCTTCATGTTTCCGGCTGCATCCAACACGGCAGCGCGAAGCAGGCGTCGCTGTACTGCAAGGGGAAGACCAAGGAAGCCGGGGAGGTCAAGCCTGACTTCCTCTGCCCGCCTTTCTTTTACCAGTTTCCCGGCGATCTTAAGGGCGTAATCATTCAAAAAGCTGTCCTCCTCCCCTATAATATCGCCGAGCCGGAGCAGTGCCTGCTCCACTTGAGGGTTGAATTCCTTCTTCAGTAAAGGAAGCAGTTGATGCCTAACCTTATTGCGAAGGTAATTCGTTGACAGGTTGGAGGGATCGATGCGCCAGGTGAGCCCCGCCCTCCTGCAGTAGTCCTCGATCTCCTCCCTGGTTGCGCAGAGCAGGGGGCGCACCACCGGGCCGTTTTGCACCGGGATGCCCGATAGACCCGAGGGCCCCGTCCCGCGCAGGAGGTTCAAAAGAATTGTTTCCACCCGGTCGCCGGCATGGTGCGCCACTGCGATCCTTTCCGCACCGACCTTCCGGGCCACATAGTGGAGAAACCGGTAACGGGCAAACCTGCCGGCGTCCTCGATGCCGGTCTTCATTCTTGCAGCAAGCTGCTTCACGTCGGCGTAACCGATGGTTACAGGGACCCCCAAGCGGTGTGCGAGCCTCTGCACGAAGCGGGCATCATCCCCGGCCTCGGGGCGCAGGAGGTGGTTGAGATGGGCCACGTGGAGTGACAGGGAAAGGGAGTCCAGTTCCTTTAAGACATGAAGCAGGGCAACCGAATCCGCCCCGCCGGAAACGCCGACCACAACCCTCATCCCGGGTCTCAGGAGTTGGTGGCTCTCAATAAATCTTAATATCCTTTCCTGAAAATCCCCCATATCGGATATTCTCCTTCACCCCACTTCGCACTCGCCGCAGAAACGGGCCACCAGGACGGTCATGTCATCCCGGTTTTGGGAACCACCGTTTTTCAGGGCACGCTTCAGGATCAGATCGGCGACGACCTGGGGTTCTTCAACGGGGATCTCCTGAAGAAAACTGTAAAGCCAGCCGCCCGGGGCGGTCCCTTCCTGTTCCGCCTCGGTTATCCCGTCGGTCACCATGACCAGTATATCTCCCGGCAGGATCTCTCTCCTCAACACCTCTGTCTCAAGCCTGTCCAGGATCCCCGCCGGCCAGCAGGCAGACCTGACCATCTCCACGCTGTCGTTCCTTTTGATAAAACTGGGAGGCGCACCCGCCTTTAAAAAATCTACCGACCTGGCGCTCAGGTCTATCAGGGCGAGATCGATGGTAGCCGCACTCTCTTCGCCGCCCCGCAGGTAGAGACCGGTGTTCACAACCCCCGCCGCCACCTCCGGCGGGTTACCATTACCTATTAATTGTTCCATCATTTTTATCACAATCCTGCTTTCCCGTGCAGCATTGATCCCCGCCCCCATTCCGTCGCTCACGATCAGCAAGAGGCGCTGCAGGTCAAGGTGTGCGATCGCAAGGCTGTCTCCGCAGAGGGGTTCGGCGGGCTTTGCCCTCTGGGAAAAGCCGATCTCCGCCTGGAGTTGCGCTAATTTACCGGGCAGTTTAGGCTTTTCTTTTCCAAGCAACCGTTCCAGAAAGGGCGAGCATAACAGGTACAACCCCGCCGCGAAACCGCTGGCGATCAGGTGGCCGGCCAGTGTCACCTGGGTTTCGTAAAAAAAAGAAAACAGGAGGCCCGCCAGGACAAAACCGAACAGCACACCGGTACGCCCCAGGTTTTTCAGAATGCCGGAGCAGAAACCGGTCCCGGCGTAAAAGCCTATCCGAGGAAGCATCTGCCAGAGATCCCCAACCAGCAGGCCGAGAAGGACTCCCGCCGCCGCACCCCAGGGTGCTCCCCAGCCAGCGGCAATAAGCAACAACAGGCCGCGCACCAGTACCTCCCGGATTTCCACAGGGCCTATCCGCAGGTTCCCCAGACCGCACAAAACCAGGAACAATAGGAGAAGGGGGCGGGCGAATTCTTTTTTCTCTAACCTGAAATCTGTTAAAACGTAATAGAAGGGAAGGGTGAACAGTCCGGCCAGCACCGATTCGCTCAACAGGCCGGGGAAAACCCCGGTACTTTTTTTCAAGAATAGGTGAAGGCCTGTTTTGATCAAAAGATTAATGCCTCCGGCGGTTACAGGGAGAGTAGCGAGGGGAACCCTGCTACCACTTTTCTGCAGCCGGAGGGTCAGAAAAGCCGCAGCCACCGCTGTCAGGGCGTCACCCAGGGGATTTATCAGCGAATAGGCGTCGCCTCTTGTAAAAATTCCGAGCAGCAAGCCCCCAAGCAGCGGCCACGCCGGCCGTTCCGGGAGGAAGGGCGAAACCACCGCCAGAGCGGTTGAAAAGGGGGCGAGTCCTCCCAGGATCGACCGGCCTGCAGCCAAACCTATTACAAAATGGAACAGGTACTGGCAGATGGCCAGGCGCTGCGCCAGAAATCCGTCTATGGCCTGCCGAAATCGGACATAACCTGCATTCATGCGGCTGCTCCTAGCTGGATTATTTTGTCTCTCAATTTAAATCATTATAATATACGGGGATCCAGAAATAAGTAGTATCCTGGCGGACAGGATGAAAAAAGGCCGACAAAAAACAACAATCCCCGTCTCTTTCAGACGGGGAAAATATCTGGTGACCCGTAGGGGATTCGAACCCCTGTTACCGGCGTGAAAGGCCGGTGTCTTAGACCGCTTGACTAACGGGCCACTTCTTTTCTTTTTGGTAGCGGCGGCTGGATTCGAACCAGCGACACTGCGGGTATGAACCGCATGCTCTGACCAGCTGAGCTACGCCGCCGCAGTATACTTTGGTAGCGGGGGCTGGATTCGAACCAGCGACCTTCGGGTTATGAGCCCGACGAGCTGACCGCTGCTCCACCCCGCACCGTCTTTCACAGTTATAAATTATGCCCGAAAACAAAATTCCTGTCAAGTGGTTGTCGCACTGAGCTATCCCCACTTTTTTAGCCAGTCCTGCCTAAGAGATCCGCCACGTACCTGAAAGCTAAGAACTTTAAGAAAGAGTAGTTTACTTACTTAAGTTTCTTCAGGCAGGTTAGATTTGTTTGAGCAATCCATCTCCCCTTCGGTAAGATTTTTCCACGAGTTGACACGCTGCGTGACGATAAAATTCTCTCTTAATGCAGCAGGAAATCTCGTTGTGAAAGCGAAAGTAATACCTTATATACCAGCCAGGCGAAACCGGCAGCATAGCGGTTCCCATTAAAGCAGAGATAAGGGAAGCCACGAAGGTCTACCGCGAGATACATCAGTTTTTATGGCCTTTGTTTTTTACAAGCTATGGAAGCTAAATAGTGCGGTAGAAAAGCGGAAAGGAGCGTGAGGGTCGAAAGTAGCCGTAACATTGGTCTACCGGTGATATTAAGGATTTCGCGGCTTTTCTAACTAGGCACAAGGGAGGAGAAAGAATGAGTGTCGCAAAGGTGCGTACGTTTACCGAACCGCCGAATGCGCGTGTTGGCAGCAGTTCTTTCCGGACGGGCGAACTCAAAGGAATAATCCATATTAATCACCGACACTGTGTCGGCTGCGACACATGCACGAAAGTTTGCCCGGCCGGGGCTATCAGCGGTGGGATCGGAACAACCCATAGAATAGAGATAGACCGGTGCATCAACTGCGGTCAATGCCTGACTAACTGCCCGTTTGGGGCAATCGAGCAGATGGCGTTCATAGAAGAGGTTTTGCGAAAGCTGAGAGATAAGGAGACCCTGACGGTTGCGATCATTGCCCCGGCGGTAAGGGTGGCAATATCCGAAGAATTTGGCGCTCCGCCCGGCACGCTCACTGTCGGTAGACTTCACAAGGCTCTAAAAGAGGCGGGTTTTGTAATCTACGAAAACAATTTTGCTGCGGACCAAACCATTTTGGAAGAAGGAACGGAACTTTTGGGGCGGATCGCCTACTGGCTCCTCGGGTTAAAGGAGTTCGAGATCGAGGTCTGGGGCAAGAAGATTAAAGTCGGTCTTGAGCATTTCAAGCATAAGCCGCTGCCGCAGTTTACAAGCTGTTGCCCGGGGTGGGTAAGGTATGCCGAGTTATATTACCCGAAGGTTCTGCCCCATCTTTCAAGCTGTAAGTCCCCACAGCAGATGGCCGGCGCATCGGCAAAGACATATGGTGCGCTAGACATCTGGAAACACGATCCAGCCAAGGTGTATACTGTCGGTATAATGCCATGCACGGCAAAGATTTTCGAAGCATCCCGCCCGGAGTTCTGTCACGCGCAGAAATGGTTGGAAGAGCACGGCCGTTTACCCCAACGTTCTCAAAGAATACCGGATGTTGATGCGGTGCTGACCACGAGGGATCTCGCGGCGCTGTTCAAAAAGCTGAACATAAACCCGATGCGATTCTCGGAGGCGGAGACCCCGCAGGATTTTGAGTGGTACAGTGGCGGCGCCACCATCTTTGGCACCAGCGGCGGCGTGATGGAGGCGGCGGTCAGGTTCGCCTTCCACATCCTTTCGGGGGAGGAGCCTGATGCCTTAAGTTCAGCGTGGGACTTCAAACAAGTGCGTGGATATACCAATCCCGTGGTTGAAGCGACTATCCAAGTGCCACTCAAACCTGCATACCGAGAACTGCTCGGAAGCGACCGGTTTGAACTGCGGGTGTGCACGGTTAACGGTATCGGGACGGATGGCAGCCACCTCAAGCCGATAATCAACGACGCAATCGCCGGCAGGAGTAATTTCCACTTCATCGAGGTTATGACGTGTTCGGGCGGTTGTTTAAACGGCGGGGGGCAGCCCGTCAATCCGATGGGAACCTCGTGGATCGACCCCCTACTACCGCTCAGATTGTAGGCGCTTAACTAATTAAGGAGGGAAAAAGTGCATGTCCTGCATGTCCGAAGGCAAAGTGTACGTTGAGAAGCCCGCTTCGGCTGTAATCTCGCGGCGTACCTTTTTGAAGATATGTGGTGTGGGTGTAGCGGTCACAGCTCTTGCGGCTTATAAACTAACAGATATTGTCCTTCAGCGGAATAAATATATCAAGCTACGGCAAAGAGCCCAATACCAAGATGATAAGGGGGTCAGGGAGCGTTATCGCCTTGCCGTTTCCCACCAGAACCCGATGTTAAAGCGGTTCTACGGCGAGTTCACAACCCATCCGCTTAGCGAAACAAGCGAATTGTTACTCCACACGGGTTATGCACCGCGAGTAAAAACCTTTCCGATGGAGGTGTGATGCATGAAGAAGATGGTGGTACTACGCCACTCCACCCCCAGCAGGATTATGCATAACGTGCATATGATCTGCTGGATTGTTCTGGCAGTAACGGGGTTTGCCGTGTACTTTAAACTTGTCGGTGAGGAAGTAAGGGCAGCGTTTATGCAGTGGCACATCTATTTTGCCATCCCTTTGACCTTAGTGACGTTAGGCTACCTTGTAGTGACGCCTGACCGAGCGTTTATGTTTGCTAAAGAGCTACTTAGTTGGGATCGGGATACAATCGCTTGGTGGAAAAACCTAGGCGGCTACCCCTATAAGTTTTTTAAAATTGGTTCTCCTGGCTGCCCGCCGCAGTCGAAGTATAACGCAGGCCAAAAGGCTTTTGCACTGTCCGTAGTTGCCACCCTTGCAATATTGATAGTAACCGGCTGGTCGCTGTACTTTGTTCCCCAAGCGCTGGGAAAACTCTGGACCTACATCTTTTTCATGTTGCACGTCTGGCTCTCATTCCTTGTGACGCTCTCCTTGCTGTTTGTCCACGTTCCGTTGTCAATTTACTACTGGCCGGACTTCAAGGCGATGTTTAGGCTCGGTCCGGGCACGGTACCGTTAGAATATGCCAGAGAGCACAACCCGAAATGGGTGGAAAAAGAATTGGCCTTGCTCAAGGAGGAGGGTGGCAGCCCCGGTCACTAGATACCGCAGCGGCTACACCGGTAAGCAAAAATTTCAACGCTTGAGGGGGCGCCAAGATTATACGCGCCGATCTACCCATTAAAAACGTAACGTCCTGCGGCGAGGGTTTTGGACTGACAGCAAAGGACAGCGGTGATGAGCGGCCCGCCCTTTGCCCGGCGGGCCCTTAAGTTTTATTATATGGAAGGATGAAATAATTTGGTATATATCTGGGTGGGTCTGGGCGGCCTGCTGGGCGCCGTAACCCGCTTTCTTGCGGGGCAACTGTTCTCTTGTTATTTTGGTTCAAGTTTACCCTACGGTACCTTACTTATCAACATCACCGGCAGCATGCTATTGGGCATGATCCAAGTGATGGCCTTGGAAAGGCTGACCTTCAGTGAGCGGATACGCCAGTTTTCAGCAGTCGGGTTTTGCGGAGCCTATACCACTTTTTCCACTTTTACGAAAGAAACCCTTGATCTGCTTCAGCATAGCCACCTGGCGAATGCTCTGCTATACACGGGATGCTCGGTATTCTTTTGCCTGCTTGGAGCATGGTTTGGCATGGTCTGGGTGCGTGTAATCGGAGCGTGGCTTAGCGGGGTCGGCGGGCGTGTAATCAGCAACCGGAAGTAAAAAGACAAATTACAGGAGTGCAATTTCAGTTATGACGTTTTCTTTGATCGGCATTGGTGCCGGAGGGGCTCTGGGAGCAATTACTCGGTTTTATCTGGGCCGGGTCACTATGAGAAAGTGGGGCAGGTCTTTCCCCCTTGGGACCTTCCTCATCAACCTTACCGGGTCCTTTTTATTGTGCCTGTTTTCAGCCTGGACATCATGGAACACCAATGCTCCATCATTCCTGCGCTCAGGTATCACCGTTGGTTTTCTCGGGTCATATACCACCTTTTCCACCTTCTCCTATGAAACAATTAAGCTCTTGGAAGACGGGGAATTCATAACCGCTTTTGCTTACCTGCTTGGGAGTATCCTACTTGGACTTGTTGCGGCTTGGCTGGGATTCTTGACCGGCTATCATCTCTAGGAGGGATATAATGGAACCGGGACATCTTAAAATGTTAAAAATCTATACGGGTGAAAATGAACGCTGGCAGGGAAAGGCTCTTTATCACGCCCTGGTGCTAAAATTTCGCGAAGCCGGCCTGGCGGGGGTTACAGTCTACCGGGGAATTGAGGGGTACGGTCCGGAAAAGATGCTACGAACAAGTAGAATCCTTGATCTTTCGGTGGATTTACCTGTTATCCTGGAAGCAGTTGATACGGCGGAGAATATCAACCGGGTTCTCCCCATGGTCAAGGAGATGGTCAAAAAAGGGCTGGTAATTATACAAGATGTTGAATCAAAAGAGCTCTGAACCTGCGATCAGGTAAAAAATCGTTTCGTCTCGAACCGTATGCTTTGTGACAGGGGCGCCTCAATTTCAAATATGCTGGGCAGAACCCAAATTAACTAAAATGTTATACTCATACCCTGTCCTGCTGTTCAATTCTTTACACCGGGTTATGCGGGGGAATAAGTTTTTCTGACCATGAGCAGCAAAGGGATGGCGGAAAGCTGCACTACTATAGAAAATACAATTAGAGCAACAAGGGATTTATCGTACAACACTCCCATCAAGGCACTCCCCAGGAACCAGAAAACTCCGTAACCGGTATTAAAGACACCGTAGGCGGTGCCGCGCCTGTCCGGTGGTACCATCCCGGCAATTGCCGCTCTCATGATCGATTCCTGGGCTCCCATGCCGATACCCCAGAGCACCATTCCTATGATGGCTAACTCAAAGCCTCCCCAAAAGACCAGGGGGGCGAAAAGAGACGACAGAAAGGTGACAAATACCAGAATGGAGATGCCCTTTCTATCAAACAACCGTCCGAATAAAAGGGCGGCAAGGGCATCGATTCCCATGGCGACAGAATAAAAAATGGGTATCCATTTATCAGAGGCGATCGCCACCTTCTTGAAATGAAAGGAAATAAGCGGGAAGTCGGCGTAGCCCGCTGCGATCAGGGCTACAGCCGCCATATAAAGCCAGTAAGCCTGCCGCAGCCCCTGGGTCTCGATTTTTGGCACCTTTATCTCCAGATCCCGGGGACGGGGGTAGAGCATACGCGCCGACAAAAGGACGATTAAGGCAATCAAAGCCGGCGCAAGCAGGACGCCGAATCCCGCCCGGTAGCTGTGCTTGAAAGCGAGTACGGCGGCAACGATCAAGGGGCCGGCCACGGCGCCTATTTGGTCCATGGCTTCGTGCAGGCCAAATCCCCAGCCTCGGCCGATCCCGGTCACGGCATGTGAAAGCATGGCATCCCGTGCAGGTGTGCGGATCGCTTTCCCCATGCGCTCGATGATCAGGAGAAGTGCGGCTATTTCCCAGCGACCGGCGAGGGCCAAAAGGGGAACCGCAAGCAAATTCATCCCGTACCCGATCAGCGTTATCGCCCAGTATCTCCCCGTGCGATCGCTGATCAAGCCTGAGGCAAGCCGCAGGGCGTAGCCGACTAACTCTCCAAACCCTGCTACAATCCCAACGACAGTTCCACTCGCCCCAAGTATGGCGAGAAACTGCCCTGTAACGCTGCGAGCCCCTTCGTAGGTCATATCGGCGAAAAGACTGACAACACCCAGCAAAACTACAAAACCCACGGCGGTTTTTTGAGAGATCTGTACCCCTTCCTTTGTTGTATACTGTCTATATGGCATCGCTAATCCCCCTTTTCAATTCTTTCAATTTTTCTTGAATTTCCTTCAATTCATCAGCGACCTTTTCCAATCGGGCCACTTCCGGGGCAACAGCCTCGCTTTGATCCAGGCGTTTTGAACGGGCCGACTGAACGGCGCCCCTGGTAGCAGCAATAGTCTCCCGGAGGCGTTCCTCCAAACCGGCACGAAACCGGCGGAATGCCTCATCGAGGCTCTGCAGCATCGCCCAGCGCAGGTTTTCTACGTTATAAGTAACCAATTCCCGTATCTGGTCACTTAATCGTTTGATTAACCTCTTTCTTCTAAGTTTGACAGGCAGGAACCGGTCGATAAAATTTTCGGGAAGCAGCCTCAGGTTGGCATCCCATCTGTGCGTTACCCAGGAAGGTCGGCGTCCTAATTCCAAACCACCCGGTGTGTGCAAGGCCAGGTAAGGTATTTCAAAAATATCCGCCGCCGTTTTACGAATCGTCTCAACGAGGTCATTCACCTTTTGCTGGTAGGAACGCAGCACATCGCTGAGCCTGCTGTCAAAAGCGTGCGAGATATTGCCGAGTTCATGTTCAAAAAAACCGGGGATGGCGTTTTTCAGGGCTTCAAGAGCCTCATTTTCATCAAATTTATTGTCCAAAGAATCGTGCACTACTTTCTCAAAATGGTTATGGGCAGCCTTGCGAAGGCTATCGGCCTGCTCTTCGAGATGTTCCGCCATCCGATTCCTCTCAGCAACCAGGAGATCCCCAATTATCATGCGCTCCCGTTCTGCTTCCTTAAGTTTTTTTTCGAAAACCTGAAGCCGTTCACCCAACTCAGCGACAGGCATTTGCAGAGAACGGATTGTAAGCCGTATAGTCATTACCACATCCGCAATCAAGTCTTGTGTTTTTTTGGCCACAGCTTCGTTCAGGGCATCTGCCTTATCCCTGGCCAGAAAATCGATCAGATGGCTCCGTACTTCTTCAAGTCCACTCAATTTCCACAGATCTTCGTTACCGGTTTTCCGTGCCTCCAACCCCTGCCGGGCCGATATACAAAAGATTGGGTTATCATCCTTTACATCCGCCCGTTCCCGGAGCACATTCCTGATAAAATCCAGAAGCGTCTTTCGTTCCCCTTCACTAAGGTAATCAATCTTATTCAAGATGAAGAAAAGACGGGTAACTTTGGCGCGAACCGCCTTCAAGAATTCCAATTCAACCTCGGTAACCGGAGGGTCCGCGGAAACCAGGAACAGAGCGGCGTCGCACTGGGACAGAAAGCTGAGTGTCACTTCAGTATTGTGCTGGTATGTGGAACCGATACCGGGGGTGTCAATTAAAACGACTCCTTGCTCAAGCAGCGGAGATGGATAAAAAACTTCAACGTGGGAAACGCCTTTAATATTACGGGGGTTGTTTGATTCCGTAACGTACTGCGAAAGGAAGGCAGCCAGCTCTCCTACAGAGCTATTTGAGAATTCCTCTCCAGGATGAGCGTCCAGATATAGTACACGGGCTTTCATAGTGCGCCCCCAGAGAATGAAAGTAGGTATTGCCGTTAGAGGCACCACGGAGGTGGGTAACAGTTCAGCACCGAGCAGAGCGTTTAATAGTGTACTTTTACCGCGTTTGAACTGCCCCAGAACTGCGAGGTGAAAGCGTTCGGTCGCCAGCCTCTCATGGAGCCGCCGGATTTCCCGGCGATAGCCGTCAAATTCCTTCCCCAGTAAATCCAGGCAAGCCATGGTCTTTTGAAGAAGAACCGGCAGTTCGAAATTACTTTCGCGATTTGTGTGGATCACCCGGCTCATAAAAAAACCCCTCCCAGTTGTTCTTCTGGCAGGAGTCATCAACCCTTTCGGGTGGTTACCGGTGGACTCCATCACCGCTTGGAGTATGGTGCCCAATGCGGGATAACGATTTATTGATTTACTGATCAACTGCTGAAAAATTATATCATATCGATATAATTCCCCACGCAACCTAATTTATCACACAACTAAATCATGTCAAGCCAAAATTGTAATTCCTTAACTTGAAGTCGTTTCCTTATTCCTCCGGGACAGCTCCTCCCTGCCCGGGAGCAGCAGCGTCAGCAGCAGGCCGATCACAGGAAAGATGATCATCGCATGAAACGCCGCCGGGAGGCCCCAGTGGTCGGCCACCCACCCCAGCAGGGTTGTGCCTACACCGCCCATCCCGATCCCGAAACCCAGGGTGAGGCCTGAGGCGAGCCCGACATTGTGCGGCAGGAGTTCCTGACCTAAAACCACCGTCACCGCAAAGGTGGAAATGATGGTGAACCCTGCCAGAGCCACTATCAAAATTAACCAGCTGCCTGTCAGGTGACCTAACAGGTATAAGAGGGGAACAAGCAGGGCCATAGACAGCATGATCATGGTTTTAAGCCCCCAGCGGTCGGCCAGCGGCCCCCCCACCAGGGTTCCGAAGGCTCCTGCCAGGAGAAACAGCGAAGTCACTGTCGCGGCGTAGGTGTTGGTGTGATGCAGGTAGCGGACGTAATACTGGGGCAGGAAGGTGACAATCCCAAGATGGGTCCAGGAACGCATGATTATCACCAGAACCAGCAGGAAAACTGGAATAAGTGTCTTCCCGATATCTCCCGGCGTCTTTTTGGAGAAGGTGTGCCGGACGGCGGCCGCCACGGGCATCCGGTCGGCAGTTTGAGTGCGCACGATAGCCGGGAGATTTATCCAGAGAAGCAGGGCCATGATCCCTCCCAGCACCAGAAAACCCGCCGTGCCGTGCGGTCCTGCCAGTTTGTAGAACAACCCGGCCAGGACGGGGCCCGCGGCAAAACCGAAGTTGCCCCCCACCGAAAAGAGAGACATCCCCGAGGCCTTGCGTTCCCCGCTGGCGAACCGGGCGAACTTGGAGCCCTCCGGGTGGTAGGCGGCCACCCCCAGCCCGCTGATAAGGGCGGCCAGAAGCAGGGGGTCATAGCCGCCGGTGAAACCGGTGAAGGCCATCCCCAGCCCGGCAAACAGGCAGCCCACTGGTATCAGCCAGGCGGCCTTGAAGCGGTCGCTGAAAATGCCGAAAAGAGGCTGGATCACCGAGGAACTGAGGTTGAAGGCGAGCATTGCCGCTCCAACCTGGAGCTGGCTGAGGTGGGGAAAGAAGGTCAGGATAACGGGAAGCGCCCCCTGGTTGATGTCGGTAATCGCATGTCCTGTCCCAAGCAGGCCGAGCAGCTTTTTGTTCATCTTCATAACGGTTGACTCCTTGTGCGCAGCTCCGTCTTTTTCTCCTGCACCTTTTTCTGCAGCCACTCTATCCAGGGCTCGAACCCCTCGTCGAGCCGGGCGGATACCCGGAAAAGCCGCAGTTCCGGGTTGATCAGCTTCAAGTCCCTTTCCATCTGGGAGATATCGCAGTCGGTGTAGGGCAGCAGGTCCACCTTGTTGATGAGCACCACCTCCGACTGGCGAAAAACAAGCGGGTACTTCATGGGTTTGTCGTTTCCTTCGGTGATGCTCAAAACGGCCACCCGGGCGTCCTCCCCAAGGTCAAACTCTGCCGGGCAGACAAGGTTCCCCACATTCTCAACTATAAGGAGGTCGAGGTTGTCCAGGTCGAAATCCTCCAGGGCGGGCCTGATCATCCTGGCGTCCAGGTGGCAGGAGCCGGCCGTATTGATCTGGACCACAGGGACCCCCTGGGCCTCGACTCTTTCGGCATCCTTTGTAGTGTAAATATCCCCCTCGATGACTCCCATCCTGAGGCGGCCCGCCAGGTGCCCGATGGTGCGTTCCAGGGTGCTCGTCTTGCCTGAACCGGGAGAACTCATGAGGTTCAGCACAAAAATGCCGTGCTTCCGGAAACGCTCCCGGTTTTCCCGGGCGACCTCGTTGTTTTCCTGAAGCACCGGAGTAGCCAGCCTAACCTTGACCATAGCTTAATCCCCTTCGTAAAAATCGATGTAAAGCTCCCGCCCCCCGACAATTTTGACATTGGGGCCGGAGCAGGACGGACAAAGGAATTCGTGGTTCTCAATATCAAAAACGTGGTGACAGTCCCTGCACTCGCCCCGTATGGGCTCATCCCTGATCTCCAGGACGGCGTCCTTGAGAAGTTCATCCTCTTTCTGAAGAACCTCGAAGGCAAACTGCAGAGCGTCCGGCACCGCCATTGTCATTTTACCGACTACCAGTAAAACCCTGGTTATCTTTTTTATGTCATTTTCCGCAGCACTGGCGCGCAGCTGCCTGACAACGCTTTCCATGAGAGAAAGCTCATGCATGTTTTCCCCGCCGTTCATCTTTATCGCTTGTTTTTGCACGGGTCGTAAAATATCAAACAAGTTCATTTTAAGCTAAGATTGTGAAGTTAGCAAGCGCTTGGAACAAGACTTATATGAAGCGGTAGACCGACGGATGAACTTGATGCATTTTCAGGGCAAAGGAAGACAAAGGAAGACATTTTTCTTATGCCTCGCGACCCGGGCCCATTGCAACGGGGGGCTAGAGCCCCCCTGGCTTGTATCCAAAACAAAAGCCTCCAGATTTTCCCTGAAGGCTCATGTCTGGAACCGATCTGCCGACAACCTCCAGAGGCGACACAGGCAAAAGCATCTCAGTTCAGCATCAGTTTCGCCCCTGTGGCCAGGAAGATCAGACCGAGCAGCTTCCACCAGGTGAAGGGAATCGCCCGGAGCCCGAACAGCCCAAAGTGATCGATCAGGAGGGCGGTAGACACCTGGCCGACAACAATTGCGGTTGTTGCGATAGCCACACCCAGCCTGGAGATGCTGGCCTGCACCAGATAAATGATCGCCACACCCAGGATGCCCCCAAGGTAAACGTACCAGGGCGCCTGAGCATAGCGCCCCAGGTTTCCCTGTCCCAACCCGAGCAACAGCAGGACAACAAGCGCAACCGTTCCTATTACATGAACAAAAAAAGTAGCCTCGAGCAGCCCGACGACCTTTCCCAGGACGGTGTTCAGAGAACCCTGTAGGGCCATCGTGACGCCTGCTGCGAGGGCTAACAATAAGGGAATAAGGGCAAGATGCATGAAATGGCTCCTTCCACGATTAGCTTAATTCAAGGATGATCCCGTGCAGAAGATCGGCCTCGCTGACCGTTATTTCCGGCGCTGCGAGATAGCCCAGGATCGCCCAGAGAATGGTTGTCCCCGCCACGATAATGTCCGCCCGTTCGGGCTGAAGGCCGGGAACCTCTCTCCTTTCTCTTGTATTCTTTGCAGCGAGAGAGAACAATATTCTTTCTATCGCAGCCTTCGACAGACAGTAACCGTGGACCCGTTCCCACTCGTAAGTTACCAGGGATTGATCCACCGCCGCCAGGGTCGTAATCGTCCCTCCCACCCCAATTATATTATCTACTCGAAGCCCTTTGATTTCGTCCAGAACTTCTTTCATTAATGCAAGAAGATCGCTAAGCAGAAGCGGCCGCTCGGTCAACCGGACGGCTCCAACAGGAATGCTACGGCACCGCAGCGTCTTTTCATGGGTCCCGCCGGGTCTGCGGTATGTGAACTCCGTGCTTCCCCCTCCGATGTCCAGTACCACGCCGCAATCGATTCCCGGCAGGGCACGGCAGGCACCGATGTAACTCAAATAGGCCTCTTCCTCACCGCTGATGACGTCGAGCCGTAGGCCGGTTTCCTCCCGCACCCTTGCAGCGAATTCCGCAGCATTGGAAGCCTCACGGACGGCGCTGGTAGCCACTACCCTCCAGCGGGTAACCCCGTGTCGCTCGATCAAATGGCCAAACTCCTGCAATGCCCGGATCGTCCGGTTAACCGGTTCCGGCTGGAGTCCCTCCCCTTTCACCATACCTTCTCCCACACGGCTCATCCGCAAAACAGCCAGCTTTGGACGCACTTTGCCATCTTCCACTTGGGCGATCAGCAGTCGAGTAGAATTGGTGCCTATATCTATTGCAGCATATGTCTTGCCAAGTTGGGACATGAGTGACACCTTGCCTTTATTCTAGTCGCCGTAAGGCTTATCATTTAATATCTTCGGAGGCGGCTGGACCCTTCCGGGAACTGCGGGTAAAACAGGGACCTCCCCCGGTTTTACAAGCCCCAGGTCCCTCCTGGCCGCTTCCTCGACGTAGGCATCGCTCGAATAAAACCGGACCCTTTCCTTCATCTCCTTTTGCTTCTGCAGGAGCGCCTTTTCTTCCCTCTGGAGTTGCCTCAGTTCTCCCTGCATCCTCAGGATCTTGACCTCGGTCGGAAGAAACAGGGTGCATAAACCGAGCCCCAAAAGACCAAAGGTTAGAAAGCGGCGTTTATTGATGCAGCCTCTCCTGCGCCTGCGCGCCATGCTTCAGGCCTCCTCCTCACTGTCCCCTCCAAACAATCCGAGCGTGGTCGGGAGGATAATCACAACCTCGTACCCCTTGGCCCGCGCCCGGTTTAGCAGGGTTGCCACTGTTGTGGCGTTGACACCCATTCTTTTTGCTATCTCTTCATTGCTATTTCCCATTTCTTTCAGCACTACAGCCTGTTTTTCACGAAAACTGAGTTTTTCCGCCCCGCGTATTTCCAGGTGCACGTATTCCCCACCTATTATCCACATATTGTGGACATTTTGTGGATATTTTTAGTACAAAAAAATTCTCCACCGGAATAAAAAATCCTTCTTCCGGCAGGAGAAATTTCAATAAGATAGCCCACCTTCGCCTCAAAGATTAGACGAGTGCGGGCAGGTCAGGCAGGCGGGGCATGAGGCGGCCGGCGGTTCCTTATAAACCTCCAGAACTCACAGAACTTGCGCCGCAGCCAGCGCAGCAACAGCCGTACCGGCAGGAAAGAAAGGCGAAGCAAACCGAGTATGGTTTGAAACACAAAAACCAGCACATACTTGAGAAACCCGAAAGGAAGCAGGATCAGCCGACGGCAAAATGCAAGGATCCGCAGGCAGAACCGGTATAGGCTTCCCAGCAGGGAAAAGAATTTGTAAAGCGGCCACCGCACCCGGCGGCTGGCGAACTTCAAATACAAGGCCATCCCGACCGGGATGACGAGGAGCGTGGTTAAGCGCACTTCCCCTTCCATTAGGGAAAAGTAAAGGCCAAAGACAAGCACGGCACAGACTATCCAGAACAACAAGTCGGCCACCTGGGTCAAAAACCAACCAGGCCGGGCATAGTTGCGCAGGAAGCGATAGCAATCAAAAATAACCCCGATCCCCATTCCGATGATCAGGTTTAAAAACAGGGCAATAAATTCCTGTGCTACTCCTTTCATTTGAGAAGGCGGTCGAGGATGTTCTTGCCTTTTGCTTTCAGTTTTTTACCCCTGTCCTCGGTGTATTCCATGGATGTGAGCAGCCCATGCACCACAAGCTCGCCGGCGCCCAGATCCAGGTGGGTTATGTTCATTCCTTCCCCCTTTAAAACCAGAACCCCGATCTGTGTTTCCAGGACGATCTCCCTATCATCAAAACTGACAACTTGATGCACACCAGTCGCCTCTAACTTTTCCCGGTTTGTGAGAATCAACTGCTGTCCCGTTTGCTGCATCTCTTTCCCTCCCCCCGTGCGTCCTTATTCCATAACTATGACCCTGTGCAGTTTTTTATACTTTAGCGGGCTCTTTCGTTTTTCTTCACTGCTGACGGTAAATAACACTGCCCTGAAAATACATCAAGTTCATCCGTCGGGTATTTTCATCCTCTGTTGGTGTCACCAGAAGTGACGTGAAAGTTTGATGGCAATTACTACAATATATGTTATTGATTCCATCGGTGTTCACGCAAATATAAACCCCGGACCAAATCCGGGGTTCGTATAACTACCCTCTCCGGCGCAGCTGTTCGTACAGGATCCTGCCGATCCCGGCCTTATCCTGCCTGGCCAGCAGCATTGCATACTGTTCGTCCAGCAGGTCCTGGTAGATCCTCTCCTCGGAGCTTTGGCCGAGGAACCCGCCGTCCGGTATCGTCTTTCGCATGGACCTCAACAGCAGGTGCCAGAAAACGCCCTCAAGCTGCTGGCACGCTTCCCTAAGCCTTCCGTCTGCCAGTTCCTTGTCCTTATCCGCAGGCACACCCGGCTTCTCTCCGGCACCGGCCGGGGTGCCTTTAATCCCGGTAACAGGCAGTCCTGCAACACCCAACATGTAAACAGTCACCTCCCCGCTGCCCCGAAAATACGTTTATTGGTTATCCTTGCAGGCGTAGCGACCTACGGAGGTTGTTACTCGCCCTTGACGAAGGAGCAGCTAACGGCAGCCGAAGCGAAACAGGATGTTGAGCTGGGCGACTCTGCGCCATGGATGGCGTCATAGGAGCCGGTCGGCTGCCGTCTGCGACGAGTTTTAGGGCGAGTTCAACCGGAGTCCGGGAGCAAGCGCAAGGATAACCAGATCTCATCCTCTGTTGGTGCCGCCGGAGGCGGCGTGGTGGTCTGCCCTGTTAATAAGGCCTAGCGGCGGAGGTTGTTGGCAATGCTCAGCATCTCGTCCGAGGCCTGGATCGCCTTGGAGTTCAATTCATAAGCACGCTGGGCAGTAATCAGGTTGACCATTTCCTCCACCACCTGAACATTGGAGGACTCCAGAAAGCCCTGCTCCACCGTCACACTCCGGCCGGTTGTTTTGTCAACCGCCTGAGCCTCGCCCGAGGCGGCCGTCGCCCGGTAAAGGTTGCGGCCGAGCCTGTCGAGGCCGGCAGGGTTAGCAAACTGGACGATTCTGAGCTTTCCCGCCGATCCAGGCTTGGTTTCCCCAGGAGCGAGGTAGCTGATAGTGCCATCCCTGGCAACGCTGATCTCCGTGGCCGTGGGCGGAATGGTAATATTTCCTCCGTCCCCCTGCACGTAATACCCATCTGTGGTAACCAGGTTGCCTTTGGCATCAAGCTTGAAGCTTCCATCACGGGTGTAGAGCAACTGTTCGTTGGGATCCTTTACAACAAAGAAGCCGGGCCCAGAAAGGGCCAGGTCAAGCGGGTTTGAGGTGGGCTGCAGGTTCCCCTGTTCAAAGATGGCCTGGGAACCGGCTGCCCTTACCCCCAGGCCCAGGCTCAGACCCACGGGGGAGCCACCCGCCCCCCTTTCCGGGGCAACCGGGCGGTTGATGGTCAAATACAACAGGTCCTGAAACTCCGGCCTGACCTTCTTAAAGCCTGTGGTATTCACGTTGGCCAGGTTGTGGGAAATGGTGTCAATGTTGAACTGCTGCGCCGTCATGCCTGAAGCAGCAGTGTAAAGGGATCTCAGCATGCTCATGCCTCCTCTTGGCCTTATAAGGCTGATAAAAAGCTGTAAATTAAGAGAAATCGCGGCGTCCTCACTACCGAACGGAAGTGCAAAGAACAGGTTCATCCAGATAAGATGTTATCCGGCACCTCGGTCGTTCGGCACCGGGGGAGGCTTCTGCTAAACAGTCCGGCCTCCTTCCGCTAAACCCTTCCTACCTCGTTGGCCGCCTTTTCCAGGGTAGTGTCCGTGGCCTGGATCACCTTCTGATTTGCCTCATAGGCGCGCATGGCGGCAATCATTTTCACCATTTCCTCTACGGGATTGACATTGGAGCCCTCCCGGTACCCCTGCCTCACCTCGTAGCCCTGCGCCAGGGCCGGTGGAGCATTGCCCCGGAAAAGGGTATCCCCCACCTTTTGCCACACCTCTCCCGGTTGCGGCCCCCCCACCAGGGCCAGCCTTTGGACCGTCTGTCCTGCGGCAGTTACGGCCCCCCGTAAGGTTCCATCCAGAGCCACTTCAAGCTTTCCAGCCGGCACGTAGATTTCCTCCAACCGGCCGTTGTTCTCACCCAGCACGGCCAACCCGGATAAGGTGACCAACTCCCCTGCCTGATTAAGGGTAAAACCGCCGTTTCTGGTATAGAACTCCTGCCCCAGGCCGTCGCGCACCACAAAGAACGCATTGCCGTGCAGGGCAAGGTCAAGGGGGTTCCCGGTCTCCTGCAGCGTACCTTCACGGTATGAGGTGTAAATCCCGTCCACCACACTTCCCGTGCCCACGGGTCCGATTTCTACCGCAACCTGCCCCCGGACGGCAGGCAGACTCTCGTAGCGGCTGAGGAGCATCTGGGGGAATGACCTGAGCGCCGCTTCGTCCCTGCGGTAACCGGAGGTGCCGGCATTGGCCATGTTCTGGGAGATCACGTCCAACTGCACCTGCCTTGCCATCATCCCCGCGGCAGCCGTATAGAGCCCTCTGACCACTTATTCACCCCCTTCCCCTGAAACATCTGTCAGTATTAGCTTATACTACCTCTTGCGGCGAATTCCTGCTTTGGCTAAACAAAAATTTCCTGCCACGGTCCCAATAACCGGTGCAGGAAATCCCTCCTACAATTATCCAGTAGTTTCTCGGAAACTCCACTTGCTTGCGGCTAAAGCATATTTCTAGCCACATCATTTGGTTTCACCTCCAATATCTTTGGGTGCGTAAAACTACGTAAGAACGAGATATTGGAAGTTACTCAAA
>CADDZA010000012.1 GCA_902812435.1 Clostridia bacterium
GAGTAACTTCCAATATCTCGTTCTTACGTAGTTTTACGCACCCAAAGATATTGGAGGTGAAACCAAATGATGTGGCTAGAAATATGCTTTAGCCGCAAGCAAGTGGAGTTTCCGAGAAACTACTTTATTTATGCTCGGGGTGAATTTATGAAAGAAGGCAATACACTTACAATAATTCCGCTGGGGGGCCTCGGCGAGATTGGAAAAAATATTATGGTCTTGAAGTATAACAAAGACATTATTGTCATCGACGGCGGCCTCATGTTCCCGGAAGATGAAATGCTTGGGATCGACCTGGTGATCCCGGATATCTCATACCTGATTGAAAACCGGGATCATATTCGTGGTTTTGTTCTAACTCACGGTCACGAGGATCACATTGGGTCGATGCCATATATTTTAAAAGAGATCTCGGCGCCTGTGTACGGCACCAAATTGACTCTCGGTTTATTAGACGCAAAGCTAAAAGAGAGCAATTTCGACCAGAAGGTGAAAACCAGATGCGTACGACCTGGCGATTCAATCCAGTTGGGAGCTTTTCAGATCCAGTTTATTCGGGTCAGCCACAGCATCGCCGATTCCGTTGCCCTGGGAATCAAAACACCTGTAGGAACGATTGTCCATACGGGAGATTTTAAACTGGATCAGACACCTGTGGACAATGAAAAGATTGATTATCATAAGTTTGCAGAATTGGGAAAACAGGGTGTTCTGGTGCTGCTTTCAGACAGCACTAATGCGGAAAGACCAGGCTATACCTTATCGGAACGGGTTGTCGGTGAAACCTTTAACGAAACCTTCCGTAAAGCAAAGGAAAGGATTATTATTGCAAGCTTTGCATCAAACATTCACCGAATTCAGCAAGCGATCACCACAGCCAGTAAATACGGGAGAAAGGTCGCGGTCGCGGGCAGGAGCATGATCAACGTTGTGAACATTGCCAGGGAACTGGGTTATCTCGAGATCCCCCCAGATACCTTGGTTGATCTAGACGAGATTCAGTTTCTACCCAAACGGGAGGTAGTTATCCTGACTACGGGAAGCCAGGGCGAGCCGATGTCCGCTCTTACCAGGATGGCAATGTGCGACCACAAACAGGTGGAGATCATGCCGGGCGACACGGTGATCATCTCTGCCAGTCCGATTCCGGGAAATGAAAAAATGGTGCACCGCACGATTGATAATCTCTTACGGCAGGGGGCGGAGGTGATTTACGAGTCTTTCTCCGGTGTACACGTATCAGGCCACGCCAGCCAGGAAGAACTCAAACTAATGTTAAACCTGGTGAGACCTAAATTTTTCATCCCAGTACACGGAGAATACCGCCACCTCATCAAACATGCCCAGCTTGCCAGGGAGGTTGGAATTCCACCGACAAATATTTTTGTAGTTGAGAACGGCCAGGTTCTGGAATTTACTCCCGACAGGGGTGCTATTACTGGAAGGGTTACGGCAGGAAATGTCCTGGTCGACGGCTTGGGTGTCGGAGACGTTGGAAACATTGTTCTTCGCGACCGCAAACAGCTTTCGCGAGACGGGATATTTATCGTTTTTGTCACCATTGATAAGGATGATGGTACGGTTGTAGCCGGTCCGGACATTGTTTCAAGAGGCTTTGTATACGTCCGCGAGTCCGAGGAACTGCTTGAAGAAGCAAAAGAGCGGGTACGCGAGGTCCTCAAGCAGTGCGAATTACAGCAGACCACGGAATGGGCGGCAATCAAATCTTACGTGAGGGAGGCTGTCGGAAAGTTCCTGTACGAAAGGACCAGAAGAAGACCGATGATACTTCCGATCATCATAGAAGTGTAATTACTATCGGCTCCATCTAGGAACGAGCCGATTTTATTATTTTAGTAAATCGTTTTCTTATACACGTTTTTGACGGTGGATAGGAATAGATCCACGAGGTTAGGATCGTAGAGAGTGCCAGCGTTTTTCTTTATTTCTATCGAGGCCTCATCAAAACTCAAGGCCTTTCTGTAGGGGCGTTCAGACGTCATGGCATCGAAGCTATCCGCAAGGCGCACTATCCGAGCCAGGATGGGTATATCGTCCCCCTTTAACCCGTCGGGGTAGCCGGAGCCGTCGTAGTTTTCGTGGTGAGACCGGATAATAGACACTATATCCTTAAAGGATACTACCGCCTGGATCATCTCGCTTCCCAATACGGTGTGGTTCCGCATAATATCCCATTCCTTCTTTTTTAAACTACCTTCTTTTGTTAAAACCATCGTTTCTATTTCGAGCTTCCCGATGTCGTGCAAAAAGGCTCCATACCTGAGAAACTCTTTGGTATCTTCGTCAATACCCATCTTTTCCGCCATCGCCATAGCGTATGACATCACTCTTTCGGAATGGCCGTAGGTGTACCGGTCCTTGGCGTTGATCAGGGTGATGAACGTTTGCAGGTAAGCAAAGGCATCCGAAACCTTTAAGCTGCTGATCTCGCTTAACACGGATTGATACAGGCGGGGCATCCCCTTGCTGTACTTCCTCCTGAACAGGTCGTCTTCCGCAGCTCTGATGAGCGGCAGTGCCTCGGTCCCGTCTTCCGGATAACCAGCCACGCCTTCAGATATGCTGAACGGTTTATATGTAGCAATGCCTTTTATTTTGAAGAAATCGATGACCCGTGCTTCTATCTCTTTTCGAATATCCTTCGTAAACTCCATTACTGCTTTCTTGTCTTTTCCCGGAAATACGAGCATGAATTCATCGTTACCATACCTGGCGGCAGCATATAACCCCTCATTGCTCCTGTTTAAAAGCAAATGTCCAATCAGGTTTAACAGTTCATCCCCGTACTGGTAGCCGTAAACCGTGTTGTAATATTTGAGTTGGTCTATATCCAGTAAAACAACGGAGAGGGGGGTATTTTCGCTGGCCGCCTTATGTAGGGAAGCAATTAGCTTTTCCTGTATATAGCGGTGGTTGTGCAAACCCGTAAGCTGGTCGTAATCGGCAAGCTTGAGCAGCTCCTGCTGGGTGTTTCTTTCAACCTCCATCAGACCACCGACAAGCCATGCCAGAAGGATGGTAACACTGGCCATGATCACGTTTGATTGAAAGACGCCCGGTGACATAGTAGAGAAAATACCATAATCCATAAGAAAGAGCAGGGCACTGGCTGCGACGGCCACGCCAGCGCCCACAAACTTTCCGAAGGCCGTTGCCGCGATGATCACCGGGATCACGATCAGCACCTTGGCCCCGCTAAAGTCCCTGCTGTACCAGAGGAAAGCAAATGTCAGCGGAAAAATAACAACAAGAAGAAATAGTTCATCTTTCTTGGAACGGTTGTTAAATAATTTTGGAATAAGGTTTCGCGCTATGTAAAAAATTATACCCAAGCAAAAAACTGTAGATAACAAGATTAATCCCGCAGGTAAATATAGTCCGAATTCTACGTTGTAGAAACTAAACACGATCATTAAAAAAATTAGGATGCAAACAATATGGGTAACCAGGATGTATTCGGATATATCTGCAATTCTTTTCTCTTCCCAGCGGCGCATCTCCTGTTCTCCCCAAGATGGTGTCATAACTTACTTCCTCAAGGCAGCGGGCACTTCGGGCTGATAAAGAAGAGACCAACATGTCGGTTTAACGCTTGTGTAGGCTACAAATGCGAGGACGCTGAAAACAAATGGTAATAAACTATTGAAGAGACGCTTCACTCTGTTCTCCCTCCTTTTCCAAAATATTGTCTAGCATAGTAGCAAACCAGTGCCCCGCTTTGGTCAAGGTAAAGGCCTGCCACCAAACTCCCAGGCTTGCGGATAATACTATAGCTGCAAATGAATCCTTATTTATAATCAACAGATACTGTACAGCTGTAATCAAACACACAGAGGCCAGTGACAAATTATGCAATTTTTTTCTGTGTACTGCAAAAGTGATCGGCTTCGCCGGAGAATCAACCGGCGCCAGGCGCCAGACGATAATCAATGAAATAATAAACCCCAGCATTACTGTTAAAAGTAGTCCGGAAGAGGTTAGCAAAGGAGACGTTATTAAGGCTATTTTTCCCAATAAAGGAGCAATGACCGCTCCGAGTATAGTACATGTTAAAGGTGTTCTGCTGTGGGCGCCACCGGAGAAAAGGCGTAAAAATGCTGATGTCAAGGTGGCTACTAGGGTTGTCCAGAAGCAACCTAGAAGTAATGCGATAATAAGGATGCTGATGTAGCCAGTGAAGGAATATAACAGAAATTGAAGGCCAAACAGGGCTATTTCTTCTTCTTCCTGGCTTAAGTTAAGCCTATCCTTTAAATAGGCCGCAATTGGTCGGGTGATATTTAAACTCAACAATTAGTAATTAAACCCCTTCTGTGGTTATAGTAATTTTTCACCAAAGCCAACAATAGCAAGATTATTTCGTACGGGAGGGCAAAAGCTGCCCTTAAAAAAGGGTTGAAAAAAACAGTTTCGTATGATAGACCTGTGATATTTAAAAGTGGCTTTATATAAAGCACTTCTGCTATTGCTAAAATAGCATAGCATACCACTATAGCTAAAAAAATTCTGCTTAATTTTGCTTTGGTAAAAAAACACGTAAAAATGGCTAAAGAAATGATTAAAATTACCGAATGCATCCCAAAAGCTATAGGTAAAAGGCGAACCAGGTTGGTAAATGTGAGAAGTAAAGCGACCCAAAGCACTCTTCGATCCCACAATCGGAAATTTATAAGGCTAAAAACCGCCATTGTTACTGCTACACTTTCGGGAAAATCTTGCAGCAGCAAAGCATACAAAATGTCGGGGAATGTTTCGTGAACCATCAGTGGTGCCTCCTTAAGTGCAATATACTTTCATTCGGCATAAATCTAAGATTTCCTTCTCTTACAAATCAAGACCAAAGTAGGAATCATATGAGACTTTAATCCATATTTTGTTCTTTTTTCTACAAAATCGTACATGTCTTGTCAAAAAGTATTTATTTTATCTCAATTATGTTTAGAATAGTCATAGAGAGATCTAATTACTCCAAAACATGGGAGGAGACAATGGAAACAAGGATCAACAACTCAGTTCTTCAACTGGTTGAGGGCGACATTACGGAACTTGCAACGGATGCCATTGTCAATGCCGCCAACTCCTATTTGAAACACGGGGGAGGGGTTGCGGGAGCAATCGTCAGAAAAGGTGGAAGGGTGATCCAGGAGGAATCGGATAGGATCGGTTACTGTCCTGTTGGACAAGCGGTAATCACCGGTGCAGGAAATCTAAAGGCAAGATACGTGATTCACGCCGTTGGTCCGAGAATGGGGGAGGGGGACGAGGACGAAAAATTAAAAAATGCCACTATAAACAGCCTGAAACTGGCTGACGAAAAAGAACTCAAGAGCATAGCCTTTCCGGCCATCAGTTCCGGGATCTTTGGTTTTCCTATCGACCGCTGCGCTAAAATAATGCTGACAACGGCAATCAATTATCTTCGCAGTGAAACAGGGCTGGAAAGGGTTATTTTCTGTCTTTACGGAAACGAGGCTTATAACGTTTTCCTGGAAGAATTCAGACGTCAAACCGGACAAAAATGAAAGGCTCCCTGTATAACCAGGTGAAGCACCGCCGTAACCGGTGCTTATATTTATCCATTGAATAAGGGAATTTCTCTACCGGGTTGGAACTCCGGTTTCAGGTAAACGTATGGATCAGTGCTTCTGACCTGAACGATTTTACCCATTCCCTTGTCGCCGGGTTCCACCAGGAAACTGATTCCGCAGTACTGCACTTCCCGGTAAGCCGGAACAGCATCATTGTCTGATGCCATGACAGTTTCAAGCGGCATTGGAGTGTATAAAATCATCTGTTCCTTCCTTTCTTATTTTGTTCTTTCTGTTTATCAATCAATTCCTGTACTTTTTCGACCGCTGCGCTGAGCCCCCCTACGGCGTTGATGAGACCGACATCAACGGCCTCATTTCCGAGCAGGACCGTACCGATGTCACGGGCAAGTTCACCTGTCCTGAACATCAACTGCCTGAATTTTTCCTCTGTGATGTGAGAATGTTTCGTCACGAAATGGATTACCCGGTCCTGCATCTTTTCAAGGTATTCCCATGTTTGTGGTACCCCGATCACAAGCCCTGACAGCCTTATAGGGTGGATTGTCATGGTGGCTGTCTCTGCAATAAAGGAGTATTGTGCGCTTACCGCAACAGGAACACCGATGGAGTGACCGCCACCCAAAACAAGAGAAACCGTCGGCTTGGACATGCTCACAATCATTTCTGCGATGGCAAGTCCGGCCTCCACATCCCCCCCTACAGTGTTCAGTATCACTAAAAGTCCCTCTATATCCGGGTTTTGCTCCACCGCCACCAACTGGGGAATGATGTGCTCATACTTCGTGGTTTTGTTTTGCGGGGGGAGCACCAGGTGTCCCTCTATCTGCCCCACGATCGGCAGACAATGAATATTTGATTTGGTTTCCGGTATATCTGTCTGACCGTATTCTTTAATGGTATCGATCTTCTTTACCCCTTGTCTTCTTTTCCGGTTTCCAGTCTTCTGAGGATTTGTCGTATCTGGGAACTCCTGTTCTTGATCGAACGGCATAAAGCATTCCCCTCTTAAAAATAGTTTCCTGGGTTTATTATGTTCTCTCAAGGCTAAATAATTCGTTTTCCTCAAAGCGGGGAAGTGTTATAATTTGGGAGGAATGGAGCTGAGGGGTGAAACGATGGCACCAAGGGTTAAAAAGGTTACCGCCAAAAATGAGAGTTTAAAATGCGAAATAACAGGTATGTTATTGCTGGCTCTGGCAGCCTTCGTCTTTATCAGTTTATTCACCCAAACCGGAATTGTCGGCAGGGCTTTTGTGCGAGTCGTGACCCTGGTCTTAGGAACCCGGGGAATTTACGCCGCCATAATTACGCTCGTTTATTTTGGGGTGATCTTATGCTGGAACCGTAAACCCCCCTCACTGAACAGGCGAGATGCCGGGGTGTTTTTGCTGCTTTTTGTAATTGTTACAATGCTTCACTTTCTAATTATCCCTTCTTACAACATGCCCAGGAATGAGATTATCGGTTTTTTATGGAGGGCCGGGCTAAAAGGAGCAGGGGGAGGCATTGCGGGCGCTGTGTTAAGCATGTCTGCAATTTACCTGTTTGCCCCCATCGGTACTCTTGTTCTGTTGATCACTTTATGTGTTATTGATCTTGTAATGCTGACAGGTATCCCGATACGTAAAATATTCAAGTATATCGGCACCGGATGCATAAAGGCCGGTTTCTATATAAAAACGAAACTGACGGATTTCCTCTTTATCGAGGAAGAAATCGAGCCAGAACAAGACACAAAAAGAAACATTAGCAGGAAGGAGACATCCTCTGTTCCCGTCATTATTAATTACAACACAGAGACTGAAACGAGTGACAGCGAAGAAAGCAAGCCACAACCCGTTCAAACAGATCCATTGGAGAAAGAACAGGATCCGCCAAAAGGTTCTTCTGATACACCGCAGAGCTACAGTTTGCCTCCACTATCCCTGCTAACACGTCCCTTAAAAGTCAGAAGCAGCCGCCTGAATAAAGAGATCATAGAAAATGTGCGCATTCTTGAGGAGACCTTGGAGAGTTTCGGTGTGAAGGTATCCGTCAGCCAGGTTCACCTTGGCCCCGCAATTACAAGGTACGAAATCCAGCCGGCTCCCGGCATTAAAGTCAGTAAGATCGTCCGCCTTGCAGACGACATCGCCCTGAGCCTGGCGGCCCCCGATGTTCGGATTGAAGCACCTATTCCCGGCAAGGCGGCTCTTGGAATTGAAGTGCCGAATAAGGAAGTGGCTATCGTCTACCTAAGGGATATTTTGGAAAGCAACGAATTCCAAGAAGCGGCATCGAAGCTTACCGTAGCTTTAGGAAAAGACATAGCCGGAAATCCGATCATTACTGATTTAATGAAAATGCCGCACCTTTTACTTGCAGGAGCTACCGGTTCTGGTAAAAGCGTGTGTTTAAACACGATCATCTGTAGTATTCTATTCAAGGCTACTCCTAACGAAGTCAAGTTCTTGATGATCGACCCAAAAATGGTTGAGTTGATAACTTATAATGGTATACCGCATTTAATCGCTCCTGTGGTGACTGATCCCAAGAAGGCGGCATCGGCTTTAAAGTGGGTCGTGAACGAGATGGAAAATCGCTATGAATTGTTCGCTTCCCTGGGTGTGCGTGATATCACCCGTTACAACTCTCAGCTGTGTTCCGGAGATCAGAAGAATTACCGACCTCTTCCTTTTATTGTCGTAGTTATAGACGAACTGGCCGACCTCATGATGATTGCTCCTGTTGAAGTAGAAGACGCCATCTGCCGGCTAGCACAGATGGCGCGTGCAGCAGGAATTCATCTGGTTGTTGCAACTCAACGGCCTTCGGTTGACGTGATCACAGGCGTCATCAAAGCGAATATCCCTTCTAGAATCGCTTTTGCAGTTTCGTCCCAGACCGATTCCCGTACCATCCTCGACTTAAATGGAGCGGAGAAACTGCTTGGTAAAGGAGATATGCTCTTTCTCCCGGTAGGAGCAATCAAACCGATCAGGATACAGGGTGCCCTGGTTACTGAGAGCGAAGTCGAGGACATTGTTGCCTATATCGTCAAACAGGGCACACCATTATACATCTCTGAGTTTTCCGTAGAAGAAGAGGCCACACCGCAGCAGGATGATTTCGGCGATCCACTCTTTCGTGATGCAGCAAGGCTGGTGATGGAGGTGGGACACGCCTCAGTTTCCCTAATCCAACGCCGTTTCCGCGTAGGTTATTCCAGAGCAGCAAGGATTATGGATATTCTTGAGGAAAAGGGTGTTGTGGGCCCCTATGAGGGGGCTAAACCCAGGGGAGTATTAATGACTCCTGAACAATTTAACAGATACTATGGCAGGTAATTAAGCAGGATTTTATTATGATCAAAACGAACAATACTTTACGCCTTAAACTTTGTTAATGTTAAGTACAGGAAATATTCGGGCATGAACAACATTACGAAAAGAGAAAAAGAAATCCTGGCCTACTTGAAAAAAGATCCCATGATCTCCCAGGACAAACTGGCAGCAAGAATGAATATCTCCCGCTCTGCTGCGGCTGTTCACATCTCAAATCTGATGAAGAAAGGATAATTATTATAACGAACCTTTAAATGAAGCCTGTTGTTCCATTGTTGAGTTCTTGGAGGAGCTATCATGAGTATTGGAGAAATCCTAAGGGAAGCGAGGGAAAAGAGGGGGCTCTCTTTATCCGACGTTGAAAATGAAACAAAAATCAGGTCAAAATACCTGGCCGCTTTAGAGTCGGAAGATTTTAAGGAGATACCGGGTGAGGCCTATGTTTTGGGATTCCTGCGTAACTATGCCCGCTTCCTCAATCTTGACTCAGACCAGATTGTCAATAGCTATAAATCCCAAACAAAAACGAACGATACTGTAATTTCCCCACCATACCAAGTGGAATCAAAACCGTCACCAGAAACGGATGAAAGGTTGTTGTCCGGTGCGCCATCGAAAGGAAAGGGCTTGGGCTTCATACTTGCGGTGGTCGTAGTAGCGGGGTTAATAATATTAACCATTGTTATCGGCTTTTTAAGGGGAAATACCTCCCGTACACCGGCTCCGGCCAATCCGTTGCAGAACCGTGCGGCTGATATGGAAACCGCACAACCCCAATTTATCAAAGTTGAACTCATTGCAACAGAAAAATGCTGGGTTCGGGTTACAGGAGATGGTGTGGAAAAGTTTGCCGGAATGCTTTACCCGGGAATGACCCAAAAGTATCAGGCAAAAGATTCTATTACCTTAAGACTCGGCAATGCCGGGGGGATACAGGTCATATACAACGGTAAGAAGTTGCCTCCATTGGGTCAACATGGCGAAGTTGTCGATAAAGAATTCCGCAAATCTGGATAGAAAGGTATACAGCATGAAGCTTGTTGGTATGGTCAGTTTAGGCTGCCCTAAAAACCTTGTTGATAGCGAAAACGTCCTGGGTCTCTTAGCATCAAAGGGATACGTCATAACATCCTCCCTTGAGGAAGCTGAAATTATCATCATTAATACCTGTGGCTTTATTAGACCGGCTGTTCAGGAGGCGCTTGATGAGATCTTACAGTGCGTCGAGCTGAAAAAGAATGGTAAATGCCGGCACCTTATTGTGATGGGTTGTTTAACGCAGCGCTACGGCGTTGCTGAATTAACAGAAAAAATCCCTGAAGTCGACCTGTGGTTAGGAGTCAATACCCCCCATAAAGTGCTTGACTACCTTTATAAAGCCTATCATCAAGAAAAAATAGGCAAAGCGCCTGATGATTCCCCAAGGCTTTTGACTACTCCACCGTTTACAGCCTACCTTAAAATAGCAGAGGGGTGTTCCCATTCCTGTGCCTACTGTCTTATACCGAGTTTGAGAGGGCGCCTCAAAAGCAGGCCGCTTGGCGAGATCTGGCACGAGGCCTCCACACTGGTTGCTAACGGTGTGAAAGAGCTTGTACTGGTAGCACAGGATACCGGAGCCTATGGGAAAGACCTTTCGGGCAACCCTTCCCTTGCGGTTGTCTTGAAAGAGTTGGCCAGGATTCCCGATCTGCAATGGATCAGGATACTTTATTTAAACCCATCATCTATTACTCCGGAATTGGTTGATACAATTCAGCACGAACCTAAAATCTGCCGTTACCTCGATATTCCTATGCAGCACGCCAGCAGCAAAGTACTCAGGAAAATGGGGAGAAAAGGAGACGCTGGTGAATATCTTAAACTAATCGATTCCCTCCGGTCACGAATACCCGGTCTGGTGTTAAGAACGACACTGATGACGGGTTTTCCCGGAGAAGACGAACAGGCTTTTCAAGAACTCCTTGAATTCGTTAAAAAGGCCCAGTTCGATAGACTGGGAGTTTTCCCATACTATCACGAGGAAGGTACGCGGTCATACCGAGAAAAGGAAACTGTGTCATTCTTTGAGAAAAGGAGAAGGCGCAGGGAAATTTTGAAGCTGCAACGCTCGATCTCCCGAAGAAAAAATGAGGCAGCATTGGGAAAAAATCTCCGCGTTCTAATTGAAAAGAAGCTGGGTGAAAACGTGTATACCGGCAGGAGTTACAGGGAAGCTCCCGACATTGACCCCAAAATCATTGTTAGGGGTGAGGATCTTCGTCCCGGGAATTTTATGAACGTGACTATCAGGCAGGCATATACCTTTGATCTGACAGGTACCATAGATCGTTAGGTCAAAAAAGCCCCCTTCTACTGTTGTTTCCAATGCTTTCATATCAGAAAGAGAGCCAAGCTGTGGTATAATTTTGGGCATGGAGAAGGAGGGGGCGTATGCCTGTGCGGCAACTAAATATCACCACGGTAGTAATTGCGCTGATCATCAGCCTGGGATTAATGCTGGGTGGTCAGTATTTATATGAGAAGTATTATGTAAAAGAAAGCGTTAAAGAAAAGATCGCTAGTGTTATTAAAGTCGATGAATTGAGAATCGCCAAACAAGAACAACCTCCTACAGTATACATCCGGACATCGCAGATTGACGATCTCCAGACGGTTTACCAAAAAGTAGAAAAAATAGTTCGCCAAGAGTTGGGAACCGATTATCGGGTTGTTTTCCTTGATCGGCGCACGCCCAAACTAACAGAGATTTACGAAAACAGCCAGTTTGCCATTCAAGAAGCAATTGCTACGGGCAGTTTTCAAAAAATGCATCAGGCGGTTCAAAATCTTGCAGAAGCGAATCACGTGGATTATCGGGTGACTGTTGATTCATTCAATATCTATCTCCAGTTGCGAGACGGGCAAGGTTATCTCTACGAAGTAATCCAGCGCTCGCCCCAGTTAGCGGATAATGAAAAGAACTACGGTCAGGGAGGTGGAGGAATTTGATTAAAGAAGTTTTCTTGGGAACATCCATAGCAGCGTTGATCTTTCTCGTGATACTCGGATATAATGTCCTGCCGCTTCTTTTAATGGGAGGTCTGGGTTTCTTCCTCTATATCCTGATCGATAAGAAAGGTCTGCCGGGAAGTTCTGCCAATTTTTCAGGATACGTTCAGCAGGTGAACTTCACTTTTGACGACGTTGGTGGACAGGCTTCTGCCAAACAGGAACTTAAGGAGGCCCTGGATTTTGTCTTGCATGCCAAGCAGATAGCGGAAATGGGAATCCGGCCTCTGAAAGGTATTCTGCTGACCGGACCACCGGGGACCGGAAAAACCTTGCTGGCCAAGGCGGCTGCTGCGTATACCCATTCTTTGTTTTTAGCTACTTCGGGAAGCGAGTTCATTGAGGTTTACGCCGGTGTAGGGGCGCAGCGTGTGAGACAGCTTTTCAAGACGGCAAAGGAACGCGCTGTGCGTGAAAAAAAGAACGGTGCGATCATCTTTATTGATGAGATAGACGTTTTAGGAAATCGTAGAGGAAGCAATACTGGACACCTTGAATACGACCAGACCTTAAACCAGTTACTCGTTGAAATGGACGGGCTGCGCAGTGATGACCGGGTCAAAATTCTCGTTATCGGCGCAACTAACAGGGATGATATGCTGGATCCGGCGCTGCTTCGACCGGGGCGTTTCGATCGCCTGGTCCGTGTCGATTTGCCCGATAAAGCCGGCCGGCACCAGATTCTCAAGCTGCACTGCCGAAACAAGCCTCTGGCTGATGACGTGGATCTCGAAAAGATTGCCCAGGAAACCTTCGGTTTCTCAGGTGCGCACCTTGAGAGCGTAACCAATGAAGCAGCTATTCTGGCATTAAGAGAAGAGTCACCTTATATCCATCAACGGCATTTTAAAGAAGCAGTTGACAAGGTGATGATGGGTGAGAAACTTGATCGCAAGCCAAGCAAAGATGAACTTTACCGGATTGCCGTGCATGAAACGGGACACGCCATTGTGAGCGAAGTACTGCGACCCGGTTCCGTTTCCCACATCACGGTTACCACGCGGGGGAAGGCCCTGGGATATATGCGTCAGATCCCTGAAGACGATCTCTATTTGTATACGAGGGATTACCTGGAAAAGCAAATTCAGGTGTTTCTTGCAGGAGCTGGAGCCGAGAACATCTTATTGGGCTCCCAAAGCACAGGTTCCTCAAGCGATTTTCAGCAGGCTGTACAATTGGCCAGGCAAATCGTCACGGCTGGACTTTCTCCTCTGGGAGTTATATGGGAAGAAGGGTTATCAAAGGACGTATTGCATGATACTATCCAAGAGATCATCCGCCAGCAGGAAAAAGCTGTTGAGGAGGTACTCATGGTCCACCTGGACGTTCTCCGAGAAGTTGCCCAGGTATTGCTGGAGGAGGAGTACATTGGAGGAAACGCCCTGCGCGTGCGCTTGGGCCAGGAGAACGAGCAGGTACTAAATTAAACTGTTACAAGGACCGGATCATTATGACAAGGGTTGAGATTATTGCAACTGGAAACGAATTACTAAGGGGGGCTGTTGAGAACACCACAACCCCCTTTCTTGTCAATCAGGTGCTGAGTTGGGGCTATGAAATCATCAGACTGACTACAGTACGTGACAAGCTGGAAGAGATTAAGGGTGCCATCTGCGACGCCCTGACGAGGGCGGACCTGATTATTGTGACAGGGGGGTTAGGGCCTACGCCGGATGACCTGACAAGGGATGCCATTGCCGAGTCAATTCAGATGCCTCTCGAATTTCGCAACGAACTCTGGGAAGAAATACAGTCCTTCTTTAAAAAGCGGGGGAGGGAAACACCTCCTTCCAATATCAACCAGGCCTATCTGCCTTACGGGGCCCTGGCAGTCCCGAATGCCCTGGGGACCGCCGCAGGTATAATTGTCACTCATAATTCCAAAATAATCGTCGCTCTGCCCGGCCCTCCTGAAGAGCTCCGGCAAATGTTCTTAAATGAGGTAAAGTCTTTCCTCCTGCGCAATTTCCCTCCGCAAATTACACATTTAACACGCTGCTTCAAGGTATGTGGTATTGGAGAAACAGTAGTATTGCAGAGATTAAAAGATGTTTTAGATGCAGCCCGGAACACCTCGGCAAAATTCAGCTATCTACCTCGCGGCGGTGAGGTCCATATTATTCTTCAGGTCGCTGCAAATGAACCGCAAACCTTTTCAGATCTAGAAGCAAGAATACGCCTTGCCCTCGGAGAGGACCTGTATGGAACAGATGAAGAAACACTTCCGGGCAAAGTTGGTGAACTTTTACGCAGCATTAATTTCACACTCGGTGTTGCCGAATCATGCACAGGGGGCCTCATCTTAAATTATCTCACCAATATTCCCGGGAGTTCCGACTATCTGCGTGGAGGAATTGTTGCCTATCATAATGAAATAAAAAAAAGGCAGCTCGGTGTAAATCCGGAGACCCTGGCGGTGTTCAGCGAGGTGAGTCCTAATACTGCAATGGAAATGGCTGCAGGTGTAAGAAGAGCTTTAGGCACCGACATTGGCCTTGCCACTACCGGATTCGCAGGGCCCGCTGGCGGACTTCCCGATGCTCCTGTCGGGACCGTTTATGTAGGGCTGGCCACACCTCGGGAAACCTTTTTCTCAAAACTGTTTTATCCGGGGTTGGGCAGGATAACAATAAAATCAATGGCCGCAAAGGCGGCTTTGGATCTGCTGCGCCGCTATTTAATCAGGCTAAGGGGATGATTGCTTGCTCGATTCCTTCGGTCAGAAAAAGACCCGTTCATTTCTTGCGATTCTTCTACCTGATGCTGTGAAAAAAACGATTCATCAGGTTACTTCTCCTTTTCGACTATTACCCTTGGATGTAAAATGGGTGGAAGAAAGGAATTATCACCTTACGTTGAAATTTTTTGGCCCTATCACAGCAAATGAAATTCAGCGGCTGCACCATACTTTGAATCAGTTAACCACTCACGTAGAGCAGTTTATATTGAGCTACGGGGGTTTCGGGGTATTTCCTAATCTTATGCGGCCACGGGTAGTTTGGCTGGGGCTGGACGGTGAAGTTGAGAGCCTAAATCGGCTTTACACAAAAATTGAGGAAAAGCTCTTCGCAGCGGGTTTTCCAAGAGAAGAAAAAAAGTTTCGGCCGCACCTTACCTTAGGCAGGTTTCGTTCCAATGTAAACATCGACCTGTTCATCAAATTTGTAAAAGAGAACCCGGTTCCCGATCACATTGGGAATTTTGATGTAGTCGAACTTCATCTCATGGAAAGCAAACTTACACCAGCCGGACCACACTATACCTCTCTAGCGGCATACCCCCTCCGCAAAAAATCTCCCGCCAGGGAGTAATATAATGTCTTTGTCAATTGACAAGCCTTACCATCTAACATATAATTAATGAGAAACCGAACGCTTGTTTTGGGAGGGGAGACAAAATATGAGTGAAAAAGCCAAGGCCCTAGACCTGGCTATGTCACAAATTGAAAAGGCATTTGGCAAGGGTTCTATTATGCGTTTGGGAGATACCCCTGCACGCCTGAATATTGAAGTAATTCCAACCGGAAGTCTGGCTCTAGATCTTGCACTTGGCGTCGGTGGGGTTCCCCGTGGCAGGGTAATTGAGATATTCGGACCGGAATCGTCCGGAAAGACCACTGTTGCCCTCCACATCACCGCAGAAGCTCAAAAAACAGGTGGAATTGCCGCTTTTATTGATGCGGAACATGCCCTTGATCCCGTTTATGCCCAGAAACTGGGGGTTGATATTGATAACCTTTTAGTATCCCAGCCTGATACCGGCGAGCAGGCCCTGGAAATTGCCGAAACCCTGGTCAGAAGTGGTGCCCTGGATGTTGTGGTCATAGATTCGGTTGCTGCACTGGTGCCCCGTGCCGAACTGGAAGGGGAAATGGGGGACGCTCACGTAGGTTTGCAGGCTCGTCTTATGTCGCAAGCCTTGAGAAAGTTAACCGGGGCAATCAGTAAATCCCGGACAACAGCCGTTTTTATCAACCAGATCAGGGAGAAAGTCGGGGTGATGTTTGGCAATCCAGAGGTTACCCCTGGTGGAAGGGCGCTGAAATTTTATGCCTCTGTCAGAATGGAAGTCAAAAAAGTGGATGTCATCAAGCAGGGAACCGAAGTCGTCGGAAACCGGACAAGGGTGAAGGTAGTCAAGAATAAAGTCGCTCCTCCCTTCAAACAAGCTGAATTTGACATCATGTACGGACAGGGAATTTCCCGTGAAGGGGAACTGCTGGATTTAGGGCTTGATTTAGGTATAATTGCCAAGGCAGGGTCCTGGTTCGGCTACAATGACGAGCGTCTCGGCCAGGGACGGGAAAATGCAAAAGACTTCTTGAAGGAACATCAGGAAATTGCAGATGAAATAAGGCAAAGGATACGGGCCATGATAGGCAATCAGACCGTCCTTCCTAAAACAAGTGCTCCGGATGAAGCCAGCCAGGGAGACGAATAGTATTGTATATTATATTTATGTTCGGTATTTCTTGACATGTTCTACAATGGATAATAAAATTTAGAGCAGTAGGAACAATGAATAGAACTTCTACCACAGTTTACATAGATCAATATAAATGATTGATTTTGCTCAATAATTGAATATTGTAAGATGTGGTGGGGTTTCTATGGGCCGAGTTTCTACTCGGTTTTCTTTTTTGTGCCTGTCTAATTCTTTAAAGAGGGAGGTGAATAGGATTAACCCAGTACCTGCTGTAATTATCGTGGTTCTCTCCGTAATTGCTCTCCTGTTAGGTCTATTGGGTGGATATCTTTTGCGGAAATACCTGGCGGAAGCAAAAATCGCCTCAGCCGAGGAAGCAGCCAGGCGCATATTTGAGGAAGCCCAAAAAGAAGCCGAAGCCAAAAAACGGGAAGCAATTCTTGAAGCAAAAGAAGAAATTCACGCGATGCGGAGCGAGGCCGAGCGAGAAAACCGCGAACGTCGTAATGAGATCCAACGTCTCGAACGGCGCCTGCTTCAAAAGGAAGAGACCTTGGATCGCAAACTGGAAAGCCTTGAGAAGCGGGAAGAAACTCTTCTCAAGAAAGATCAAGAACTTTCGCATTTACGCGGCCAGCTTAATGAACTGATGGAGAAACAAGTAGCTGAATTAGAACGCATTTCAGGTTTGACTACAGAAGAAGCAAGAGAGTTATTATTAAATAATGTTCGAGAGGAAGTCAAACGTGAAGCGGCAATGATCATTAAAGAAGCGGAGGCCCAGGCACGTGAAACGGCTGAAAAAAAGGCACGCGAGATCGTTACAACTGCAATCCAAAAGTGTGCTGCTGATATCGTCGCGGAGACAACGGTCTCGGTTGTACCTCTCCCCAATGATGAAATGAAAGGACGCATTATTGGCAGAGAGGGCAGAAACATCAGGACCCTAGAGACGCTAACGGGAGTTGATCTGATAATAGACGATACTCCCGAGGCCGTTATACTCTCAGGTTTTGATCCGATACGGCGGGAAACGGCGCGCATTGCGTTGGAAAAGCTGATTGCAGATGGCAGAATCCATCCAGCCCGCATTGAAGAAATGGTTGAGAAATCACAGAAGGAGATTGAGCAGCAAATTCGGGAAGAAGGGGAACAGGCAGCTTTCGAAGTTGGCGTTCCCAATTTACACCCTGAATTGATCAAGTTGTTGGGGAGATTAAAATTCCGTACCAGCTACGGTCAGAATGTGTTGAAACACTCCCTTGAAGTGGCTTACCTCGCCGGAACAATGGCGGCAGAACTCGGAGCAGACGTTCAGCTAGCAAAAAGAGCGGGTTTGCTTCATGATATAGGGAAGGCGGTAGATCATGAAGTGGAGGGACCGCATGTAACCATAGGGGCGGAACTGGCACGCAAATACCGCGAAAACCCTGAGGTGATACACTGCATCCTGGCTCATCACGGAGATCAGGAACCGGAAACCATAGAAGCAGTTCTTGTACAGGCAGCGGACGCCATATCTGCCGCGAGGCCGGGAGCCAGACGGGAGACCCTTGAGACATATCTCAGGAGACTCAAAAAATTGGAAGAAATAGCGGACTCTTTCGAAGGGGTTGAAAAATCATACGCCATCCAGGCAGGAAGAGAAATCAGGATAATGGTTAAGCCTGAGTTTGTGGACGACCTACAAGCCGCGCAGCTAGCCCATGATATTGTTAAAAAAATAGAGGAAGAATTGGAGTATCCCGGACAGATTAAAGTAGTCGTAATCAGGGAAACCAGAAATGTCGATTATGCTAAATAATGATTAGAACCCGCAAGGGTTGTTGACAAATTTTATAACAAATTTTATAAAAGGAAGAAATTCATAGCTTTCAGGACGTTTTAAAATTATAAACCTTGATATTAAACAACCCTTCCCTGCGGGTTGTTTTTTTTGTGCTAGGAAAAGGAATTTTCAAAGAGCAGGACTTTGCTAATCACTGACGAAATTAAGGTAAGTATTGAAAAGTTTTAAATAACAGGGGAAGGGATATCTATGTCGGTAATAAACAAGAATAAAGTCAGCAACTTTCCTCACATCGCAAACCTGCTCTCATCACTGCTTCTATGCTATCCAGAAATCGCGGCAATAAACCTCGAACCAAGGGCAAATGTTGTCAAATTCTCTTTTTATATCGATAATGTGGCAAAAAAGAAATTATTTAGTTTTAAGAAAAAAATAGAGCAATCTCTTCTCGCCTATTATAACCTTGAAAAAAAAGAAGTTGAGGTCTGCTCTTTTTCATTTCAGCCGCTGGATGTCTTTTCTATAATTGAATTCAAAAGAGACCTCTGGAATATCTCACAGAAAGAAATCGCCCTGGTTATCGCCTTGATGAGAGAAGAGTTTGGCTCTTCCCTTGTTACCGAAAAGGATGACGAACTTGTGATGGACGATTTGTCTTTACATGAAGAATTAATTGATTACATTCTGGAAAATGCTAAAAAAACAAGTACAAATATCAAGTTAGTTGCTCTGCGTGACGAAGGCAGAGTGTTGGTTTATAACAAATAGGTTTGAATATTGTTTAGGAGGCAATTTTTATTGCGGGTTCTATTTCTTGGAGACATTGTAGGCCGTCCGGGCCGGCGGGCCGTCAAAGAGCTTATCCCGTCACTTCAGAAGAAATACGATCCTGATCTCATCATTGCCAATGGGGAAAACGCTGCCGGAGGAAATGGAATTACTGAAGAAATAGCTCAGGAACTGTATAGTGCAGGGATTGACGTGTTAACGATGGGGAACCACGTCTGGGATCGGAAGGAAGTATACGACTTTATTGATTTTGATAAAAGAATCGTCAGACCGGCAAATTACCCTCCAGGTACGCCTGGCCAGGGACATGTTGTTGTAACAACTAAGCAGAATGTCAAAGTAGGAATAGTTAACCTTTCCGGACGTGTTTTTTTACCCCCGCTTGATTGTCCCTTCCGGGTGATAGACAGTATTCTCGATTCATTAAAAACAAAAACCCCGGTGATTATCGTGGACTTTCATGCCGAGGCCACATCTGAAAAGGTCGCTTTTGGTTGGTATTTAGACGGCCGAGTTTCTGCCGTCATCGGTACCCACACTCATATCCAAACCGCAGATGAAAGAATCCTGCCAAAGGGTACGGGTTTCATAACAGATGTTGGTATGACGGGACCTCGCGATTCTGTGCTCGGCGTTAAGGTGGAACAGGTCCTTACCAAGTTTCTCACACATCGTCCAACACGATTTGAGGTAGCAAACGGTCCTGTTGAACTTAATGCCCTGTTTCTTGAGATTGAACCGGAAAGCGGCTTAACGCAGGCGATTGAACGGGTCCAAGTTATAAAATGACTTATACAATTAAACTTGCATAATATTTATGTCAATGTTATGATAAATTTACGAAAATATACACAATTAGAAGTCAAATCTCGAAGGGAAACCAAAAGGGGAGGTTGAGTTCGTGGAAGTCTTAAAGGTTTCAGCAAAGTCTAGCCCTAATTCTGTAGCCGGTGCTCTTGCTGGTGTCTTGAGAGAAAAGGGCTGCGCAGAACTTCAAGCAATTGGGGCAGGGGCTTTAAACCAAGCTGTGAAGGCTGTAGCAATTGCAAGAGGTTTCGTAGCACCCAGTGGTATCGATTTGATATGTATCCCCGCTTTTACAGACATAGTTATTGACGGTGAGGAAAGAACCGCGATCAAGTTAATTGTGGAGCCCAGGTAAACATAAATTATAAATTAGAATAGTTATTCCGTAAAGATGTCTACAGCCTGTTTATTTCAAGTGAAATAAACAGGTTTTTATATTGGAAGGGGTTTTTTGATGATTGTTGATATGCATTGCGACACTCTCTCCGTTGCCTTTCGGAACAAAAGGTCGCTAGCAATAGAAAGTCATGAGGGACACGCGGACCTTCCCAGACTCAGAAAAGGCGGTGTCGGAATTCAATTTTTTGCTTTATTCGGCGTAGACCCAAACCCATCTAATGCTCTATTATTTACCCTGCAATTATTGGATTATTTCTGGGAAGAATACCAGGAAAATCGTAAACTAATAGAACTAATTCTTTCACGTGGAGACATAGATCACTGCCTGGCAACCGGTAAAACAGGCGCTTTTCTGACGATCGAAGGAGGAGAGGCCTTAGGAGGTAGTATTCAGGTTTTGCGTAACCTCTACCGTTTGGGAATTCGAGGTCTTGGCCTGACGTGGAATTATCGCAACGAAATCGCCGACGGGGTTGGAGAAAGCCAAACAGGTGGGGGACTCACCAGGTTCGGGACAGAGGTAGTAAAAGAAATGAACAGGTTGGGCATGGTGATTGATGTTTCCCACATCTCCGAAAGGGGATTCTGGGACGTTCTTGAACTGAGCAACTGCCCCGTCATTGCTTCCCATTCCAATTGCCGCAGTGTATGGGATCACCCTCGCAACCTTTCGGATGAGCAGATCAAGGCCATTGCGCAAAAGGGAGGAATCATCGGACTCAACTTTATGCCGGATTTTTTGGGGCCTCAAGGGGCTGGATTGAATTCTTTGCTCAAGCACATAGATCACATCTGCAACCTGGTTGGCGATGATTATCTGGGATTCGGCTCCGATTTTGACGGAATCAAGGCATCTATTCCCGAGGTTCCTGACGCAGCACATTATCCTGTAATAATTGAAGCCCTTCAAAAACATGGATTTGATGATGTTTCCATTTTTAAAATTTGCAGTGAGAACTGCCTGCGCGTTTTAAAAGCTATACTAAAATAAGAAATCGGAAGGAAGGTATGGATTGATTGTCCGCGGACCTGCACATTCACAGTACAGCTTCCGATGGAACCCTGACTCCTGCTCAAATTGTACGGCAGGCTAATGAAACGGGTCTCTCGGCCATAAGCCTTACGGACCATGATACAGTTGACGGCGTGCAACCCGCAATACAAGCTGCCTTAAAGACTGACCTGGAAGTAATCCCGGGAATCGAGTTGAACACCGATTTGGGAGATGTAGAAATACATATCCTTGGCTATTACCTGGAGAATCGATCGAAACAGCTGCAGAATGTGTTAAACGAACTCCGTCATGCCCGGGAAGACAGAGCCCAGACAATGATAAAAAAATTATCCGCAATGGGTATCTTTTTATCCTTTGACAGGTTGCAAGAAATTGCCGGATTCGGAACCATCGGCAGACCTCACATCGCTCAGGCAATGATGGAGGCGGGTTATGTTTCTTCGATAAGAGAAGCCTTTGACAATTATCTTCGGTTTGGTAAACCCGCCTATGTTCCGCGCCACAAGTTAGATCCCTTCCGTGCCATAGAAATAGTCCAAAATGCGGCAGGGATTCCTGTGCTTGCCCACCCGGGCCTTATGAATAAAGACGAACTAATACCCGAGTTCGTAGAAAAGGGGATCCTGGGAATTGAGGTTTACTACCCTCAGCACACGCCTGATATGATTGAAAAGTATTGTTTGGTGTGCGAAAAGTACGGCCTGATTAAGACAGGTGGGACGGACTGTCATGGCCCGGGGATGGACTATCCTCCTCTTGGCACTGTAACGGTAACAGATGAAACAGTTGCTCACCTCAAGCGGGTGCACCGCAGGCTACAGCAAAATCACCAGAAAAAGCAGGAATCCTAAAGTTCATCAAGAAGATAATATTTATTCATGACAGTGCAGACAGGGAGGGTAATATGTTCAGGCTGGACAGGCTGGTTTTTCCGATCGTGCTGGGGGCACTTTTTTCCTTTGGATTAATGTTCCCGAAATTTTCTGAAGCTGCAATCTATGTTGTAAAAAGGGGCGACTCTTTGTGGGGAATTGCGGTTAAATATAAAACCTCAGTCGAAAAACTTCAGGAAATTAATCACATCCAGGGCACCCTTATTCATCCCGGGGATATCCTGCAAATTCCGGCTGCATCCACGCAACCGCAAGCGGTGAAAAAGCAGATTAATCCTGTTAGAACTGCCGGTTCCGCCCGGGGGGAGATTCAAGACGTTATCGCAACGGCCAGACGCTTTATCGGCGTCCGCTACTGTTACGGAGGGGCAAGACCTGAGTCGGGATTTGACTGTTCAGGGTTCGTCCAGTATGTCTTTTCACTACACGGAATTAAAATGCCCCGGACGGCGAGTGAACAGGCCACCGTTGGAACCAGGGTTACAGATCCGGCACCCGGCGATCTTGTCTTTTTTGATACTCATCGCAACGGATCTATTGAACACGTAGGAATATACGTGGGAAATAACGCATTTATTCATGCAAGCCAGAATAAAGGAATTACCATAACATCACTTTCGGACACGTGGTACAAGCAGCGTTATGCCTTTACGTGCCGTATCATATAACCAGCGGGGGACGAAGGAAACATGGATCTTAGCAATTTAACCATAGAACAGCTACGTTTAAGTTTTGAAGAAGAGGGATATATAGCGGAGGACGAAATAGTTATACCGGTATACCTCGCCTTGCGTTTGGAAAAGCCGATCCTGATTACGGGCGCACCAGGGGTCGGTAAAACAGAAATAGCCAAGGTGCTGGCCCGCATCTTTAAGACTGATCTGATTAGGCTCCAGTGCTATGAAGGGCTTGATGAAAATAAGGCCTTATATGAATGGAACTACCAGCGACAGCTGCTCAAGATACAACTCATAAAGGAAAGCACAAGCAGTGAATTAATCGAACAAAACCTTTTCTCCCCTGAATACCTGTTAGAAAGGCCTCTGTTGAAAGCGATTCAAGCCACCCGGAAAAACGTTCTCTTAATAGATGAGATTGACAAGACTGATGAGGAGTTTGAAGCCTTTCTTTTTGAAGTACTCTCCGATTTTCAGGTTTCAATTCCCGAATTGGGAACAATTTATGCCCGTCACATTCCCATCGTTGTTTTGACAAACAACGGGGAACGGGAACTTTCCGACGGGTTGAAAAGACGCTGCGTCTTTTTATATATTGACTTTCCCAGTATGGAGAAAGAAATAAGAATCATCAAAACCAAAGTCCCCCAGTTGGAAGATCGCCTGGCAGAAGAAGTTGCAGGAGTCACGCACTATATGAGGCATCACATCGACCTCAAAAAGAAACCGTCGATCTCAGAAACCCTTGACTTTGCCAGCGCCCTGGTTTTAATGCGGGCGCAAAGGCTTGAACCCGAGCATGTCAGGCAAACACTCAACCTGTTGCTCAAAGATAAGGATGACATTGACATGTTCAATAAGGAAGTGGGACCAGCGGAATTGGTCGAGATTGTGCGCAGGCATTTGAAACGATAGAAGGGACGGAGCATAAGTTGCAGAACAGATTCGAGTATAATTTCGCTCGTTTTGTTCACATCCTGCGCCACCTGGGAATCAAGGTCAGCACCGGGGAAACAATCACTGCCCTGAGAGCGTTGGAACTTGTCGACCTTTTGAATAAGGAACACGTTAAGGCTGCCCTGGCCGCCACCTTGATAAAAAATCCCGATGAACAGCCCATTTTTGCTCAAGCCTTTGAAAGCTTTTTTACCGTTCCTGAAGTTAAGCAGCAACAACGTGAGGAATGGGAGAAAAGAAAGGCCGAAGGGCTTCGCTTGATTGAAGAAGCCGAGCACGACCTGGTCTATGAGGGTGAAACCCTTGCCCTTACGGACGAGGAAAAGCTTTTCTATGCCCAGCTTCCGGAGGATGAGAAAAAAAGGATCAAGAAATATCTTGAATCAAGCAAGCTACCCGATGACCGCTATCACTCGTTCAAACCGATGCTCGAATACCAGATACGCGGTACACTGCGTTACTGGAAGCAGCGGCTTGGGGAAGAGGACGATAACTACTACATCCCCAGTTTAAAAGTTGACGACGAAGTCCTGGCGTCGATTATTCGGGAACTGGGTGAAGATGACAGCAATCTGCTTTATGAAGACATGAAAAAAATCCGAGAGCGGGACCTGCCGCATGTTACCAATATACTTAAATTGCTTTCGCGCAAACTCGCCACAAAGATTTCCCGGCGCTATCGAATGAGTAAAAAGGTGGTCAAAATCGATCTCCGCCGCAGCATCAAGGCCAACGTGAGATATGGGGGCATTATTTTTAAGCTCCATTATAAGCAAAAGAGGATTCAGAAACCGGATATCATGCTCATCTGCGATGTTTCCGGCTCCATGGCGCGCTATGCGGCATTTGTGATCCAGTTTATTTACGGGTTAAGCTCCGTTGTAAAAAATATTGAGAGTTTTATATTTGCAGAAGAACTGGAATATGTAACCCCGTACTTTATGAAAATTCGCCCATTTGAGGAGACCATGGTGGAACTGATGGGCAAAAGCAAGATCTGGGGAAAGGGCACGAATTTCAATAAGTCACTCAAAACATTGCGGGAAAGCTATCCCCTGCTACTCAATTCAAACACCGTCGTGATCATCCTCAGTGATACCAAAACCCTGGAGATTGATCAGGCGGCGCAGGAACTGTCAAAGTTGAAAAAATCCGTAAAAGACATCATCTGGCTCAACACCCTACCCTTTAATGAGTGGAAGGACCTGCAATCAGTAGCAGCCTTTCAGTGTCATTGCCAGATGTATGAATGCTACACCCTGGCACACCTTGAGAAGATTATTAGGAAACAATTCATTCATTAAGGGAGCATAAAATCCTGTGAAAGCCGATTACCATCTCAATTACGTTAAGCTGGCGCCTCTCTACGATGCCTTCATGGAAGGGATCGACTACGAGGGGTGGGTAAGCTATGTGGAAGAGATCATCGCTAAATTTGGCGGCAACGTCCATAAAGTTGCAGATCTCGCCTGTGGAACCGGGAATTCGACCTTTCCCTGGGCGTTGCGGGGCTACCGTAGCTGGGGCATTGACCTGTCGGCAGAAATGCTCAAAATTGCCCGTAAAAAAGCAGAGGAAAAACAATTAAAAATCGAATTTTTATGCCAGGACCTGCGCCGGATGCATCTGGAAGAGCCTGTTAATCTGGCGGTATGTTTTCAAGACGGATTCAACTACCTCCTGGATCCGGGGGATCTCACGGAGGCCTTCCGGGCAGTTTACAGGAACCTCACAAAAGAAGGCTTTTTTATTTTTGATCTCAACTACCTCCCCCGGATTGTCCCCCAGGACAATGAGATTTCATTTATAGAGGATGATTATTATTCCATGGTCTGGCGGGCCCGCTTTTTGGAAGAGGAACAGGTTTGGGAAATAGAAGTGAACGGGCAGATAAAAAACCTGCCTGTTGGCCAGAACACCTTTTATGAAAAACATAAGGAAAGGATTTATGAAACCGGTGAGGTATGGTCTCTGCTGACCGCCCAGAATTTTACGATACTAGGAACATACCAGGCTTTTACCTTTGACCCGCCCCATCATCAAACTCCCAAAATTGTCGTCGTTGCGCAAAAAGCATAGAAACGAACATCCTGGTTCATTATTTTTATCAAAATATTTAAGGAAAGGAAAAGAATAGATGCAGCCGTTTCTTTGCGCCATTACATTCTTAACACGAATTCCAATTCCGGTAAAATGCAACTACACTCCGGAAAATTTCGCGGGAAGCGTTTACTTTTTCCCCGTCATCGGCCTCATTCTCGGTGGAATTTTAGGTGGAAGCTGGTTTGGCTTAAAACAACTTTTTCCGCCAATAATAACTGGAGCGTTAATTCTTTTAATCCATATTCTCTTAACGGGAGGTCTTCACCTAGACGGATTGATGGATACATTGGACGGGTTAGGTGGAGGCAAGGATAAGGAACAGAGACTGGCCATTATGAAGGACAGCCGTGTAGGGGCATTTGGCGTGCAGGGGGCAATACTCAACTGCATCTTGAAATTCAGCGTTTATACCCAGTTGACTATACCCCTGCTGCCTTTACTGATCATAACGCCGATGATAGGAAGACAGGCATTGGTCTTGGTGCAAGTGTTCTTTCCTTATGCACGTTCCCAAGGACTCGGAAGCCTTTTTACCGTTTATGGTGATTATAAAAAGTTTGCCATTACAACGGCTATCACACTTTTAATCACGATTGTTTCGTTGAAAATAACGGGTGCCATATTGCTTCTTTTAAGCTACATCTTTGCTCCAGTTATCGGTGCACTGATCAGCCGTCTCTTGGACGGTTTGACAGGGGACACTTATGGGGCCACCTGTGAACTCACAGAACTTTTTCTTCTTATGGTGGGTTTTCTGCTGCTGCGCTAAAATCGAGCACAAGAGGGGGGATATCATCTTTTGACAAGATTATTTCTGGTGAGACATGGTCAAACTCTCTGGAACCATACTGCCCGGTACCAGGGGCATACTGATATTGAACTGAGCGAAACAGGGCGCAGACAGGCTAATGCTCTGGCTCAACGGCTCGCCAAAGAGACGATCCATGCGGTTTATGCAAGCGACCTTAAAAGGGCCCTGGAAACTGCAAAAATCCTGGCAGTGCCGCACAACCTGCCGGTTCAATCATTAACGGATTTGCGTGAGATAAACTTTGGGGTATGGGAAGGATTAACCTTTGATGAAATCAGAATGCGCTATAAGGATCTGGCTGACAGGTGGCACGTGTCTCCTGCGACGGTCAAAATACCGGAGGGGGAAACATTTCAAGAAGTTAAGGAGAGGGCGTATAAAGTTATCCTGGAATTAGTTCAAAAGCACGATCCCGGAACAATTATCGTGGTCACCCACGGCGGAACCATCAGAACAATAGTCTGTGCCCTGCTTGGTCTTGACTTAAATAATGCATTCCGCATTCGCCAGGATAATGGTGCTCTTAACATCATCGAGTTCTACGAAGATTATGGAATCCTCTGCCTGTTAAACGACACCACGCACATTGCAATTTCCTAAAATGGACACATCAGGTGGTGGATTATTGTCTCTTTCTGCTAATGATGATACAATGAAATTTAATATTGAGGGGAAAGAGAAAGGAGAGCAGAAAAATTGTTTGAAGAAAGAGTGATAAAAAACGGACTAACTTTCGATGATGTCCTCTTGATTCCCGGTAAATCGTCAGTGTTGCCCCGTGACGTCAATGTAACAACTTACTTAACTAAGGATATAAAACTAAGCATCCCCATTCTCAGCGCCGGCATGGATACTGTTACCGAGGCCAATATGGCAATTGCGATAGCCAGGGAAGGCGGCATCGGAATTATTCATAAAAACATGACTATAAAACAGCAGGCTGCCCAGGTGGATCGCGTCAAGCGATCGGAGCATGGCATCATCAGCGATCCAATTTCTTTAACCCCCCAGCATCTGGTGAAAAATGCTCTGGAAATGATGGAACACTATCATATCTCTGGTGTGCCAATTACGGTTGAGGGGAAACTGGTTGGCATTATCACAAACCGCGATATCAGATTTGAGGATGATTTCAACAGGCCGATCGCCGAGGTAATGACCAAGGAAAACCTGATCACTGCACCGGTGGGGACAACACTTGCAGAAGCAAAAAACATATTAAGGAAGCATAAGATTGAAAAGCTGCCGATTGTTGATGAGAACTATAATTTACGTGGTTTAATTACAATCAAGGATATCGAAAAGGCCCGCCAGTATCCCAACTCCGCAAAAGATGTAAAAGGACGCCTGCTTGCCGGGGCGGCGGTCGGAGTAGGACCCGATTTAATGGAACGAGTAGCGGCCCTGCGGGAGGCAGGGGTTGACGTAATCGTTATTGATACCGCTCACGGTCATTCAATTGGGGTTCTTAAAGCCGTTGAGCTGGTTAAAAGCACGTACCCAGGTCTACCGTTAATAGCTGGTAATGTTGCCACACCTGAAGCTACTGTCGATTTAATCAAAGCCGGCGCAGACGCAGTTAAGGTCGGTATCGGCCCCGGATCAATCTGCACGACGCGGGTGGTGGCCGGCATCGGAGTCCCGCAAATAACTGCCGTTTTAGAATGTGCCCGTGAAGCCAGGAAATACGGAATACCGATTATTGCAGACGGAGGCATCAAGTATTCCGGTGATATCACCAAAGCCCTTGCCGCCGGGGCAAACACGGTTATGCTGGGCAACTTGCTGGCAGGAACGGAGGAAAGTCCCGGCGAACTCGAAATATACCAGGGAAGAAAATACAAGGTTTATCGCGGAATGGGTTCCATTAGTGCCATGCGAAGCGGAAGCATGGATCGCTACTTCCAGGATAACCCCGAAAAACTCGTCCCAGAGGGAGTGGAGGGGCGAGTACCGTACCGTGGCGCGGTTTCAGAAATCATATTCCAGTTAATTGGAGGCCTACGGGCAGGAATGGGTTACTGCGGTGTCCAAAATATCGAGGAACTGCAAACAAAAACAAAATTTATCCGGATAACCAATGCCGGGCTGCGGGAAAGCCATCCGCACAGCGTAGACATAACGAAAGAAGCGCCTAATTACAGTTTATAAACTTTTTGCAAGAAACTCGGGGAGAGACTGCCGAAAATGTTCGGTTCGGTTGAAGAGCTTCAGAAAAAACTGGCCGCTTGTGATTATATAACGGATCGTCACGTTGTGACTATTGTATATCTTGCTCTCAAACTTCAGAAGCCGTTACTGGTAGAAGGTCCGGCCGGTGTTGGCAAAACCGAACTCGCAAAGGTGCTGGCACAAGCCACCAATAGCCGGTTGATACGACTCCAGTGTTACGAAGGGCTTGATGAAGCCAAGGCTTTGTACGAATGGAATTACCAGAAGCAGCTACTGCGTCTTCACGTTGCCCAAACCCAGAGCAAGGACTGGGAAGAAGCCAAGCAGGATATATTCACTCCTGAATTCCTTTTAAGGCGCCCACTTCTTGAAGCCTTGTCGTCTGAGGAACCCGTCGTTTTATTAATTGATGAGGTAGACAAGAGTGACGAAGAATTCGAGAGCTTTCTGCTGGAAATCCTCTCCGATTATCAGGTAACCATACCTGAACTGGGAACAGTTAGGTCCAACCACATTCCGGTTGTTGTCCTTACCAGTAACAGTTCCCGGGAGTTTGGGGACGCCCTAAAAAGAAGATGCATTCATCTTTATCTCGACTATCCGACCTTCGAACGGGAACTCGATATCATTCACCTGAAGGTTCCCGGTATTAAAGATTGCCTGGCACAGCAAATTGTCAGTTTTGTACAGGTATTGAGAAAACAAAGACTTAAAAAAGCACCGAGTATTGCTGAAACCATTGACTGGGCAAGATCAATTATGACCCTGGGTAGCAAGGTGGTTGATGAGGAAATCGTCCAGGGTACCTTGAACATATTATTAAAATACCAAAGCGATATTGACAAGATTTACAATAAAGTATCATCCCTTCTACCCAAAATGTAGCGATAAAATAGCGATTTTATAGGGAAACTTTTTATAGGGAAACTTATGGAAGAAAAAATTTTAGAATTTGGCCGGCTTTTGCGTAAAGGCGGTCTTAGTATTTCTTTTTCACAGATCGCCGACGCTCTACGCGCCACTGCCGAGGTAGGCTTTCAATTTAAAGACTTTTATCAGGCACTCGCTTGCACCATGATTTGTGAGAAGGCAGACAAGCCCCTGTTTGACAAAATGTTTCGCCTTTTTTTCTTGACCCTCCCGGTATCCCAGCATGATAGAAAGAACGGGGATGGTCAGTTGGTGAACACGGAAAACGCAGGCTATTTTATCGAACTGGCCAGGTCTGCCGAAGGCATCGGCCAAGGCAGGGGTGGAGGGGCATCTCCGGCCCTATTGCTGGTAAAGGCGGTACGGGACGGAAATTATTCCTTGCTCAACCAACTCGCTCAATTAGCTTTTAAAAGCCTCGGCAATTCCAAACGCGAAGATCTGGCCAACCTAGAACAGCTAATCGTTCAGGCTAAAGTATCCATCGGTTGGTACGAAGCCGTAAACCGGCTGGAGCGCATCAGGGAAAAGGAAAAAGTCAATGAGATCACATATTCCAGATGGCTGGAATGCCTGAATTATTTGGAGGATCGCATAAAAGAACTCTTGGAAGAGTATTTCGTCATAACTTTTGGTCAGGATGCCCTGGAAGAAATAGCGTCTGCGGCCAACATCAGGGAAAAGGAATTTTACCAGCTCAATAACATTGAAATCGATGAAATTCGGAAGCGAATCACAAAACTGGCGCGTAAGTTGGCCTCAAAGTATGCACGTCGCTATCGGAGGGCGAAACACGGCGAAATTGACATGAGAAGAACCGTAAGAAACGCCCTCAAGACGGGCGGAACACCGGTTTGCTTGAGGTATCGTAAAAAAAAGCTCAGCAAACCGGAAATCGTGCTCTTATGTGATGTATCGGGCTCGGTAGCGGTTTTCAGTGAGTTTATGCTGCAGTTGGTCTATACGATCCAAAACAGGTTCAGGTCAGTGCGGTCTTTTTTATTTGTTGACAGGATTGAAGAGGTGACGAATTACTTCCATAACAAAGACATCGAGGCCGCTCTGCAGGAGGCCTTTTCAAAAGCCCATTTTTCATATTCGGGCTTTTCAGATTATGGGAAAGTATTTACTATATTTGCTACCAAATACCTTAGCAGCATTTCACCTAAGAGTACTCTGATTATTCTCGGTGATGCAAGAAACAATTGGCGTTCTGACGAAAAGGATTTCTTAAAACAAATTTCTGAACACGTGAGAAAGGTTTTATGGTTCAATCCGCAGCCTCAAAGCACCTGGGATTCAGAGGACAGCATCATGAAGGTATATGCTCCTTACTGCAGACAGGTTTTTGAATGCCGCAACCTTGCACAATTGGAGGAAGTCATCGAAGCAATCCTTTGACAAAGGTACAAAACGAAATTACATTTCGCCGAACAATAGTCCGTCGAATTGGCGGTATTTTTTATTTGACAGCAGAGAAAATATATGTTAATTTTATATTAAGTAATTGTTAAGCTTGGTTAAATAATATTAAAATTAATTAAATAACATTAAGCTTGTATTAAGTTTAGATAAATATTTTGGGAGGGGCCGAAATGCTTTCATACACAGAGATAATTATTCGTATGTTTATTTCTCTCCTAGTCGGTTTGATCATCGGTTACGAACGGACAAGGCACCAGAAACCCGCCGGTATCAGAACTTACTCCCTTGTATGTATTGGTTCAACCCTGTTCATGGTAGTTAGTGCTTATGGACTCCACACCAACCCAATCATTGAAGGCTTTCGCATGGATCCAGGACGGATTGCCGCACAGATTGTCACCGGCATCGGTTTTTTAGGTGCAGGCGTTATCTGGAAGGATAGGGGCACTGTCAGGGGATTGACAACAGCGGCTAATTTATGGGTTACAGCTGGATTGGGCATGGCAATTGGCCTGGGGTTATATTTTTTGACTTTAGTAAGCGTTGTCTGTATCTTCCTCGCCTTGTACAGCTCTCCCATTCTCTGCCACCTGGGTCTTTTGAAATATCCTGAAGAGGTAACGGATAAAAGAATAGAAAATTTTTAATTTAAAAAAACAATACCGAAGGTCGCCTCACTTCTCTTCGCTGGTCAGGCTATTTAAGTAACGACCGATTACTTAACAGGAAGTGAGAGCGACCTTCTGTTTTTATTATTACCGAGAACCACAGATAATATTCAAACAATAATAACTTAAAGTTAAACCGGAGTTCGACAGCCCATAGACAAACAGAAGGCCGCAAGCCGCATGGGACACGGAATTCAGGGAATACGTTTTCAGAGGCGTGTTACTAGGCGTTTTGTTTGCCTGCGGGATTTATGGAGAA
>CADDZA010000013.1 GCA_902812435.1 Clostridia bacterium
TGCCCCGGTCTTGGGATCACCGCTATTTCGTTGTCAAGGTTCTTTTTTTAGTTGCTGGGATAAGGATTGTTCTAGCACATATCCCAGTTTGTTACATGGGCATTTTTGGTTTACGAGAACCTACTTTAAACAAATATTAGATTATTCACGAGCCCAATCCCTTCGATATACCACATTCTTTCAAGTATTTACTACTCGGGTCTTTCCATTATTCCATTCATAACCTCACCCCCTCTCCGATCATCACCAATACATTCCTCATCTGCTATCAAATTCCTGCGTAAGAAACCTTACAATTTGTCAAGGTTTCTTACAAATGGGATTTTTTATTGCTGCTGGTATCGAATGGAAGGATTTGAGTGAAAAATCGAAATAATTATCGATTATATAGGACCGACAACTGGTTCAAAGGAGGAGTGAAATGAATTTAACAGTTCCGGGCTTGATCGAAGCTTTTAAAGACTTACTGAGATCGGGAGTGCATAGGGGGGTGTTCAGGAGAAAACACATGAGTTATGAGTATTTTGCAGTTAACAAAAGTAGTCAGACAATCAATAATTGGGATATGACTGGCAGAAGTATAATTGATCATCTCTATCAGCGTGAGGCGTTCGGGAGGAAATACGTTGGTTCGGGATATCGTCAGGTCAGGTTTCGTGATGGTTCAGGCAATGTACGCGATGGCCTAGTCTTTAATACAGACTATCTGCCTTCCAGTTGGGAAACACCATGCACTAGTTATCCTTATGGTACTGTTACTCTGGACGGTCAAACATACTATCATCGACGATGGCATTGTCCTTGAGCCTGGTAACGAACAGAATGCCACTTTCGCAATAGTAATCGGACTTCTTGTAATCTACATAGCCCCTGTCGATGACGTTCAGGGCATCCGACTCGTTCACCACCAACTGGTCCATCTGGGTCTTGTCGGCCCGTCGGGCCGGGGTGACCACTGCCTTGTCCGGAATACAGCCCCCGTTACAGAACCTGAGACGTAGATGTACCTTGATGCCGCCCTTGGTTTTCCTGAACTCCGCCCAGGGGTACCTGGTAAGGCAGAGACTGATGGTGGTGGAGTTCCAAAAGAACTTTCGAAAATCAGCTGGAAAAGGATGGAGCCAGTTTTGTTGACACCAATCGGACACCCTCTTACTCAAATTAAAAAAGTCTCGGTGCGGCAAATCGCCCAGTATCCCCTTATCCTACCTCCCAGGAGCGGAGAATTCTCCAACTGCAGAAAACTGGAAAAACTCTTCCATGATTTTGGCATGACTTACCGTAGTGTTATGGAATCCTCCAACGTTGAATTGAGCTCTCTGTACGTGGAAATCGGGTTGGGCATCTCTTTCGCTACTGTCGCATGCAACCTGCCGGGGCTGCGGCAAAGGAGGCTGGAGTTTATCTCTTTGAGCCATCTTATCGACCCGGAATACCTGGCGATCATATTGAGAAAAGATAAAGTCCTCACACCTTTTAAAAGAGCTTTTATTGACATGTTATTGGAAAACTGTTGATATTATTGACATATTTCATCATAAAAAGACCTACCCTGTAAATAGATGTCTGAGGCAAGATGTCAGATGTCGGAAGGGAACTATCTAACGCCAGAAATAAATGGCCATGGCGGATGGCCCACGGGCCCATAAACAGAGCCCTAGGCAATGCATACTGGAAAGCCTAGGGCCTCAGCGGCAACCAGAACATGGGTTGGTTTGGGAATACCGACTTAGGGCTGCTTTTTTACACTACAGCTTTCTAATCCAAGATGACTGATTAAAGCGTCTTGCAGTATTTTGGAAAAGTTGACGCCTGCTTTCTCACCTTGGGCGTTGAGCCAGCTTGGAATGGTTAGCGTCTTTTTTACTGCTCGATGATCATTTTCCCGGCGATATTCAACAGTGTCAACATCAATAAGGCTAACAAAGCTTTCCCTACTATCGTATTGAATATCAGATAGCTTACTTGCTTCCGGAATGGCTTCATATGGTTTTCACTTGGGATGTTATTGTTCATCCGCATTTTCAGGGAAAGGGAATTGGAGTATGAAGCGATTCCTGAATTCTGAAAATTAAAACCAAGCCGTCGCGCTACACCGCCCGCAGTTCAGCGGGTGTATTTTATATCATGCGCGATCAAGGGTCTTGTCCATCCCATCCATACTTCACTTCCGTCCGTTCTCCATTTAGCTGTTAAGCGCATTATTTAATAAAGCCCCGATTTCTTTCCGCCCGGCAAAATGATTAAAGGATATTTCCCTTCAATAAAGAATAACTCACATGAAAGGAGCGAAAGACAGATGCCGAGGAGAAGGCCACAGATATCACCGGAAAGGCGCCGATGCGTTTTCCTGCTTCTTGCTGCCCTTTTTGCAATAATACCGGCCCTGCCCCCCACGCCGCCGGACGCCGCCGCGGCCGGCTCCGGCACTGCTCCGGTGTGCATCGCCCGGTACAGCGGCCCGGTGGTTCCCGTCACCGCCCGCTATTGCGAACGGGTCATCCGCTACGCCGAGCGCAGCGAAGCCAGTGCCTGCATCATCGAACTCAATACCCCGGGCGGGCTTTACAGTACAACTCAGGACCTGGTGACCACCATTCTCAACGCCCGGGTGCCCGTGGTGGTTTTCGTGGGGCCTGCCGGTGGCTGGGCGGGTTCCGCCGGAACCTTCATCACCATTTGTGCTCACGTGGCGGCAATGGCCCCCGGCAGCAGGGTGGGAGCGGCGCACCCGGTCGGGATCGGGCCTGCGGACGGCCGGCAAAACGTCCCCGGTGAAAAGATCACCGAAGACGCCGCCGCCTGGATCCGCTCCATCGCCCAGATGCGCGGCCGGAACGCCCGCGCCGCGGAGCTGGCGGTGCGTGAGAGCAAATCCTATTCCGATGAGGAGGCCTTGAAGCTCAACCTGATCGACCTGAGGGTGCGCGACATGAAGGACCTGCTCTCCAAACTGGATGGCAGAACCGTCACCCTGAGCGGCGGGGCAAAGGCGACCTTGAGGACCCGGAATGCCCCGGTGCAGGAAGTACCCATGAATGCCGTGGAAAAATTCCTCCTCGCCCTCAGCAAACCGGACCTCGCCTACATCCTGATGACCATCGGCATGGCCGGCCTGATGGTGGAAATCTACCACCCCGGACTGATCTTCCCTGGCGTCGCTGGAGGTATCTCCCTCTTGCTGGGCCTCTATTCTCTTGGTACACTTGACGCGTACTGGGGAGGCATCCTGCTGATCCTCCTGGCCTTCGGCCTCTTTATCGCCGAGGCGTTCGTGCCCAGCCACGGTGTTCTGGGCGCGGGCGGTATCGTTTCATTTATTATCGGTTCCCTGATCCTCTTTAGCAACGGCCCTCCCGGCCTGGGGGTGAGTATCTCGTTGATCGTTACGACCGCCCTCATCTTCGCGGCATTGCTGGCCCTCCTGGTCACCGCGGTGGTCCGGGGCCAGCAGCGGGCGGTGATCACCGGAATGGAGGGGCTGATCGGCCGGACGGCGGTGGCCAGAACCGACCTCAACCCGACGGGAACCGTCTTCGTGGCCGGTGAGATCTGGAACGCTTCGGCTGAACACAACTATGTCAAAGCCGGCGAAGAGGTGGTGATCACCGGTGTCGAAGGGCTGCGGCTGAAGGTTCAAAAGAAAACGTAGTTTCTGCCCGATGGGCAATAATACAAAAATAATACAAAAAAGAACGAAAGGGGTGAAACCCTGCGAAGGTTCGCCTTCAAAGGGGTTGTGATGCCGAATTTTATTCCGATCCTGATACTGCTGCTGATCCTGGTAGCCGCATCGATCCGCATCGTCCAGGAATACGAACGGGGGGTTATCTTCCGCCTCGGGCGGTGCGTCGGCGCCCGGGGGCCGGGTATAATTTTCCTTATCCCGGGGATTGAAAGGATGCAAAAGGTGGACCTGCGGGTGATCACCATGGATGTTCCCACCCAGGAGGTAATCACCAAGGATAACGTAACCGTCAAGGTGAACGCCGTCGTCTACTTCCGGGTCATCAACCCGGTGGACGCCGTAATCAAGGTGCTGGACTTCATCAGAGCCACCTCCCAGCTGTCCCAGACGACCCTGAGAAGCGTGCTGGGCCAGTCCGAGCTGGACGAACTGCTCTCCAAGCGGGAGGAGATCAACCAGCGGCTGCAGCACATCATTGACGAGGGAACGGAGCCCTGGGGGATCAAGGTGAGCACCGTGGAGGTCAAGGACGTGGAGCTGCCGCCCACCATGCAGCGGGCGATGGCCGCCCAGGCCGAGGCCGAGCGTGAACGGAGGGCCAAGCTGATTCACGCCGACGGTGAGTACCAGGCCTCGAAAACCCTGTCCGAGGCCGCCGACATCATTTCCAGAAACCCGGCGACAATCCAGCTCCGCTACCTGCAGACCCTGCGGGAGATCGCCGTCAACCAGTCGAGCACCATCATCTTCCCGCTGCCGATCGACCTGATCAAGCCTTTCCTGGATATGGCAAAGGGCCAGGTGCAGGCGAAGCAGATCTCAGATGTAATCGCCGCCCTGAAGCCGGAACAGCAAACGGAGAAGGAATAAACATCGTCAAGCGGGCGGGGGGAGAGCCGCAGGCGCGGCCATCTCACCGCTTCGTTCTTTACTTCGGTTCTCCGAAGACCGGAGACGCCTACGGCCACCGAAGAGTCCACCCACCTGATCATATTCAGATCCCCCGCCGTTCAGTTCACAGTTCAGGGAAATAACGTTTTCTTCTTGTCTGGCCAATCCTTTGCAGTGTTTTTTCTTCGCACCCCATGAAGAGGAATGGACGGCTACAAAATCATAATTTCTCCCGTCAAATTCCCATTAATATTTAATTTTTAACTGCTAGTTGACATACGTATTTATACGTGTGACCATTTATCGCAGGAGAGAGGAGTAGAAATAGCCCCTGCTCCACGGGGCACGAAATAAAAAATGTAAGGAGGTCATTACCATGAAATACGTATATCCAGCCATATTTACACCAGAACCAGAGGGGGGGTACTGCGTTCATTTCCCTGATCTGCCTGGTTGCGTCACGTGCGGAGATACTGTTTTAGAAGCAATAGAAATGGGGCCGTGACGCTTTAGCAATGTGGCTATGTGATGCCGAAGACAAATATCCGCGCGCTGCGTGAAGTCAATGTTATACGCCGTGTTGGCCTAAATGCTGTTGGCCATTTACATTTAAAGACTCCGCCGGACATCCTGTTCCCACGGTGCGGCGATCCTCTGGGGAATGGCTTCTATCCCCAGCACCTCGGCGACGGTCCCGGTTTTGATCAGGCGGCCGTCCAGCATGACGGCTACCCGCCGGGCGAGGAAGGGGATTTCGGTGTAGTCGTGGGTGACGAAGAGGGTGGTGATCCGCGTCTCCCTGAGGATCGTTCCGATCTCCTCCAGCAGGGCGGTGCGGGTCGGGTAGTCCAGGGAGGCGAAGGGCTCGTCCATGAAAAGAATCTTCGGTTGCAGGGCAAACGCCCGGGCCAGGTTGACCCGCTGGGCCTCACCGCCCGAAAGCCGCAGAGCAGGACGCTTCGCCAGGTGAGCAATTCCCAGGCGCTCCAGCCACTCCCCGGCCCGCCTCCTGGCCTCCTCTCCCGGAACACCCCGGATGCGCAGCCCTGCCATCACGTTTTCCAGGACCGTGGTATCCATCAGGAGCGGTTCCTGGAAGACCACCGCCATCTGGCGCCGCAGGGAGAGCAGGTTGCGCGGGGAGGCCGGGATGCCGTTGAACTGAATGCGGCCTCCCGTGGGTTTTTGCAGAAGGGCGAGGGTCAGCAGGAGGCTGGTTTTTCCAGCCCCGTTCGGGCCCACCAGGGCCACCACTTCCCCCTCCCTTAAAGCAAAGCGGTCGATGTAAAAGATCTGTTTCCTGTCCTTCACGAGCTGGATCTGCTCAGCTGTAAGGGCGTTATGCTCTATCGTCGTCATTGAGGCTGCCTCCGGTGTTGCTGGATTGATGTGAGAACCGCCGTAATCAAAAAGGTGAGCAGGAGCAGAATGATGCTCAGGGCGGTGGCCAGCTCGAAGCTCCCCTTGGAGACCTCCAGGGCGATGGCGGTGGTGAGCACCCTGGTGTACCCCTTGATGTTGCCTCCCACCATGATGGATGCCCCCACTTCCGAGATCACCCCGCCGAAGCCGGCGATCACGGCAGCCAGGAGGCCGAGCCGGGCCTCCCGCAGCAGGAGCAGGAGAAACTGCACCCGGTTCGCTCCCAGGGCGAGGATCTGCAGGCGCATCTTCGGGTTGATGGACTGGATGGCGGCGATGGTGAAACCGGCCACGATGGGGGAAGCGATGATCGCCTGGGCGACGACCATCGCCGTCGGTGTATAAAGCAGCCCCAGGAACCCCAGGGGGCCGTAGCGGGTGAGGCAGAGCCAGGTGACCAGCCCCACCACCACCGGGGGAAGTCCCATTCCTAAGTTCACCACGCTGATTACCAGGTTACGCCCGAAAAAGCCCTTCAGGGCGAGGAAAGTCCCGATCGGCACGCCGATCAGGACGCTGATCAGCGTCGCCGTGCCGGAGACCTGGAAAGTACGCCATGTAATCTCCAGCACCTCTTTGTTTCCCGTAACCAGCATCCTCAATGCTTCTGCGATTCCTGTTCCGATGAAACTCAACTGTAACCCACCTTAGTTATTTTCCTACTTCATCCTCGCTTTTGCCGGCGTCGGGAACGAATAAGGCCTGGCCGTATTTATCCTTCCCAAAATCCCCGATGATCTTCTGGGTTTCCGGAGAAACCATGAAGTCAACAAAGGCTTTGGCTCCTTCCGCGTTGACTTTCGGGAACTTCTGGGGGTTTACCTGCATGACGTGATAGATATTGAGGAGAGCCTTGTCCCCCTCCACCAGGATAACCAGCTTGATGTTCTTCTGCTGGGCGAGGAAGGTTCCCCGGTCGGTCAGGGTATAGCCTTTTTTCTCGGAGGCCATCAGGAGGGTCTGGCCCATCCCCTGGCCGGACTGCTGGTACCAGGCACCCTCAGGAGTGATCCCCGCCTGTTTCCAGATGTCCAGTTCCTTGGTATGGGTTCCGGAATTGTCCCCGCGAGAAATGAAGATGGCTTTTTTCTCGGCGATTCTCTTGAAGGCGTCGGCGCTCGACTTCAGCCCCTTGATCCCCGCGGGGTCGTCAGCAGGGCCGACGATCACGAAATCGTTATGCATTACCAGCCTGCGGTTGATGACCACTCCGCTGTTCACCAGGGGCATTTCTTTTTTCGGGGAATGGACCAGCAGCACATCCGCTTCACCCTTTTCCCCCATGGCCAGGGCCTGACCGGAGCCTGCGGGGATGGTCTTCAACTTGTGGCCGGTTTTCTCTTCAAACTTCGGGATCAGCACATCCAGCAACCCGGTGTCCACGGTGCTGGTAGTCGTAGCCAGGATCACGTCCTTGACCTTCGGGGTCTTCGACTGTGCCGGGGCCTTTTCCTTCTGCGTGGCGCACCCCGACAGAGCGAGCCCCCCGATAATGAAGATGTTAACCAAAAACAGGGATAGTCTCTTGATACCCTTTTGCTTAATCAATTTTAGCAAACCCCTTTCTGTTATTAAATATTTCTTTCAATATTGCTTTCAAACCAAACACCAATTTTCGGCCTTCACCCCCTTTGCGAGAGATGGTTCCCGGGGGTGCGGGGGGTGCGATGCTCAACAAAAGAGCCGGGCTGCGGAAATGCAGGCCCGGCCTGAAATGAACTTCACCTACCTCCCCTTTCCGCACTGGGAGGCGCACCCGTTTCCAGGTGCACCCTGACGGTCAACCGCCGTGGCGCGGAGCCCGCGCGACAGGCCGGTTGACTCGGAGAACCTTATATTGCCTGGGTAATACATTCGACACGAATAATGGAATTCCTGCATAAAAGCTTCTTTCTGAAACAGAATATTAAAAAACAAAGGGGGAACATCAAGGCCAGTTCCGTGATGATTATGAAATAAGGATAATCGAGAAGTATAAGGAAATGGAAAGCGAACCCAAAGTTTAAAAGAAAAAAGAAAGGGAACCGCCCCGATTCAGGATGGGCGTTCCCTTTTCTTTTTACTGCTGCTTTGGGTTGTTCTTGCGGGCGAGGGCCTGTTCGCCCGCCTTGACCAGCTTCTTCACCATGTGCCCGCCGATTTTGCCCGCTTCCCTTACGGTGAGCTCGTCTCCAGCCTTGGCCAGGTCGTCGTCGAGCCCGAGCTCCCGGGCGGTTTCCCACTTGAGCTGCTCGTGCGGGCCGGGTTTCTTTTTGGCCTTTTTCTTGGGTGTAGTGTTGTCCGGCATTTTCATCACCTCATTCTTAGCTTGCCTCGCAGCCGGAAAAAATATTAGTGCTTGAGGTGCGGTGCCGGAGACGACTCCTGGAAATCGCGCCCGGGTGTGGGGTGTAGTGTCGCGGCTGCGGCGGCGGTAGCCAGGATCTTGACCGGGTCCCCGGAGATGAAGGGCAGTGTGCCGGGTGCGAGAAGTTCTTTCGAAGACCACAGCCCGGTTACGTGGCCGAGCCATTCCTTACATTTTTTGTCATTTTACCGGGGCGGGCGGGTTAAGGTAGCAATAATTGCAAGAATATTTTAATTTAAATGGAAATTTTGGAGTCGGGGTTGATGATACGGAATGGTGAGCGTGTCTGAAAACTGGATTATTTTAGAGGAAATTGGCAGTCTGCGTCGAATTTTGATAATGTTAATAGCGGAGAAGCGGAGCAATGGGGTTGCTTAAGGACAGTGAGAGCCGCGGCAGTATTCTGCCCTTGCCCTGATCCCCTGGGATTGGGGCAAGATATATATCTATGAGCTATCCTTGCAGAAAAGAGTTTGGGAGAGGAGCAAAGACAATTGTTAGCCCAGGTTGAAAAGAGTATCCTGCTGGTAGAAGATTCGACCCTGACTAGGTTTTCTTCAAAGAGGGCACTGGAGGATAGGGGCTATGTTGTGGATGAGGCATCCAGCGGCCAGGAGGCGTTGACGAGGATCAGGGGGAAAAGGGACCCGTATGACCTGGTGATCCTGGACATCCATCTCCCCGGCATGGACGGTCTTGCTGTTCTGGAGAATCTAAAGCTGCTTCCCGAGTACAGGTATGTGCCGGTCATGGTGGTAACAGTTGACAGCAACCTTGCGGTGGTGAAACGGGCCATAGAGCTTGGAGCGGTGGATTTTCTCTGTAAGCCCTACTCCTTTGAGGATCTGGTGCGCCGTGTAGAGAGGCTCATAGGCTCCGGTGCCCGGGGAGAGTTAACCCCTGCCGGTTTGTTGCAGAAAGTGCTCAGGAACGAAATAAACCGGGCTAAGAGGGGGAACCTCAACCTGGCTTTGGTCCTGGTGCGGTCCCGGGATACCGGCAGGGAAAAGATAAGCGAAGCCGGCAGGCAGACGCGGCGCCGCTTGAGGGAAATAGACACAGTTATCGAGCTTAGCAAGAGCACCCTGGCCCTGGTCCTTCCCCTGACCGGGGAAAAAGGGGCAGAGGTGGTAATAAAAAAACTGGAAAAGATCCTTCCCGGCAGTTGGAGTTACGGCATCGCGGTCTACCCTGACAACGGGAATGACGGTGAAGAGCTTATCGCTTATGCCGAAGCTTCCCTTAAGGAGAGTTGGGAAAAGCCAGATGCACCGGCTCGGCAGTAAGGGCCTGACACCTAGCACTCCCGAGGCTTGTTGCACAGTTCGGATTCTTGGAATGGGTATGTTGAGCACTACTCGCGGGAGGTATGCCGCTCAGGAGAGGGGGAAATCAATGCAATACTACGAAGCACTGAAACAGATCGGCTTACAAAGACTGCAAGACAGTATGAGCCAGGCTGTAGGACTGGCAGCCTTGATCACCTATCCGGATGGGCGCCCGCTCACTGAAACCTCCAACCTGTGCTCTTTCTGCACCCTGCTTAATGCTAATCCAGAAGGAAGAGCCAGGTGCGCGGCTTCACGTATAATCTCTGCCAGGGCTGCCGTGGATGCAGGGAGATCGGTTCTCGACACTTGCCATGCCGGACTGGTGCACCTGGCAGTACCCCTACGGGTAGCGGGAGAAACGGTAGCGGTACTGGTGGGCGGCAGTGTAGCGCTTGAGCCGCTTACAGCAGAGAAAGTGGCCGGGCTCGCCCGGGAGACCGATATTGACGGGGAGGAGCTTTTGGCGGCGGCAAAAACAATACCCCTCTGGCCTGAAGAACGACTCTGGACTACGGCGGAGATGATGCGGGCAGTGACGGAAACCGTGGCCCGGCTGCTGTACAGCAGGCAGGAACTACAGAAAAAGGTAGACGAACTCAGCGCTCTTTTTGATTTCAGCAAAACTGTTTCCGGCAGCCTGCAGGTGTCCGAAGCTGCCCGGCGGGGACTTCAGTCGGTGCTGAAATTGACGGGTGCCACCAGCGGGTCGGTGATAATGCTGGGCGAAGCGGAACCAGGGGCGGCAACTCTTGAGGTGGCGGCTACCCTGGAGCCGTGCAGCGAACTTAGGGTCATTCCTGCTGGAGAAATAATAGCCTCTGTTGGGCGGGAAGCTATTGCCGCGCACTTTGACAGCCGTCCCGGAGAAAGCACGCCCGAAGAAAAGCGACCGGCAGTTGCGATACCTCTTACAGCTGGGGGCAAGGTAACGGGGGTGCTTACCTTAGCAGGCAAGCCAGGGGGGCAGCGCTTCACTGAAGATGAAACCGTCATCTTAACTACCCTGGGCACCATTCTGGGGCTGGCTCTGGAAAACGCCCGGCTTTTCCGGAAGGTTCAAGAAAGGGCAGCGATGCTTGAACGGCTAATCGAGGTAGGACAGGTGTTATCGAGCCACCTTGATGTGGATCTATTGCTTGAATCGGCTCTGGCAAGTATAAGGGACGTGCTGGGTGCGCAGCGGTGTGCCCTGCAGGTGCTTGACGAGAATACCGGCGAACTGGTGCTGAGGGCCGGTTCAGGTATGAGCCCGAAGTTGCAAGAAAAGGTAACCCGCGTCCGGCCGGAGGGTAATTTACTGGGCGAGGTACTCCGGAGAGGGGAAGCCGTGGTAGTGGAGGACCTGGCCGCAAACGGGTCTGGCAGGCACCTGCCCTACTACGCACTTGAGATGCGGGCCCTGGTTGTGGTGCCGGTGAAAGCTGGCGGAAAGATTCTGGGCACGTTGAAGGTTTATTCCCCTGTACCGCGCCGCTGGTCGGAAGAGGAAGTTGGGTACCTGGGTACCGTTGCAGCTCAAATCGGGCTGGCGCTGGAAAATTCCCGCCTTTACTCCTCGTTGCGAGAGTACTACTTGAGTACCGTACAGGCGCTGGCAGCGGCATTGGAGGCCAAGGACGTATACACGAGGGGCCATTCCATCCGGGTAGCTAAATGGGCACGCTCCTGTGCCCGAAAGCTGGGACTTGATGCTGAGGAGGAGGAACAGGTTTACCTGGCCGGACTTCTGCATGACCTGGGCAAAATTGGCATACAAGAGGGCATTCTTCTTAAACCGGGACCCCTCACCCCGGAAGAAAGGAAAGAGATCCAGGAACACCCTGAAATAGGAGCCAGGATCCTGGAGCCGGCCCGGTTCCCTGCTGCGGTCATTGCAGCAGTACGGCACCACCACGAAGACTATGGGGGCGGAGGTTATCCGGCCGGCCTTTCAAGAGAGGAAATCCCGCTTATGGCGCGCATTATTCGTGTGGCCGATGCCTATGACGCCATGACCTCCGCCAGGCCTTACAGGCAGGCATTCACCCCGCAGGAGGCATGGAATGAATTAAAACGGTGTGCAGGCCGGCAATTTGACCCCCGGGTGGTAGAGGCGTTTTTACGGATTCCGCAAGAGGAAATGGAAATTACTGCCATGGGGGGGGGGTACCCTGATAACACTGCTTGGCGAAATACTTTTTTTACTGGGGCGGCGGCACTGACCCGTGCCGTGTCATGCCATGATAGAGATGACAAAGAACCTGGCGGTTTTTCATCTATTGCAGGAGCGTTACCAAATGAAAAAAATTTAAAAAGGGGGTTGACAGTGTGGAGAAAAATGGACTATAATAGTCCGCAGAGAGGGAGATGCTCCCATGGAAATCCTCAGGTGAGATTACTTTACTGGTTCTGGTTAACCGGGTACTGGTCTTCAATGGACAGTAATTTTTTTAGCCGGTAATATGGACAAAACAAGTCCATAATAGATAAAAACAATATCAGGAGGGGAGTAATGATGTTTTGTTACCAGTGTGAACAGACCGCAGGTGGAACCGGGTGCACCAAATCGGGAGTCTGCGGCAAAAACGAGGACGTCGCCGGCCTCCAGGACACCCTGCTGATCACCCTCAAAGGGATTGCGGCATATGCCTATCATGCCAGGGAACTGGGGGCGGTGGACGAACAGGTCGACGCCTTCTTCGCGGAGGGTCTGTTTGCAACCCTTACCAACGTGAACTTCAACCTGGAAAGCCTGGTTGGTCTCCTTCTTAAGGCGGGGGAAATGAACCTCCGGGTCATGGAATTGCTGGATAAGGCCCACGTGGATCGCTTCGGCGCTCCGGTGCCAACTAAAGTGCAGGTCGGCACCAAGGCAGGCCCCGGAATCGTGGTCACAGGGCACGACCTCTTGGACCTCTACGAGCTCTTGAAGCAGACCGAAGGCAAAGGTATCAACGTTTATACACACGGCGAGATGCTGCCGGCACTGGCCTATCCGGAGCTGAAGAAATTCCCGCACCTGGTGGGCAACTACGGGACGGCCTGGCAGAACCAGCGTAAGGAATTCGAGGAATTTTCCGGGGCAATCCTCGGTACCACCAACTGTGTCCTGATCCCGAAGGAATCCTATAAAGATCGCATGTTTACCTGTGGGGTTGCCGATCTTCCGGGTGTGCCCCACATCAAGGACCGCAACTTTGCGCCGGTGATCGAAAAGGCTCTGGCACTGCCGCCGCTGCCGGACAACCGGGTTGCCACAACAGTGACCGGTTTCCATCATCAGGCCGTACTGGCTCTCGCCGACAAAGTGGTGGCCGCCGTTAAGGCCGGAAAGATCCGTCACTTCTTCCTGGTGGGAGGGTGCGACGGAACCAAGAGCGCCAGGAGCTATTACACAGAGTTCGTACAGAAGGTGCCCAAGGACTGTGTTATCCTCACTCTAGGCTGCGGCAAATACCGCTTCAACTACCTCGACCTGGGCGAGATCGACGGGATTCCCCGGCTTCTGGACATGGGGCAGTGCAACAACGCCTACTCCGCTATCCAGGTGGCGGTGGCCCTGGCGGACGCGTTTAACTGCGGCGTGAACGACCTGCCGCTCAGTCTCGTCCTGTCCTGGTTCGAGCAGAAGGCGGTGGCGATTCTGCTTACCCTGTTACACCTGGGAATAAAGAACATCCGGATCGGCCCCAGCCTCCCGGCCTTCATCACGCCGAACGTCCTCAAGGTACTCCAGGATAATTACAACCTTCGGCCGATCACCACGCCGGAGGAGGACATCAAGGCGATTCTCGGATAAGCAAGCTGTCACTGTACAGGGCGGTAGAAATACCGCCCTGTACAGTGTTTATACACCCGCAGGTTGTTTGATTGTTTTTTGGTGATGTTATAACGCGCTGTTCGGGGGGCAGCAGATACAGTAATAATAACACTTACAAAATAAAAAATATTACAAAATGATAGTTTTATTTTGGTTTTTGTGGTAAAATACTTTTAAAATATTATTATATTTTTTATTGCTCGGAAAGGAGTGGGACCGATGCCGGGTCTGAAGGGTACAAGAACAGAAAAAAACCTGTTGACAGCTTTTGCGGGCGAGTCGCAGGCACGAAACCGCTACACCTACTTTGCTGGACAGGCCAAAAAAGAGGGTTACGAACAGATTGCCGCCATTTTTCAAGAAACCGCTGAAAACGAGAAGGAGCACGCCAAACGGTTTTTTAAGTTCCTGGAGGGAGGCGAGGTTAAGATCGAAGCTGCCTTTCCCGCCGGGACTATCGGCAACACCGCCGAAAATTTGATAGCAGCTGCAGGCGGGGAAAATGAGGAACATACCGTCTTGTATCCGGAGTTTGCCCGGATTGCCGAAGAAGAGGGGTTCCGGGAAATAGCGGCGGTGTTCAGGGCGGTCGCCAGAGCGGAAAAAGGACATGAAGAGCGCTACCGCGCCCTGCTGGCGAACATCGAGAACGACCGGGTCTTTAAGAGGGAGGAAAAGGTCGTATGGCGCTGCCGCAACTGCGGCTATATTCATGAGGGGAACGCCGCCCCGGAGGTTTGTCCGGCCTGTGGACATCCCCGGGCGTTCTTTGAACTGGAAGCACGGAACTATTAAGAACTATTAAAAAATAATTTAAGGGGAGATGACCCTGATGCAGCCCCTGGAGATCAAACCGGGCGTGTACTGGGTGGGCGGTATCGACTGGAATCTCCGCTATTTCCACGGCTACCGGACTCCGCTGGGGTCCACCTATAACGCTTACCTGATCGTGGATCAGAAGGTTACCCTGGTAGACACCGTTAAACACTACCTGGCGGAAGAAATGTTGGAACGGATAGCCGGGGTGATCGACCCCCGGCGTATTGACTACGTGGTGGTCAACCATGTGGAGATGGACCACTCGGGCAGCGTCCCGACAGTGATGGAACTCGCCTCCAGAGCGAAGATCGTTACATCGCCTAAGGGGAAGCAGGGATTGGAGAGACATTACAAGAAGAACTGGGACTACCTGCAGGTCAACACCGGGGATGAACTGAAGATCGGCGCCCGCACCCTCAAATTTGTCCAGACTCCCATGGTACACTGGCCGGATTCCATGGTCACCTATATCCCGGAAGACAAACTGCTGCTGCCTAACGACGCCTTCGGTCAGCACATCGCCAGCGTGGAGCGCTTCGACGATGAACTGGGATGGAACATCGTCCGGGAGGAGGCCGCAAAGTATTATGCCAACATCGTCTTTCCTTACGGGGATCAGGTGAATAAGGCCCTGGACGTGGTGGAACAGCTTCCCCTGGACATGATCGCCCCCAGCCACGGGGTGATCTGGCGTACTTACCTGAAAGAGATCCAGCGGTCCTACCGTCAATGGGCGAACAATGAGAGTGAACGCCAGGCCTTGATCGTCTACGACACCATGTGGGGCTCCACCAGAAAGATTGCCCTTGCCCTGCAGAGCGGCCTGGAAGAGGCCGGTATACCGGTGACCATGCGCTTTCTCCAGACCAACCATATCTCCAATATCGTCCCCGATGTCTTGAGGTCGAAGATAATTCTCATCGGCACCCCGACACTGAACAACGGGATGCTCCCCACGGTGAGCGCCTTCCTTACCTATATCAAGGGGCTGCGTCCCAAGAACCGGATCGGGTTCGCCTTCGGCTCCTACGGTTGGGGCGGCCAGGGAGCCCGGCAGGTGGCGGAGGTCATCAGGGAAATGGGTTGGGAGATGCCGGAGGAACCCATTAACCTCCGGTACGTTCCTGATGCCGGGGAGCTGGCGCAGGTCAAGGCTGCCGGTGGCAGGCTGGCCAAAGCGCTTTAATTCCGGTGAGAGGAGCTAAGGATAATGGACCCGAAAGCCCTTTTTACCCTCAGCTACGGTCTTTATGTGGTCACCTCCAGGAAGGGGGAACGGATCAACGGGCAGACCGCCAACACCGTTTTCCAGATCTCCGCTGAGCCTCCCACCGTAGCCGTCAGCATCAATAAAAACAACCTGACCCACGAGTTTATCCGGGAGGGCGGTTTCTTTGCGGTATCGGTGCTTGCCCATGATGCCCCCCTTTCCCTCATCGGCCGGTTCGGCTTCAAGTCCGGGCGGGAGATGGACAAGTTCGCCGGGATCACTTACAGGACAACACAGAACGGTATCCCCTATCTGATCGACCATACCCTGGCCTATATCGAGGCCCGGATGATCCAGGAGGTGGACGCCGGCACCCACACCATTTTCATCGGCGAGATCACGGCGGCCGAGGTACTGCGGGAAGGCACACCCATGACCTACGCCTATTATCATCAGGTGAAGCGGGGGAGCACCCCACCGGCTGCTCCTACCTATAAATAAAGAGAAAGGGAGAGTATGCAAATGGCTAAATACGAATGCACGGTATGCGGTTACGTTTATGATCCTGCTGCCGGAGACCCTGAGAACGGTGTGGCTCCGGGGACGGCCTTTGAGGATCTGCCGGAGGACTGGGTTTGCCCCGTCTGCGGTGCCGGCAAGAGCGAGTTTGAGAGGGTGGATTAAACGGGCATGGCCTTGAGCTGTGTGGCTTTGGCCTGCAGCCCCCGTAAAAAGGGAAACACCGCCGTCCTGGCCCGGCAGGCGATTGAGGGTTTCCGGGTGGGAGGGGGGAGCGCCGAACTCCTGTATCTCACCGACTACCGGTATGCTCCCTGTCGGGCCTGCGGCGGCTGCAACACCACAGGAAAGTGCGTGGTCAAGGATGACGCCGGCCTTCTGTTCGACCGGATACTGGCCTGCGACCGGTTCATCCTGGCCGCCCCCGTCTTCTCCATGGGAATCTGCGCCCAGGCCAAGGCCTTCATCGACAGGTCCCAGCAGTTTTGGGCGAACAGGTATCTGTTGGGCAGGAGTTTGTTTGAAGGGGCGAACCGCCCTGAACGCCAGGGGATTTATATCGGCTGTGCCGGCACCCGGCTCCCGGACGTCTTCGACGGAGCGGTCCGGGTGGTGCGCTATTTTTTCAAGATCCTGGAGATTGAACCGGTGGCCTACCTCTGCTATCCCGGTGTGGATGCCGAGGGAGAGATTTACGGCAATCCGGCCGCCCTGCAGGAGGCGTACGAAGAGGGGAGGAAGCTGGCCACAGGCGGGTAAGGCCGGTCGGGCGATGGCTTTCGGCGTCGGGGCGAAATGACGGATTATTAAATACGGGGAGGTTAAAAGATGACGGAAGTCGGGCAGGTTTACAGATGCGTCGTCTGCGGCAACATCGTCGAGCTCCTCCATCCGGGGAAGGGAACCCTGGTGTGTTGCGGCAAGCCCATGGAGCTGCAGAAGGAGAATACGGTGGATGCCAGCAGGGAGAAACACGTACCGGTGATCGAAAAGGTGGATGGCGGTTTTAAGGTGACCGTGGGAAGCGTTCCCCATCCCATGGAGGATAAGCATTACATCGAGTGGATCGAACTCCAGGCGGATGACCGGATCCTGCGCCGGTACCTGAAACCCGGGATGTCCCCGGAGGCGGTTTTTACGTGCAGTGCCGACAGGGTTACCGCGCGGGCTTACTGCAATCTACACGGCCACTGGAAGTCGAGTTAAAGAAAGTTTTCAGTTGAACAAAAAAAGGGGGCCGTCCCGGTCAATTGCCGGGGCAGCCCCCTTGCTATTTATTTCTTATGCTTTTTTAGTAGTCCATGCCCATGCCGCCCGGCGGCATCGGTGGATTCTTTTCCTTCTGCGGGATCTCGGAAATTAAGGCCTCGGTGGTCAGCAGCATGGAGGCGATGCTGGCCGCGTTCTGGAGGGCGCTTCTGGTCACCTTGAGCGGGTCGACGATGCCCGCCTTGACCATGTCCACATACTGCTCATGCATGGCGTCGAAGCCGATGCCCGGTTTCTCGTTCTTGACCTTCTCGATCACCACCGAGCCTTCCAGACCAGCGTTCTCGGCGATCTGGCGGAGCGGCTCTTCCAGTGCCCGGCGCACGATCTTCACGCCGACGAGTTCGTCCCCTTCGGCCTTGATGTCATCCAGGGCCGGGATGACATTCACCAGGCTGGTACCACCGCCCGGGATAATTCCCTCTTCAACGGCTGCACGGGTGGCTGAGAGGGCATCCTCGATCCGGTGCTTCTTCTCTTTAAGTTCGGTCTCGGTTGCTGCGCCGACCTTGATGACCGCCACGCCGCCGGACAGCTTGGCGAGGCGCTCCTGCAGTTTCTCACGGTCGTAGTCGGAGGTGGTATCCTCGATCTGGACCTTGATCTGGTTTATTCTTGCCTTGACGGCGTCAGAACTGCCGTATCCCTCGATAATGGTTGTCTTCTCCTTGCCGATCTTCACCCGCTTGGCACGGCCGAGCATGGTGATATCGACGTTCTCCAGCTTGTAGCCCATGTCCTCGGAGATGAAGGTGCCTCCGGTAAGGATGGCGATATCCTCGAGCATGGCCTTGCGCCGGTCGCCGAATGCCGGGGCCTTCACCGCAGCGCACTGCAGTACACCGCGCAGCTTGTTGACCACCAGGGTCGCCAGGGCCTCACCCTCGACGTCCTCGGCGATGATGAGCAGCGGCTTGCCGGTCCGTACAACCTTCTCAAGCAGGGGTACGAAGTCGGCGACGGAGGAGATCTTCTTCTCGTGGATCAGGATGTAGGGTTCTTCCAGGTCGACTTCCATGGCGTCGGGGTTGTTTACGAAATAGGGGGAGATGTAGCCGCGGTCGAATTCCATTCCTTCCACGACGTCGACGGTTGTTTCGATACCCTTGGATTCCTCCACCGTGATGACGCCGTCTTTGCCGACCTTGTCCATCGCTTCGGCGATCAGGTTGCCGATTTCCTTGTCGTTGCCGGCGATGGCTGCGACATGGGCGATTGACTCCTTGGTCTCAACGGGGATGCTGAACTTCTTGAGCTCTTCTACAGCCTTTTCTACTGCCTTATCGATGCCTCGCTTGATAAAGATGGGGTTGGCACCTGCGGTAACGTTCTTCAAACCTTCGTTCACAATAGCCTGGGCCAGCACGGTCGCAGTTGTGGTTCCGTCGCCGGCGATTTCATTGGTCTTGGATGCCACCTCTTTGCAGAGCTGGGCTCCCATGTTCTCGTAGGGATCTTCGAGTTCGATTTCCTTGGCAACGGTAACACCGTCTTTGGTAATGGTCGGGGAGCCGAATTTCTTTTCGAGCACGACGTTGCGTCCCTTGGGTCCGAGGGTCGTTTTCACCGCCTCGGCCACGATGTTGACGCCTTTTTCAAGTTTCTTGCGAGCATCTACGTCAAAAAGGATTTGCTTGGCAGCCACAGTTCTTAAACCTCCTCGTATTTGAGATTTAACTTGTCTTGGGTGTTATTCCCTAACGGCGAGAATGTTTTCTTCCTTGAGGATGAGGTACTCCACATCATCCACCTTGACTTCCGTTCCGCCGTACTTGGCGAAAATAACCTTGTCGCCAACTTTGACCTCGGGCTGGACGCGGGTTCCGTTCTCGAGCAGTCTACCCGGCCCAACGGCGATGACTTCCCCTTCCTGGGGCTTTTCCTTGGCGGTATCGGGGAGGATGATGCCTCCTTGGGTTTTTTCCTCCTTGGAGCTTGGTTTTACGAGTACGTTGTCACCGATTGGCCTTAGCATTAGCAACCCTCCTCAATTTATTTTTTAATTTGGATGTAGCCTTCTGTTAGCACTCTACTTAGTTGAGTGCTAATAACTATGATAAATAATACAAATCGAGGTGCAAGATGTCAATACTTTTTTAAACAAGTATACCCATTTTTTTTGCCAAAAAAACGGAAGGAAGGGAGATATTGCGTTTCTGCAGCAGTAGCCGGCAGCGTGTCGGGGGCACAGGTTCGGGGGAAGGGGATCACTTGAGGTGGGCCATGATGATGGTGTTGTATCCTTTGTAACCGGTACAGAGAGGGCAGGTGATGAGGCGGAGATAGACATCCCGCACGGTCCTGCCCTTCTTCTTCAGGTGGCGCAGGATCCCGTCCATGACCTCCCCCATCCGGGTGAAGGGGGCGCCGGAGACGAAGGTGTAGAAGCTGCCCTGGAGGCGCAGGCAGTCCGGGTCCTTTTCGCCCTCCGGCTGCTTTGTCTCGATCAGAATCTCTCCCCGGAAGAGGCCGCTTTTCAATAGAATGAGAGCGTCGGGCTTGATGAAGTATCCCTTGCTCTTGGCCTCCATCATGGCGAAGGAAATGTCTTCATTATACGTAAGGGGGTTGTGCATGGCCAGCCTGGTGGGAACCCGGTAAAAAAAACGGGGCTCTTCCCAGGTCTGTTCCTTTTCGTGCCACTCGGCGGGGTCGATGTGCTGGCAGTAACACTGTCCGATCATGCTGTTACCTCCTGTCGGACTTTCTTATTGTTATTATATCACGGACATGGGACATGTGGGACATGGGGACGGTTCTGTTGTCTTATGTGTCTGGGGAATTAGACAGAAGTAGACAGAAGAACCGTCCCCTTGTCTTGGGGAATTAGACAGAAGAACCGTCCCCTTGTCTGTACGTCCCCTTGTCTGTATGTCTGTACTGAAAAGAAACCCGGGTTATGAAGTTTCATTCCCCGCCATAAAATAGTTTTAGAAAGGTATGGGGGGTGGACAATGTGCGGTTAATCCTTTTCAGGCGGCGCGCTCTATGCCGGTGGGCGATTACAGTGGGTTTGCTCCTGGCACTTGGCGTCCTGCTGGTTTCGGGCTTGCCGGCCAATATCGTCGAGGTTTTCGGCCAGCTTGACCGGGAGGTTCCCATTTACTCCGTCGACACCGGGGAAAAGAAGATCGCCATATCCTTTGATGCGGCCTGGGGGGCCGATTACACTGCGCGGCTGCTGGACATCTTAAAGGAAAACAACATCAAGACCACCTTTTTTCTCACCGGCATCTGGGTGAAAAAGTACCCGGAAAAGGTCAAGGAGATCGCCGCCGCCGGTCATGAGATCGGCAACCACAGCACCACCCATCCGCACTGCGCGGCTCTTTCCCCGGAGGAGCTGAAGAAGGAACTCCTGGAGAACGAGGAGATGATCTACAAACTGACAGGCAAGCGCACGCGGCTGTTCCGCCCTCCCTTTGGAGAATATAACAACCAGGTCATCCTGACCTCCCGCGCCCTGGGCTACGAGGTGATCCAGTGGAGCGTTGACTCCCTGGACTGGCAGGAGGTGGGTGTGGAATCTGTCGTGGACAGGGTCTTAAAAAACGTTCATCCCGGAGCCATTGTGCTCTTCCACAACAATGCCAAGTACACTCCCCAAGCCCTCCCGATCATTTTGAAGAACCTTAAGGAGCAGGGATACAAGATCGTCCCCATTTCCGATCTGCTCATCAAGAAGGATTACTACATCGAGAAGCATACCGGGGTCCAGAAGAAAAAGACCGGCCGCAACTGAATCAGATCTCCCGCGGTTTGCAGATAATCTCTTTGATCTTCGTTCCCAGGAAGTTGTTGGAGTGCTCGGGAACGATAACCACCGCGGTGTCGGCTCCGGTGCCGGTGCCCGCCACCGCAATTATTTCCTCTCCGTAGGGTACAAGCCCGGCATCCAGGGCCATACCGGCGATTTCGGTGCAGACCTTGACGCCCTGTCCTAGCATGCGGAGGGCGCTGGCGATGATCTCGGCCGGGTAAACACCCCCGAACTTGTTGCGCAGGGCTCTGTCCACCCCGGCCAGGAGATGGGTGGTGGTCAATACCTTGACCCCTTTGTCCAGAAGCCTTTGCCTCACCTTCAGGGGCATTTCATCCTCACCGGGGGCCATGAAACCCACATGATGGGTGACACACACCACTTCCAGCCCCTTGTCCAGGAAGTGCTCTACAGTAGAGCCGCTGTTGGATGCTACCACGATGTGGCGGATGTTCAGTTCCCGGGCCCGCTTGATCGCCAGCTCCGCGGTTGCTTTCGTGTTTATCTCTCCTTTTCGTTCCCAGTGCATACCTTTCACTCCCCAATTCAATTTGTTAAAATTAAGGTTACTGCTCAGGTATTCAGAATTCAGTAATCAGAATTCAGAATTTTTTTCAAGACAATAAACAGTTTGTCTTTTATTCTAACTCCTGAATTCTGGCTCTTGATTTGTTTTCGCCGGTTCTCTTATTCTGACTCCCGACTGAGTAATTACATTCTAATAATTATCTGGTTGGCATGCAAGCGGCGGGCAGAGGAGAGACGGAAGCGGTACAAGAAATAAATATTCAGGTGATGTGCTGCATGAGACGTAGAATTTTCGCCCTGGCCTGGCCGGCCGTCTGTGAAATGATGCTCTATATGCTGCTCGATTTCGTCGACGTCGCCTTTGTCGGCCGCCTGGGGGCCCAGGCCCTGGCCGCCGTTGGCTTGGGGGCGCAGATCTATTTCTCAGCCCTGTTTATTTTTTCCGCCCTGTCTGTCGGAGCCACGGCCCTGGTAGCCAGGGCTGTCGGGGCGGGGGATGCCAAACGTGCCGCCGAGGTAGCCGGGCGGGCGCTGCTGCTCGCCTTTTCGGTTGGTATCGGAGTCAGTGTGCTTGCCTGCTTCTTTGCCGGTGACATCCTGTCCCTGTTTCGTTTTGAACCGGCCGTACGCAGCCTGGCAGCCACCTATGTGCAAACGGCGGGTATGTCGGCTGCTTTCTCCCTGGTGCTTTTCGTGAGTAACGGGATCTTCCGGGGAGCGGGTATGACCAAGGTGCCCATGCTGGTGGCTGCCCTGACCAACGTTGTTCACATCGGGGTGGATTACATTCTGATTTTCGGCAAGCTCGGCCTGCCCGCCCTCGGAGTGCAGGGTGCCGCTGTGGCCACCGCTCTTGCCCAGGTGTTCGGATGCCTGATTGTTCTGTTCCTTTTGTTCACCGGCGCCACACCGTTAAGGATTCGCCTGGCCGATGTGCTGCACTGCCGGGAGGGCTGGTCCCTCACTGCAAAACTGGTTTCTTTGAGCGTTCCGGCGGGAATTGAAGAGGGCCTGATGGATATCGGGAGGATCATCGGCAGCTTCATGCTGGCCGGTTTGGGCACAGTTTCCTTTGCGGCGCACCAGGTTGCGAGCACCGCGGAATCCCTTTCGTTTATGCCGGGGTATGGTTTTGCGGTTGCCGCCACGACCCTGGTGGGGCAGAGTCTGGGTGCCAGGAATCCCGGGCAGGCGCGCCAGAACGGCTGGGAGTCGGCCAAGCTGGCTGTTCTCATCATGTGCGGGATCGCCCTTGTCTTCCTCCTGCTGCCTGCCGGGATTATCGGCCTCTTTACTCAAGACCGAGGGGTGTTGGAGTTGGGTTCCCTATGCCTGCGCATCGCCGCTTTTGAACAGCCGACCATCGCCCTGGAGATGGTCCTGGCGGGGGCTTTGCGGGGAGCGGGGGACACCCGCACGCCCATGCTGATTACAACCCTAAGCACCTGGGCCGTGCGCATACCCTTATTCTATCTTTCCATTTACGTTTTTTCCTTCGGGCTTCCGGCGATCTGGGTAATCACCGTGTTCGACTGGCTGGTGCGTTCCCTGCTGGTCACAGTTCAATTCCAGCGTGGTTGCTGGCAGCGGATACGATTATAGCCCTTGCCGGCGAGCCGACCTCCTTGTTTTTTTACAACAATCCCCGCAAGCCTTGAGTTGTATTTCCGCACCGTATTTTGCGAATCAAGAAATAGCCTAAAAATTCCGGCACGTTCTCAGGTATCTTCTCAGGGCCGAAGATCTGGCAGTATTCCTTCGCCGGTGCATTTTGAACCTGGTTGAGCCTTTCAAACAGGCACAACTCCGCCCTGCACAGGTAGAGGTGACCGTACTCGTTCATGCAGGTAGCAAAATATTAGATGATCCTCTTGTATCTTTGTAGAGTGGAGGGGCTCAGCCGCGTCTCCTGGTCGCGCAAAAATTCCTGTAAGACTTCATCTATGTTCGGCTCGCAATGTGTGGAAGCTCCGTGACGTTGTCAATTCCGGCCATTTCGTGATCCTTTCCGGTGGTCTTTTTAGAGATCTTACCATCATTTTTTGAATTGACTGTTTTGCTACCCCAGTTTTCTCCGCGTTTCACTGCTGCTGCCAACCCTTGGGGTAAGGGGAATTGCCTTCGGATGGAACTCTTCTCCGGTTATAGGACTTTAGTATTGATTTTATTTTAATCTGGAAGGACTTTACCTCATCAGGTAGAAATTAGTTATGGGCCTGATATATCAAGCCGAGATCTGGAGGCCTCGCTGTGAAACTGCGCAATAGAATTCTGTTCATCGTTGCTCTTACCCTTGCCTGCGTGATAGCAGTCCTGTATTTTTTTGCGAAAATTGTCCTGCTCGGAAATCTCGTGAAACTTGAGGAAGATTATACACGCCGGGACGTTCAGCGCGCCTTGAGCGCCTTGAACGACGATCTTTCCGATTTGAGCAGGTTTGCCTGGGATTGGGCCGCCTGGGACGATACCTATTCCTTTGTTGAAGCGCCTGATGAACGCTACATCCGCACCAATCTCGTCGACTCCACCTTTACCGGCAACCACGTCAGCCTGATGCTGTTTCTAAACAACTCCGGATGTCTCGTTTACGGGAAGTGCTACGACCTGAACGGAAACCGCGAAGTGCCCATTCCACAGAGCCTTCTGAAGCAGCTCGTCCCCGGCAACCTTCTTCTGCGCCATCCGACCACTTCCAGCATTGTTAAGGGGATTCTCGTTCTCCCTCAGGGACCGCTGCTCGTGGTGTCGCACCCTGTTCTCACCAGCTCTTCCCAAGGGCCTGTGCGCGGATCCCTGGTTGTGGGGCGCTTTCTTGACTCCCACGTTATTGATCAATTGGCCGGGACCACCCGGCTATCCCTTGCTCTCAAGCGAATCGGAGATAGCAGCATCCCCTCCGCCTTGCAGAGCCTTCCGGACTCTACCGGAGGCAGCCGGATCCTCGTCCGCCCGTTGGACGCCGGCACGATTGCAGGATATGCCCTCCTCAAAGACATCTACGGCAAACCTGCTCTCGCCCTGCAGGTGTCTATTCCGCGGGTAATCTACCGGGAGGCCCGGGCCGGTTTCTTTTATTTGATCGCCGCCTTCCTGTTGTTCAGCTTAGTTCTCCTGCTCTATCTTGAAAAGGCGGTCATCTCCAGAATAACCGCACTCAGTGCCGGTGTGAGCAGAATCGGCACCGCGGGGGACCTTTTCAAGCGGGTAACCGTGTCCGGAAATGACGAACTGGGGAGCCTGGCACGGGAGATTAACCGGATGCTGGAAAGGCTCGAACAGTACCACAGAAAGCTCTTGGAGAGCGAGGAACAGTACCGGCAGACCGCAACGGAGCTTCAAGCAATTTTCCGGGCCTTGCCCGATCTCTATTTCCGGTTCGATTCGGACGGCACCATCCTCGATGTAAAAGCCGGGCGGGTTGCCGATCTCTACCTGCCGCCGGAAAAACTGATCGGCAGAAAAATGCAGGATATTTCTCTTCCGTCCATCGGAAAGCAGTTCCTGCAGGCGATTGAGATAGTGCAGGAGACCCGGTCCCTGGTGGTCATCGAGTACAGCATTCCTTTGAAGAGGGGCGAGCAGTTTTTCGAGGCGCGCTTCCTGCCCCTGCTGCAAAACCAGATCGTAGCTGTGGTGAGGAACATCACCGAACGCAAGCTGGCCGACGAGCAGTTGAGATACCTGAGCCTGCACGACCCGCTGACCGGCCTGTACAACCGCACCTTCTTCGACGAAGAACTGCGGCGGCTGGAAGAAGGGCGCCTCTCCGTGGGCCTGATCCTCTGCGATGTGGACGGTCTGAAGCTTGTCAACGACACTCTGGGGCACAAGGCTGGAGATGCGCTGCTGGTGGCTGCGGCCGGTGTGCTGAAGGAATCTTTTCGCCAGGGGGACATCGTGGCGAAACTCGGAGGGGATGAGTTTGCGGTGCTTCTCACCGGCGTTGACGCCAGCTCCATGGACAATGCCTGCAACAGGATCCGGAAGGCGGTTGCCAGGTATAATGCAGGCGCCCCAAGGATCCCCCTGAGCATATCCGTGGGCTGGGCCTTGCGCACCGATAAGTCAAAGACCTGGGTGGAGCTTTTTAAAGAAGCGGACACCAATATGTATCGGGAAAAGCTTCAAAACAGTGATAACGCCCGTTCCGTCATTGTCCAGACCCTCATGCAGATCCTCGAGGAACGGGGCATCATTGCTGCTGAGCAAACCGAACGTCTATTGAAACTCATGGCGGATTTTGCTCTCGACGCCGGCCTTTCCGAACGCCGGATGGAACTGCGCCTCCTGGCACAATTTCATGACATCGGAAACATAGCCGTACCGGAGAGGATTCTGCTCAAGCGGGGCCGGCTTACCGCGGAGGAGCAGGCGGAGATGCGGCTGCACTGTGAAATGGGATACCGCATTGCCCAGTCCGTGCCCGTTCTCTTTCCCATCGCGGACTGGATCCTCAAGCATCACGAATGGTGGAACGGTCAGGGCTACCCGCTGGGGATTGCGGGGGAGGAGATCCCCCTCGAATGCCGCCTGCTGGCCATCGCCGAAGCCTACCTGGCGATGACCGGCGACCGCCCTTACCGGAAAAGGATGTCCCACGAAGAGGCTGTTGCAGAGCTCAAAAGGTGTGCCGGAGCCCAATTCGATCCGGTGCTGGTGGAAAGGTTCACATCCCTATTCCCCACCATGTAGCTGAGGACGGAGTTTGCTGAAAATCTTCCTGAAATGCAGGCCGTAAATGGCAAAGGTGACAGCCTCCGGGAAAAAGCGCGGGTAGCGCACCAGCGTCTTGAGCAGAAGCCTCCAGTAGTGTCTCCTCCCCTTTTCGAGCACTCCCAGATAGAACATCGCCTTGATGAGGGCCTTGACATAGCAGAACCGGAGCATTCTGATGCTTTTCTTTCTGACCGGCTTGAATTCCTTGAAGAACTCCAGCACGCGCTCGTAATAACGTGCCGGATCGTAAATCGTTGTAACGATTCTCTTATAACCCTCCAGGAGGCTCTGCAGGTTCATTTTCGGGATGAAGTTTATCGTAAGATCCGTGTTGTTTCCCGAGAAACTCACCCCCGGCAGGATCCGCTTTTCTTTTTTCAGCCGCTCGAATAGCCTGGTCCCGACGGGAGCGTGAAGCAGGCCGACCATCGCCGTAACAATACCGCTTTGCTGAATAAATGCGATCTGCCTTTCAAAAATGGAGGGTGTGTCGCTGTCAAAACCAACGATGAAACCGCCGCTGACCTGTAAGCCGAAATTTTGTATTTTTTTCACGGAGGCGATCAGGTCGCGCTTCACGTTGTTGAACTTGTTGCACTCCTGCAGACTTTCTTCGCTGGGTGTCTCGATCCCGATGAAAACCGAGCTGAATCCCGCCTTTTGCATCAATCTCATCAATTCCTCGTCGTCCGCCAGGTTGATGGATGCTTCGGTGATAAACCAGAACGGGTACCGCCGCTTCTCCATCCAGTCGATCATGGCGGGCAGCACGCTCTTTTTGAGCCTGGCCTTATTTCCGATGAAGTTGTCGTCAACGATAAACACGGTGCCGCGCCACCCCCGGAAATAGAGGGCGTCGAGTTCCAGCAGCAGTTGTTCAACGCTCTTCAAGCGCGGCCTGTGGCCGAACAAGGTGGTGATGTCGCAGAATTCGCAATCATACGGGCACCCCCTGGAGAATTGGATGCTCATTGTGGCGTAATCCCTGAAACTGATCAGATCCCACATGGGAACGGGAGTGTTCTCCAGCGGCGGCAGTTCTCTTGATGTGTAAACCCGTTTGAGGGTGCCCCTTGCCAGGTCCTCCAGGAAGGCGGGGAGGGTTACCTCTCCCTCGTTGAGAACCAGGTGATCCACCTCCGGAAACTCTTCCGGCTCCATCGTAAAAAGGGGGCCGCCGGCCACGGTTTTGATACCGAGATTCCTGCACCTGGCAATGACCTCTTTTGCGGACTGCTTTTGAATTGCCATGGCGCTGATCATCACAAGGTCGGCCCACCTGATGTCCTCGTCTCTTAATTTTCTGACGTTGAGGTCGATCAGCCTTTTTTCCCATTCCCGGGGGAGCATGGCTGCCACGGTCAGCAGCCCCAGGGGCGGGTAGGCGGCTTTGACGCCGATGAACTTCAATGCGTGCTTGAAACTCCAGAAACTGTCCGGATACTTCGGGTAAACCAGCAGGACTTTCATTTATTTCATCAACTCCTTTTCACTATTTTACCACGTTTTGCTACTATACTTCATGATACCTTCTGATTTTATTTTGCACCCAATTATTTATTATGAAAATTCTTTAGACTGCCATCGAAACTAAAAAATTATAGCTCAAGGCCAATAATTGGGGAAAATTCGCAGGATATGTCGTTTCCAGGCAGTATTAGTAATACCGATACCGTAATTATTGTGTCCGGGAATGACGACGCCTATGAAACCATGGTCAGCGACCGTCCTTACCGGAAAGCGATGACCCGCCAGGAGGCCGTGGCGGAACGCGGAACTGGGAGGTGCGCCGGTACTCGGTTTGACCCCCAGATCGTGGCAAAGTTCCTCGAGTTACTGGGAAAGAAGAGATTTGGCAGATTTAGCTTAATGCTGTATGTCTTCTTGTGGTATTATTTTGTTACGATGGCTTTTGGAGGTATGCTTGTGAAAAAGAGCAGAACCAGTTCGTTCGGTGTTCCGAGGCGAGAGGGGCATGATTCCAGCCCTTTTTACCGGCGCGCTCTCTACCGTGGCCTGGAGGTGGACAAACCTGCAGGAGAGCCGGTTAATCCCCCGGAAGATATCCTCGACGAGATCTACTGCCACACCTCCGAGCAGATGACGGAAATCCCGGACAATTGCGTCGACCTGATGGTAACATCCCCTCCTTACTGCAGCGGTAAGGATTACGACCGGGACATCACCCTGGAGGAATACCTCGGCTTGCTGGAGCGGGTTTTCCGGGAGGTCTACCGGGTACTCAAGCCGGGCGGCAGGGCCGCCATCAATATCGCCAACCTCGGCCGCAAGCCCTATATCCCGCTGCATGCCCACCTTGCCCTGATCTGCGGGATGATAGGCTTTCACATGCGGGGGGAAATCATCTGGGACAAGGGGACCATGGCGGGTTCCTGCGCCTGGGGATCCTGGCGGTCTCCGGTGAACCCGGTTCTGCGGGACGTCCACGAGTACATCCTGGTTTTTTCCAAGGGTTCCTTCTCCCGTTTGGATCCCCCTGCTCAAAGGCAAACCCTTGGCAGGGACGAATTTCTCACCTATACCCAGAGCATCTGGAGATTTCCCCCGGAGCAGGCAAGAAGCGTGGGGCATCCAGCTCCTTTTCCGGTCGAATTACCCCTTCGCCTGATCAGGCTTTATACCTTTCCCGGAGATCTGGTGCTGGATCCCTTCCTGGGATCCGGGACCACGGCGGTCGCCGCCAGGAAGAGCGGCCGCCGCTTTGTGGGATACGAGACGGAGCCGGAGTACGTCAGGCTGGCCCTCGAGCGCCTGCGGCTTGAAGGGTGAAGAGAGCCCGGTTGCACCGTCCGGAGAAGATTTCCGTGAAACGAGGTGATTCAAATGGCCATGGTTGCTGTGCTGGTGGTGCTCGGTTCGGCGATCCTTTCCTTCGTGGTTGCCTGGCAGCTCAAACACGTACCGCCGGCAGCAGGTCCTGTGCTCTGGTACTACCTGAAGGCCATTCCCTTACTCTTTGCTGCGAACGCATTTCTTGGTCTGGGCTTTGTCAGGGCGCACCAGGTTTTAAAGAACCTGCCCCTCCTTGCAGCTGCTCAGTCCTTTGCTTACTACCTGTTCCTTCTGCTCTGCTCGATTGTCATCATCGGGGACAGGGTCCCGGTGGCAAGGGCGCTGGCGGGATTTGCACTGCTGGCCGCGGGTGTGTTTGTGCTGAAAGGTTGAAAGATTTTTCCGTTGACAGGTTTCCGGGCGGGAGGGTAAAATTATTTTGAAATAAAAAGTAGGATGGAAGGCCTGTTTACCGCAAAGGGTAGGATGGTCGGACGGCAGGAGTAGGTAAGTTTTGCACGTCAACAACACTCCGGCCAGGGGTGTTTTTATGTTGCTTTTGCGCCGAGCGCTTGCTCCTCACCGTTCGAGGATGGCCCCCATTCTTGTAAACCTTGCCAAGGAGGAGAGAGAATTGCGGAGGAAGCTTGTAACATGGGGAGTTGTGCTGGTCTTTTTTGCGGCGCTGCTGTCAGGCTGCAGCAGTGGAACCAAACAACAGTCGTCGACTTCAAGCGCTTCGGAGAAGAAGGTCCGAATCGGTATTGTCCAGATAGTTGAGCACCCGGCCCTTGACGCCGCGCGAAAGGGTTTTCTCGATACCCTCAAGGCAAAAGGTTACGAGGAAGGCAAGAACCTGGAAGTTGACTACGAGAACGCCCAGGGAGACCAGACAATGCTGCAGACCATCGCCAAGAAGCTGGTCTCCAACAAGCCGGACCTGATCCTGGCGATCGCCACACCCTCCGCCCAGGCGGTGGCGGCGGAGACCACGACCATTCCGATCCTGATCACCGCCGTGACCGACCCGGTGGCGGCAAAGCTTGTCAAGTCCAACGAGAAACCGAGGACCAACGTCACCGGAACCACCGACATGAACCCGGTCAAGGAACAGATCGAACTGGTGAAGAAGTTTGTTCCCAAGGCCACTAAAATAGGCGTAATCTACAACGCCGGCGAGGTGAACTCCCAGGTGCAGGTGGATAAGGTAAAAGAGGTAGCCGGGAAGAACGGGCTCACCGTGGTAGAAGCCACGGTGTCCAACAGCAGTGAAGTGATGCAGGCGGCCCAGTCCCTGGTCGGAAGGGTGCAGGCCATTTACCTTCCCACCGACAACGTGGTGGCATCGTCGGTCCAATCGGTGGTCAAGGTGGCGGAAAAGAATGCGCTTCCGGTAATCGCCGGCGAAAAAGGGATGGTAGACAACGGTGCCCTGGCCACCATCGGTATCGATTATTACAAGCTCGGCCAGCAGACCGCGGAAATGGCCATCAGGGTCCTGAACGGTGAAAAGCCTGAGAACATGCCCATCGAGAGCCAGAAGGAATACAAGCTCTTCATCAACAAGGATGCCGCCGCCAGGATGAAGGTCGCCATCCCGGAGGATCTGTTGAAACAGGCGGGGAAATAGGCCGTCCGCCCCGGCATTTGGGCGTTTAGACCAGATAGATCAAACATGATACGGGCCGTAGATCGGAGTGGAGACGTTGCTTGAAACGCTGACCGGGACACTGGAACAGGGTCTCCTGTTTGCCTTGATGGTTTTAGGTGTCTATCTTACTTTCCGGATTCTGGACTTTGCGGATCTTACCGTTGATGGGAGTTTCACCCTCGGGGGTGCAATTGCCGCAAGCATCATCTTCGCAGGGGGAAATCCCTGGGTGGCAACTGTTGTGGCCCTGTGCGGCGGTCTCCTGGCCGGAGCCGTTACCGGTATTCTCAACACCACATTCAAGATTACGCCCCTCCTGTCCGGAATCCTTACAATGACCGGTCTTTACTCCATCAACCTGCGTGTCATGGGCCGCGCCAACATATCCCTGCTGCGTGCTGACACGGTGATCACCCGGTTTACTTCCGCCCTGCACCTGGATCCGGTTTACGGCACGGTGCTACTCGGTTTAATCGTTGTGATGCTGACCGGTGTGGCTCTTTACCTGTTCCTCAAGACCGAAATCGGCCTGGCCCTCCAGGCCACGGGGGACAACGAGCAGATGATCAGGGCCCTTGGCGTCAACACGGATCACATGAAGCTGCTGGGGCTGGCGC
>CADDZA010000014.1 GCA_902812435.1 Clostridia bacterium
TTTAACGATCGCACTTCTTGTCAGTTTCCGCGGTAAATGTTAGACTGAAACTAAAAGCCAATCTAAAGGAGTATAATCTATGAAAGGATACGGGCAGTATCGGAGTCCCTGGTTGCTTGTTATTCTGCTGGTTCTTGGAGGCATCTTTGGAGGCCTTATCGGTCAGGCTCTAGGCAGCATCCCTGCTCTGGCGTTCCTGCGAGAAGGCCGGAGCATCGGGCTGCCTGTGACCACCCTTAACCTGGATATACTGGCTTTTACCTTTGGGTTTACATTTAAGGCAAATCTGATCAGCCTGCTGGGTTTTATCGCGGCTTTTGCCATTTACCGTCGCTTATAGGAGTTGAACGCCATGCAGGAGATCATTCTCGCTTCTGCTTCACCTCGCAGGGCCGAGCTGCTGAAACGCATCGGGATTACCTTCCGGGTCGTTCCCAGCGATGTGGACGAGTCTGTTGAGGGGGATCTCGACGCACGGAACCTTGCCTTGAAGCTCGCCTGCCGGAAGGCCATGGCGGTTGCAGCCCAATACCCGGGGGCCATTGTACTGGCCGCCGACACCGTTGTCTGCTGCGAAGGCGAAATACTTGGGAAACCGGAAGATCACCGGGATGCGGCCAGAATGCTGCAGATGCTCTCGGGACGCACCCATGAGGTGAGCACCGGCGTGGTTCTGAGACAGGAGATTACCGGGCGCCACCGGGAAGAAGTGGTAACGACCTGGGTAACCTTTCGCAGGTTAAGCCAAGAGGAGATCTTAGGCTACATCGCCACCGGGGAGCCCTTTGACAAGGCCGGCGGCTACGGCATCCAGGGATACGGGGCCCTGCTGGTCGAAGGGATCGAAGGATGCTACTCCAATGTTGTCGGTCTTCCCCTGGCCAGGCTGGGAGAAATGCTCAGAGAATTCGGAGTTGATCTGTTTTGCCGGAGCCTGAATACCACGTTACGATAAAGAGCCTGCCGGAGGAGGTAAGGCCGCGGGAGAGAATGCAGGCGGCAGGGCCTGAAGCCCTTTCCGCCGCAGAGCTGCTCGCGATTATCCTCAGAACCGGGTCCGCCAGGGAGTCCGCCCTGGAACTGGCCAACCGCATCCTGAGCGATCCCCGTGGCTTGCGTTATCTGGCAGAGGTTTCTCTGGGGGAACTGTGCGAACTCAAAGGGATCGGCCTGGCAAAGGCCGCCCAGATCAAGGCCGCGGTAGAACTTGGAAAGCGTCTTGCCTGCCTGGGCCCCGGCTTCAGGCCTGCGATCCGGAGCCCGCAGGAGGTGTGCACCCTCGTCATGGAGGAGATGTGCTACCTCGACCGGGAGCATTTCCGGGTAGTCCTCTTGAACACGAAAAACCGGGTTCTGGCGGTGGAGACAATTTCCATCGGGAGCCTGAACTCATCCCTGGTGCACCCCCGGGAGGTCTTCAAGCGGGCGGTGCAGAGGAGCGCCGCTGCAGTAATCCTGATTCACAACCATCCAAGCGGTGACCCGGCCCCAAGCCCTGAGGACATCGAGATTACGCGCCGCCTGTGCGAGGCCGGGCAAATAATAGGAATCGAGGTTCTCGACCATATTATAATCGGGGATCATGTTTTCACCAGTCTCAAAGAAAAGGGTTATATCTGATCTTCTTTATTTTGCCAGGAAGGAGCAAGGAGTGTTGTTTACAAAAGATCTCGGAATTGATTTGGGGACTGCGAATACACTTGTTCATGTAAAGGGAAAAGGAATCGTTTTGATGGAGCCCTCCGTTGTGGCAATCCGGCGCGACACCGGGGAGGTCCTGGCTGTTGGAGACGAGGCCAAGCAGATGATCGGGCGCACCCCCGGCAACATCGTCGCCATCAGGCCGATGAAGGACGGAGTGATCGCCGATTTTGACATTACCCAGAGCATGCTTCGCTATTTTATCGGCCGGGCTGTGGGCAAGCGCACTCCCTTTGTGCGCCCCCGGGTTGTAATCAGCGTTCCCACGGGGGTAACCGCCGTGGAGGAGCGTGCTGTTCGAGAGGCGGCCCTGCAGGCCGGGGCGAAAGAGGCCTACCTGATCGAAGAGCCCATGGCTGCGGCCATCGGGGCGGGACTCCCCGTCAACGAACCGACGGGCAACATGATAGTGGACATAGGCGGCGGGACAACGGAGGTGGCGGTCATTTCCCTCGGCGGCATCGTCACCAGCAAATCGATCCGGGTTGCGGGAGATGAGATGGACGAGGCGATCGTGCAGCACATCAAACGGACCTACAACCTGATGATTGGGGAAAGGACCGCGGAGGACATCAAGATCAAGATCGGGTCCGCGGTCTGGAACGGAGAGATGGAAACCTACGAGGTACGCGGCCGCGACCTGGTCACCGGGCTTCCGAAGACTGTGACCATCAACTCCGAGGAGGTTCACAAGGCCCTGGCCGAAACGGTGGCAAGCATTGTGGATGCCATTAAGGTCTGTCTTGAAAAAACGCCGCCGGAGCTGGCAGCCGACATCATGGACCGGGGCATCGTGCTGGCTGGCGGGGGCGCGCTGCTGCGCCACCTGGACAAACTGGTCAGCGAGCAGACCGGGATCCCCGTGCTGCTTGCCGAAGAGCCGCTCTACGCGGTTGCCCTGGGAACCGGCAAAGCTTTGGAGGACGTTGAGATTTTGAGGCGGATGCCTGTACAGCAAAAAAGGTAAGGTAAGGGCGTGGTTGCTTTGAGCCGTTCCCCCTGGCGCAGAAAACTAGTAATAATACTGGTAATAACAGTCTTCTGCCTGGGTCTGGCCCGTCTTACCGTCCGCTTTTCAGGGGGAACTGCGGTGAAGGAGGTCCTGGCTCCGCTGCAGGGGGCCGTCATGAGCCTGTGGCGCGATGTGGGCTCGACTTTCCAATATGTGGGACGCGCCCGTCAGATCAAGCAGGAAAACGAGCGGCTGCAGCAGCAGGTACGGGAACTGACCTGGGAGAACAACCGCCTCCGCGAGTATGTTTACGAAAATAAGCGGCTGCTGAAGCTCCTTGATTTTAAGGAGAGAAACGCCAGTCGTTTCACCCTGCTGGGCGCCCGGGTGATTGCCCGCGTTCCGAACAACCAGTACGGCATCCTGACGGTTGACAGGGGAAGTACGGACGGTGTGAGGAAGGATCAGGTGGTGGTTTCCGACGCCGGTCTGGTAGGCCGGATCATAGCGGTGGGGCCTCATACGTCGGACGTGCTCCTGATCCTTGACAGGGATGGGGCAGCCGGTGCAATGATCCAGGAAAGCCGCACTCCCGGAGTTGTGGAGGGTGGCAAGGACGAGCCCGGCCTGCTCAGGATGGTGGATCTCCCTTACGACGCCAGGCTGAAAAAGGGGGATGTTGTCGTCACGTCGGGTTTGGGCGGTATTTTTCCCCGCGGGATCCCCATCGGGGAGATCGTCAAGTTTGAAAACCAGGGGAGCGAACTGGATAAATACGCCCTGGTTCGCCCCTACGTGGACTTTAACCGGCTCGAAGAGGTTCTGATCATCACCGGTGTACGTGAAGTGCCCGAGCCGGTGGAGGCGCCGGCCCAGCCTAGCCGGGCCGAAGCCGGCTGGATCGGACAAAATGCGGCCGCGGCGAGGCATGTTCCTCGGACCGGCGCAGCTGGAGGAAGGGTGTCCGGGCAGGAGGCGGCCGGCCGGGAGCCTGCCAATCGACTTCTGGTCCAGAATTAAATAAAAATGAGAGTTGCCGGGCGGCATTGAAGGGGAGGAGAATTCTTGAGAGAAAAGGCTTTACAAACCATAATTATTTCACTGGTCTTTCCTGTTTCCCTCGTCCTACAGACCACCATTCTCCCGCTTCTTCAGTTTCATGGTATCATGCCTGATCTGCTTCTGATCCTGATCGTATTGACAGGACTTTTCCTTGGTTCTGTGAAGGGGGGGGCGGTTGGCTTCGCCGTGGGCCTCCTGGAGGACCTGCTTGCCGGCAGGTATTTGGGATTGGGCGCTTTGAGCGGTTTTCTGACCGGGTACACCGTCGGCTACCTGGAGGGAAAGTTCTACAGGGAGAATCCCCTGGTGCCGCTTTTTCTCGTTTTCCTGGGAAGCATTCTGTTTAACGGGGTCTTCTTTATTGGGAGAGAAGTGATCGGCGCCTTTTCTGCTGCTGCGCCTTCCGTGTTGCGCAAACTGTTCCTGGCGGCTCTTTACAACACCATCCTGGCGGCTTTGCTCTACCGCCCCCTGATCCGGATCATTTTACCCGGGGGTTCCTCGCTCAATTTGCAGTCTTACGGCGAGTTTTACAGGTGATGAGGACAGATGGTTGACCGGAGACTTGAAGGCAAATACAAGTTTTTACAGTGGTTGACAATAGCCATTTTTGCCGTTTTGACGGTGCGGCTAATAACCCTGCAGTTATGGGAGGCCCCCGTTTACCGGACCAAGGCTAAACTGAACCAGTTCCGCTTTTTGCCCATTCGCGCTCCCCGCGGGGATATTGTGGACCGCAATGGGAAGGTGCTTGCGGCAAACAAGATCGTCAATACAGTCTCCATCGTACGACAGCAGATTGACGGAAAGGATCTTGATCGCACCATCAACAAGCTGGCCGGCCTCCTGCACGACGTCTATCCCGAGATCGACGCCGCATACATTAAAAGGCAGCTTGAGGAACACCAGAGCCGCTCCTACGAGCCCGTGGTGGTCAAGCGGGACGTTTCCGTGGAGGTGGTTTCCCGGCTGGAGGAGCGCAGGCGGGATCTCCCCGGGGTGGTCATCGGGAAGGAGATCGTGCGCTATTACCCGGAGGGCACACTGGCCAGCCACCTGCTCGGTTATATTGGGGAAATCAGCAAGGAGGAACTCGAAAACCGGCAGAATGAAAATTACAAGCTGGGGGATCTCGTCGGCAGGTTCGGCCTTGAAAAACAGTATGAGAAGTACCTGCGGGGCGTGGACGGCTTCCAGCAGGTGGAGGTGGACGTCTCCGGGAGGCCGATCCCCCATAGCGACCTGATCACCGTCAACCCGAAACAGGGGGACCGCCTGGTTTTGACACTGGACGGCGATCTCCAGAAGGTCTTGGAGGCGAGCATGGACAAGGCCCTTGCCGATTTGCGGAAAAAGGGCCTGCCGGGAAGGGCCGGGGCTGCGGTGGTGCTGGATGTACGCACCGGCGCCGTCCTGGCCATGACCAGCCGCCCCAATTTCGATCCGAATTTGCTCGTTCCTCCTGTTTCTGATAAAGCCGCGCAGGAATACCTCAACCCGCCCGGGGGTGCTGACCCCACGATGATCAACAGGGCGATCAGCAGCAAGTACCCGCCGGGCTCCACCTTCAAGCCGATCACCGGGATGGCCGCCCTGGAATCGGGGAAAATAACGACGGAGGAAACGATCGTCTGTAAAGGTAGATACTGGTTGCCTCCCTTCACGAAATGCTGGAGGGTTCACGGTACGGTTGATTTCTTCCGGGCGATGGCGGTTTCCTGCAACGTCTACTTTATCGAGGCAGGTCGACGCGCCGGAGTCGACATGATCACCAGGGTCGCCCACGAGTTCGGGCTTGATGAGAAGACCGGCATTGACCTGCCTGGAGAGGTAGCCGGCAGCTTTTTGACTCCCGAGAAGAAGGAAAAGAAATACGGCCCGGTGGTTGAGAAGTGGTACCGGCAGAAACAGGACGAGCTGGAGAAGGAATATGCCGGGCGGCTGGCGCGGGCGAAGAGCGAGCGCGAAAGGAACGATATCCTCATCCAAAAGAAGTATGCTGAAAGGGATCTCAAGGTATGGTATAGAAACAAATACAACCAGGATGCTAAGTGGCAGCCCTATGATACCTACTTTATGTCCTTTGGACAGGGGTCCAACGAGTACACCCCCATCGGGCTGGCAAACTACGTGGCGACCCTTGCCAACGGCGGGAAGCGGATGCGCCCTTACCTGGTGCAGCGGATCGAGGACCGGAACGGCAAGGTAATCGCCAGGTTCAGGCCGGAGGTGGTGCGCCGGGTGGACATATCCTCCAAGACCTTGGATACGGTCAAGCAGGCCATGAGGGAGGTGGCCGGGGGAGAAGGTGGTACTGCCGCCTGGCTTTTCAACGACCTTCCCTTTAAAGTGGCCGCAAAGACGGGAACGGCAGAGTCCGGTCGCGGCGATGGGCTTTATCATGGAGTTTTCGTGGCCTTCGCTCCTACCGACAAGCCGGAAATCGCCTTTGCCGGGATCATCGAGTGCGGCTCCCACGGTTCGGAATCCATGGGGCCTGTGGCCAAGGATGTCTTCAAAGAGTATTTCGGGCTGAACAAGCTCCAGCAGCCCCAGGAGCAGCAGACCAAGACCGGGGCGGGGAATAATCTCCCGGCGGTCCGGCAGCCCTCTCAAACGGAGCGGCCCCGGCCGCAGCGGCCGCCTGTGAGCGGGAACCAGCCGGAGCCCGGCACAACCCCTGCGCAGCCGCCGCAGCAGCCGGGAAACGGAACGACCCCTCCGGTGGATGGCCGGCAGCAGGACGGCCAGCAATCGGACACCCGTCCGCCATCCGGTGATCAACCATCCGGCGGAGTTCCTGGAGCCCAGCCCTGATTCCCAGCCCTGATTGTCAGAGAAATTTGTCAAAGGAAAAGGGAATTCGCTGGAAAAACGAGGAATATTTTGCCTCGTTTTTTCTTATTCTCTGCAGGAATAGAAAGGCAACAGATAGAAATTATGTCTCTGAAGTGTGAGATTGGAGGGGCACTGGTCAGGGATGCGGGAACTCATAACATTCAAAGGCAAACGCGAAGGGCTTACGGTTATCCTGGACGCGGAAGCGGACTTTCAGGGAATATTAGCCCGGCTCGCGGATAAGCTTGCCGAAGCAAGCCGGTTTCTTGAAGAATCCGAAGTCAACGTGGATGTCGGCCCGAGGGACCTCCAACCGGAAGAACTGGAGTCTTTAAAGATACTCATCAGGGATAACAGGTTGCATTTGCGCCGGATTCTGGCCGGACCAAGGCCGGAGGGCGATACAGTATCACGTCTTCAGGAGGTGGGAGAAGTGGCAAAAAACCAGGCATCATGGCATCTTCGTAAGAAAAAGAAGCGGAAGGGGCAGCTTGCCGCCGCAGGCGAATCACCTGCTCCAGCCGACGAACAGATCGCGGAAGCGGTGGAAATGGAGGAGCAGGAAAAGGGCGACGTTCATGAGAAGGATGACATCCCCGTAATCCGGTACAGCGCGCCCGTCAGACCGCTGGCCGATATCATTTCCGATGAACAAACCATTCTCATACAGCGGACGATCCGGTCGGGACAGCGGGTTTTTTATCCGGGCAACGTTGTGGTGCTGGGGGATGTTAATCCGGGAGGGGAGATCATTGCCGGGGGAAATATCATCGTGATGGGCACCTTTCGGGGGATTGCTCATGCCGGGGCCCTAGGTGAGGAAAAAGCGGTGGTTGCCGCCCTGCGCCTTGAGCCTTCCCAACTGCGCATTGCCAGTTACATCACAAGGGCTCCTGACGGGGACTTTTCAATGCCTCAGCACCAGCCCGAGATCGCCCGCGTGCAGGATGGAATAGTGATTATTGAACAGTACCAGCCGGGTAGCGACCGGTATCTAAGCGGACTTGGTAAAGGGGGAGCTTAAATGGGTGAAGTTTTGGTCATTACTTCTGGCAAGGGTGGTGTAGGAAAGACCACAACAACCGCTAATCTGGGTACGGCACTGGCCATGATGGGGTACCGGGTGGTATTGGTAGATGCGGATATTGGCCTCAGGAACCTGGATGTGGTCATGGGACTGGAAAACCGTATCGTTTACGACCTGGTGGATGTGGCCCATGGCCGCTGCCGTTTGAAGCAGGCGTTAATCAGGGATCGCCGTTTTGAGAGCATGTTTCTCTTGCCTGCTGCCCAGACAAAAGACAAGACTGCCGTGAATCCGGAACAAATGAAGGAACTGTGTACGGAGTTAAAGAAAGAGAGCGATTTTGTACTCGTGGACTGTCCTGCGGGGATTGAACAGGGATTCCGCAATGCAATCGCGGGAGCGGATAAAGCCATTGTGGTGACGACACCGGAGGTTGCTGCAGTGAGAGACGCCGACCGCATCATTGGCTTGCTGGAAGCCTCTGAGTTACGGAACCCCCTTTTGATCGTAAATCGCATCCGGCCACAGATGGTAAAAACGGGAGACATGTTGAACGTTGAGGACGTGATCGAGCATCTGGCGATTGAACTCCTGGGTATTGTCCCGGATGATGAGACGATTATCACCTCCACAAACCGGGGAGAACCGGCGGTCCTCAACGCCAACTCCAGGGCAGGGGAGGCCTACCGGAACATTTCCCGTCGCATCGTAGGCGAGGAGGTGCCGTTCATGAACCTTGAGGCCGGGGGCGGTTTTATCGAGCGCGTTAGGCGGTTGTTTGGGCTTCGCACCGGCTGATCGGAGGGATACGATGCTGGACATACTACAACGATTCTTCGGGAAGGAAACGGAAAAGCCGAGCAAAACAGTTGCGAAGGAAAGACTCCGGCTCGTCCTGATGCATGACCGGCTCGATATATCTCCCGAGCTCCTGGAATCGCTGCGGGCCGATCTCCTGAAGGTAATCAACGACTACTGCGAGATCGATCAGGATGCCATTGAAATAGGACTGCACCGGGGACAGGGAAGCGTTGCCCTGGTGGCAAACATTCCTGTCCTCAGGTTGAAGCGGCTGCCCGCGCACCACTGATCTTTTGGCAGCCCTGCCTTCCTTTCTCTTGTTTGCGGACCATGGACTTGGGTGCAGGTGATGCCTTATAATAAGAGACGGACTGGAGAAGGGAGAGGCGGCATCTGTTCATTTTCGACCGGCGCTTATTAAAAAAGCTTGACTACAACTTTTTAACCGGCGTTATCTTGATGCTGGGCCTGAGCCTCCTGGTGCTGAGCAGTGCCACGGCAAACATCGGATCTGATCCACTGTTTTATGTGAAGAAGCAACTGCTGTGGATCGTGCTGGGTCTTTTTGCCGCGCTGGCGGTTATTTCCGTTGACTATACAAAACTGGTCCGCTACCAGCACCTGATTTACGGCATCCTGCTCGTACTGCTGGCAATAGTAATGGTCATCGGCCATGCCTCCCACGGGAAGCAACAGTGGATCGCCCTGGGTCCTTTTCTCTTCCAGCCCTCGGAGCTGGGGAAGATTATGGTCATTATCTGTTTTGCCGCTTTTCTCGTCAAGCGGCAGGGCGAACTGCAGCGCTTGCGGGATCTCATCCCCTGTTTTCTCTATTTCTCCATCCCCCTCGGGCTGGTGGTGGCCCAGGGGGATCTTGGGACAGCGCTGGTCTTCATAGCCATCTGCTTCGGAATGCTCTACCTGGCGGGGGCGCGGCCGGCCCTGCTGCTGAAGATCCTGGGTGGCAGCCTGGCACTGGCCGTGCTTGCCCTGGCCCTTCATTTTTCGCCCCTTCATCTTCCCCTTCCCTTAGAGGATTACCAGATCAAGAGGCTCATCGTCTTCGTTAACCCTTACTGGGATCCCCAAGGGGCTGGTTATAATATCCTGCAATCTCTTGTGGCAATCGGTTCCGGGGGATTCTGGGGTAAGGGACTCTTCCACGGATCCCAGGTGCAGCTGAACTTCCTCCCCGAGCACCACACCGACTTCATTTTCTCCGTGGTGGGTGAGGAACTGGGCTTCCTGGGCGCGGGGTTTGTCCTTTTTCTGTACTATATCATTGTCTCCCGGACAATCCGGGCAACCTTTGAGGCAAAGGATCTCTTCGGGAGGCTGATCACCGGCGGTATCCTCTCCATGTGGCTGTTTCACATTCTCCAAAACATCGGGATGACCATCGGCCTGATGCCGATCACAGGTATCCCCCTGCCTTTCTTGAGTTACGGCGGCAGCTTCATGCTGACGAACATGATCTGTGTCGGGCTCATCCTGAATATTCACCTTCGAAGGGAAAAGATGCTGTTCTAGTCATATTTCACCAGCCGTGACCATATATAACCTGTAAAGGGAAAAGGATGGGGTGGTCACGGATGAGATGTGGCGGCCTGACGCCGTACGGCAGCGATCTGGCGCGGAGAGCGAGGAACCTGGGTTACCGGGCATTAATCGCGCTGATTGTGCTGGGCCTCGTGTGGTGGTTGTCGCGGGTGGGGGGGCTCCCCGAACGGCTTACCCGGGAAGGTATCGATTACCTTTTAACGAAACATTACGATTTTTCGTCGGTGATAACAAGGGTGGCCGATTATCTTGGGGGCAAGCCCGGTCTTGACGTGAAGGTGATGGGCCCTCTGGAGGATGAAAAAAACGTCTCCCAAAAGCTGCCCGATCTCCCCGTTACCGGCCAGCTGGCACGTGGGTTCGGCTGGCAGCGCGACCAGAACGGCTGGCCGCGCTTCTATCAGGGAATCGAGCTCAGGGTTAATGAGGACGCTCCGGTGCGCGCGGTGCTTTCCGGCAAGGTGGCCAGGGTTGTGAGTGATCGCGCTTTGGGGAAGGTGGTGGTGATCGAGCATCCGGAGCAGGTGGCAAGCCTTTACGGCAGACTTGGAGACGTTGGCGTAAAAGCCGGAGAGGACGTGGTCCAGGGCCAGATGATCGGAACCGTGGCGGGCAACTACTTTCACTTCGAACTGCGCCGGGGCGACCGACTGGTCGACCCGGTCCTGGAGCTGCAGCACACGCGATGATGATGGTGACTGAAGAATTTACAGGTTCTCTGTTATGCCCGGTTGTTGGCGGGATTTTTTACTGTTCGGGCTTCGTGACACTATCAGGACATAAGATATACCGCCGGGTTTACCCGCGATTGACTTATGTAAGGCCGGGTAAAGGGATAATTCTCTTAAAAATCCTCCTTGAAGCAGGATTTTCCAACCCTTCCGGTGAAATATTCATGGGCCGCCCAATCGGGGCGCGATGCCAGACGGGTCGCAGCGGGGCATTGCTCACAAGCAGCAGGACCGGCTGGCAGCGGCCCCGGAGTTGGGAAGATGTGCACAATGCCGCAGGCAAGTGAACCGGTGATCCTGGCGGTAGAAATGGCGGAGGGAGCTGTCCCGCCCTGTAAACTGGTGCTCGGCATCCGTACCCGGCGAGACATCCGAAAGCATTATAACCAAGGTGGGGATAGCCAAGCGTTACTGATTGCAGGGGATTGCTCTATGGAGGTTCGGGCTGGTGCCGGATAAGATGTGGGATGTCTTGAGTACCACCGTTAAAACCAGGGGATCATAAAGGACTATATGTTGGGTGGAGGTGATGAGACTGGAAAACGAGGAGTTTCAGAAAATAGTGCTGGAACAGTTGCAAAGGCTGTCGGAAGGTCAGGAGCGTCTGGAAGCCCGCCTAGAGGGTGTTGAAGGGCGACTCACAGGAGTTGAGGAAGGCCAGCAGCTTCTGGAAGCCCGTCTGAAAGGTGTTGAGGAAGGCCAGGAGCGTCTGGAAGCCCGTCTGAAAGGTGTTGAGGAAGGCCAGCAGCTTCTGGAAGCCCGTCTGAAAGGAGTTGAGAAAGGCCAGGAGCGTCTGGAAGCCCGTCTGAAAGGTGTTGAGAAAGGCCAGCAGCTTCTGGAAGCCCGTCTGAAAGGTGTTGAGCAGGGCCAGCTAAGACTGGAAACCCGTATTGAAAATGAGGTTATTGAGAAAATCCGGGCACTGTTCGACGATCGGGAGGTCCAAAACGACCGGTTCGAAAACCTGGAAAAAAGAATGGAGCGTTTGGAGAACCAGGTTGAGGGCATTGCTATCGATACCAGGTACCTGGTAACCCGTCTCACCAGGCTGGAGAAGGCAGTCAAATAACAAACAAGCGATACCCCTGCCGGGAAGGGCAGGGTTTTTTCTTTTGGCCAACTTGTTGAGTTTCCATTAAAAGGGGTAAAATAGCAGTAGTGAAATGGGAGGCATGCGACTTGGAAAAAACGATGTTTGAAGAGATCCTGTCCCGGGTACAAAAACCCGCCCGCTACCTGGGCACCGAATGGAACTCAGTAAGGAAGAACTGGGACAGGGTTGCAATAAAAATGGTCTTCGCCTTTCCCGACCTGTACGAGGTGGGGATGTCTCATCTGGGTCTGCAGATCCTGTACGGCCTTGTCAACAGGGAAGCCGATTACCTGATGGAGCGGGTTTTTGCCCCTGCAACGGACATGGAGGCGGAACTCCGGAGGCGCGGACTTCCGCTGTTCAGCTTGGAATCACGCCGGCCTCTTGCCGACTTTGACGTGCTGGGATTCACCCTGCCCTACGAAATGACCTTCACCAACGTCCTAAACATGCTTGATCTGGCCGGGATTCCCCTGCGGGCAAGGGATCGCACCGGTGTTCATCCCCTGGTGATCGGGGGTGGGCCTGCGGTTTATAACCCGGAACCCCTCGCTCCCTTTTTCGACGCCTTTGTGATCGGGGAGGGGGAAGAAAGCCTGCTGGAAGTTCTGCACGCTATCAAGCAGGTCAAGGAAATGGAGGAGCGCCCCGAACGCCCTGCCCTTCTTGAGAGGTTGGGGGAGATTCCGGGGGTTTACATCCCCGGCTGGTATGAGGTCGAGTACACGGAGGAAGGCAGGGTCAAGAGGGTTTTTCCTATTAAGCCCGGTGCCCCAGAGAGGGTGCGGCGCCGCCTCTTAAAAGACTTAAATGACGCCTATTTCCCGGAGACTCCCATTGTTCCCCTGGCGGAGGCGGTGCACGAGCGGGGAATGGTGGAGGTGTTCCGGGGCTGCACCCGCGGCTGCCGGTTCTGCCAGGCGGGGATTATCTACCGGCCTGTCCGGGAACGGGATCCCCAAATCTTGCAGCACCAGGCCTGTGAAGTCCTGAAAAGCACCGGTTATGACGAAGTATCCCTGGTATCCCTGAGCAGCCTCGATTACAAGGGGCTGGATGAACTGCTCCCCTCCCTGCGGGACCGGTGCAGCGTCACCAGGACGGGTATTTCCCTTCCCTCCCTCCGGGTAGACTCTTTCAGCGTTAGAGTGGCAGGGAACCTGCCCGGGGTGCACAAGACCAGCCTGACCTTTGCGCCGGAGGCAGGAACCCAGCGGCTGCGGGACGTGATCAACAAGGGAGTTACCGAGGCCGATCTTTTGGAGGCGGCACGGGCTGCTTTTGAAGCTGGCTGGACGGCCCTCAAGCTTTATTTCATGGTTGGACTTCCTACGGAAGAACAGACCGACCTGGAAGGAATCGCCGACCTGGTTCGCAAGGTGAGGCAGGTCGGCAGGGATATTTTCAAAGGAAAGAAAAAGGTGCGACTGACGGTAAGCGCTGCTTCCTTTGTACCGAAGGCCCATACCCCTTTCCAGTGGGAGGGGCAGGTACCCCGGGAAACCCTGGAGGAAAGGCACAGGTTTACGGCCAGTCTTGTCAAGCGGAGCGGAGCGGATTACAACTGGCACAACGTGGAGACCAGTTTCATCGAGGCGGTTTTCGCCCGGGGAGACCGCCGTTTGGCCAGCGTTTTGGAGGGGGCGTGGCACAGGGGCTGCAGGTTTGACGGCTGGACGGAGCACTTTAAGTTTTCGCTGTGGGAGGAGAGCTTTCAGGCGGCTGGCCTTGACCCGCGGTTTTATGCCGGGCGCCGGCTGAATTACGACGAGGTCCTCCCCTGGGACATCATCGACAGCGGTGTTGACAGGATGTTCCTGATCAGGGAACACAAAAAAGCACTTGCCGGTGAGACGACTCCTGACTGCCGCTTCGCCGGCTGTACAGGATGCGGGATCTGCCCGAGGCTGGGTGTGTCCACTCGCCTGGTGGGAGGCGACGGGGAACGAAAGTTGACGGAGGAGCGGCTGTAACCAGCTATGCGGAGATCAACAGCTTAGCAGCGATTTGTTACATAGTTCCGCAGCGGCCTCAGAACTGGCCTGAGCGAGCCCTGGTGATGTCCGGGACGTAATCAGGGGCGAGCGGAAACAAACCGTTCGAAGTTCAACCCGGCACTCAAAATCACTGCCTCATTGCAATAGTATAAACAACTCAGTCTCATAGTTCGTTCTGGAATGGTTCAGTCGGTGAATCTGTGTTGAGTACCGGGGTGGCAAGCGCAAGGATAAACCGAAACGTATTTCCAGGGCAGGGGATGGGCCTTAGAAGCCCATCCATTGGAGAGGATGGAAAGCGATGCCGAAGTACCGCATTGCCTATGCTAAAATCGATCTTGCCAGGTTTCTTTCGCACCTGGAAGTCCTGCGGACCTTGAACCGGGCGTTGCGGCGCTCCGGCCTTCCCCTCACTTACACGGAGGGTTTTAACCCTCACCCTAAGGTTTCTTTCGGCCCTTCGCTGGGTGTAGGTGTGGCGGGACTGAACGAGTATTTCGACCTGGAACTGGAACAGGCGGTACCCCTTAAGCAAAGCCTGGACCGGCTGGCCCGGGAGTTCCCGCAGGGTCTGGTGGCGAAGGCAATGGTTGCCCTTCCCCCATTTGCTTCCGGCCTCAGCAAGGTGATCGACTGCGCCTGGTACCGGGTGGCCCTGCCGCCGCAGGCTGCGCCGGATGGCTGGCTGCGCCTGTTAAAAGATTTGACAGGAAGCGCCGAATCCTGGTTAAAAAAGCGCCAAAAGGACGGGAAAGTCTTTGATGTAAAGCGGGGCATCCTGCAGGGCCGTATCGTGCGGCGGCCGCAAGGCGGTATGCTTGATCTTCTGGTGAGGATTGGAGATGGGGAAGTTCCCCTGCGGGTTATCCTGGAGGCCCTCTGGGAGAAGTCGGGGGAGGCCGAACCCCCGCTTCCCGCCATGGTAACCCGGATCGGCCTCTACCGGCTCCGGGGGGGTCAACTGGTCACCCCATTAGGGGAAACGAGAGGTCTGTGGGAAGAATAGATTTGCGAGGTAAAAATACAGATGTTAAAAGAAATACTGATACAGGTTACTAGGGAGGAAACCAAGGCCGCCGTTCTTGAGGACCGGAGGCTGGTTGAAGTATATCTGGAGCGTTCTTTCCAGAAGCGCCTGGCCGGCAACATCTACCTGGGTAGGATCGAAAATGTACTGCCGGGGATGCAGGCCGCATTCGTTAACATCGGATTGGAGCGCAATGCATTTCTTTACGTGGAAGACGTTCACACCACCCCGGAACCGGCCGACTGGGGCCCGGTGAAGCGGGAAGGTTCCCTACCCATCCAGAACCGGATCCGGGAAGGTGAAGAGATACTGGTGCAGGTGGTGAAGGAGCCGTTCGGCACCAAGGGTGCCCGGGTGACGACCCAGTTAACCCTACCGGGACGCTATGTGGTCTTCCTTCCCGATTATGACTGTATTGGGGTTTCCAGGCGGATCGGTTCGGAAAAGGAGCGGGAACGCTTGAAAAGCCTGGCCGAGGAGGTGCGCATACCCGGCCGTGGATTGATCGTGCGCACCGTTGCCGAGGGGGTCAGCAAGGAGGAACTACAGGCGGACGTTCTGGCCCTCTATGAGCTGTGGAAAGGGATTCAGGAAAAAGCCGCCCGCAGTTCCGCACCGGAACTGATCCACCGGGAACTTGAGCTTGTTTCCTGGGTACTGCGCGACCTGTTCGGGGAAGACGTGAATCGCCTTATTGTTAACGATCCCGAGGCCTACGAGAAGATCATGGAGCTTCTCACGGCACTGGGGCCGCACCTGCGCGGCAGGGTGCGGCTGGCCGAATCGGATGTCTGGGAGGAATACGGCCTTGATCAGGAGATCGACCGCGCCCTCCGCCCCAAGGTCTGGCTGCGCAGCGGCGGGTACCTGGTGATCGATGAAGCGGAGGCATTGACGGTGATTGATGTCAACACCGGCAAATATGTGGGGAGCAAAAACTTTTCCGAGACCGTTTTCCGTACCAACCTTGAGGCGGTCCAGGAAATCGTGCGACAGATCCGTCTCCGGAACCTTGGGGGGATCATCATCATTGACTTCATCGACATGGAACGGGCGGAGCACCGGGGGGAGATTTTAAAGCGGCTCGAGGAGGAACTGAAAAAGGACAAGACCAGAACGTATGTCCTGGGGCTGACTCAGTTGGGGCTTGTGGAATTGACCAGGAAGAAGGTGAGGCCGAGCCTGAGCAGTCTGCTGGAGCGTCCCTGCCCGTACTGTGAGGGTAAGGGGAGGGTGGCATCGGAAGAAACGGTGAGTATGAAGGCCTGCCATGACATCAGGGCTCTGGCGGAGCAGACCACCGCTCCCGCCATTCTTGTGCAGGTGCACCCGAGCGTGGCCGCTTTCCTCATCGGGGGGGGAGGCGCTCACCTCCGGGAACTGGAGAAGGAAATCGGCAAACGGATTATAGTCAAGGGCAGTGAAAGTTCCCACCTTTCGGATGTGGTAATTAAAGGTTTACATAATCAAGAAGAAATCGCCGATCTTGCATCCCCTGTTAAGCCCGGTCAGGTCTTGGAGTTGAAGGTGGAGGAGCCCCACGCCACCAATCCCCGTAACGGGATAGCCCGCCTGAATGGTTTTGTTATCGACGTGGAAGAGGGGCGGAGTCTGGTAGGTGAAACCGTCTCAGTAGAGATTACCCGGGTTTTACGGACCTACGCCCGTGCCCGGGTTGTGGAATGCCTTAATAATGGTGTTTAGCAGCGCCCCGCTATTCCAGATGCATGAAACCGGTTGTCGGGGGGAGCCGGTATGCTCGAGATTAATAGAAAAGCGGCAGCCAGGTTTGGTATAAACCCGGACATCATCGAAAAACGGGTTGACGTCCGCAGGAATATCGAGGTTCTGGGGAACGACCTCACATTTATCGGTGTACGTGAGGCGGCCAGGACAAAACACGTCCACCGTCTCCATCCCTATCTGGGCAAGTTTATCCCGCAACTGGTGGAGGTTTTTTTAACAAAATACTTCAAGCAAGGAGATACCATCCTCGATCCCTTTTCGGGTTCCGGCACAACTTTAGTAGAAGCTAATGTCCTGGGAATGAACTCGATCGGCATCGAACTGTCCCCTTTTAATGTTTTGATTCAAAGGGTTAAGCTGCAGAAGTACGATCTGCCTGAGGTCGAAAGGGAAATTAAAGACGCCATTAACAGGCTGCGGGACTTCAGCAGGAATAAAATAAACAGAATGAGACTGGAGACCGAAAGCGAGTATTTAAAGGAATGGTTTTCCGGGAGAGCCTTGCAGGAGATACTCTATTACCGGAGCATCATCAAGGACTACCGCAACCAGGACGTGCTCAAGGTCATCCTTTCCCGCTCGGCCCGCTCGGCGAGGCTCATCCCCCACTACGACCTGGCCCGCCCCTCGAAACCGGTTAGAGAAACCTACTGGTGCATCAAGCACAAGAGATACTGCAAGCCCGCAGGAGAGGCTCTGAAATTTATCAACCGCTACAGCCTCGACACCATCAAAAGGTTAAAGGAGTTCGACGGGATAAGAACAGACGCCTTCGTCGATATATATCAGGGGGATGCCAGGACATGTAAACTGCCCGGCGACAAGAAAATTGACGGCATATTTACATCACCGCCCTATGTGGGTGTTATCGACTACCATGAGCAGCACCGGTACGCCTATGAACTGTTTGGCTTTCCCAGGTTCGACGCCCTGGAGATAGGGGCGGCCTCTAGGGGGCACAGCAGGGATGTCAGGCGGGAATACATGCAGGGCATAATCGACGTGTTTCAGAACGTTTCTCCGAACCTCAAACAGGGTTCCCTGGTGTTTGTGGTGGCCAACGACAAATTCGATCTTTTTCCTGAAATCGGCCGGAGGTGCGGATTCAAGCTCTTTGACGTTTTCCACCGGCCGGTCCTGATGCGCACCGAAAGGGACTCAAAAAAGTACTTCGAGTCGATCTTCTGTTTCCGGAAAGAGGCTTGAATCATACCTGCTTAAAATTTCCGGGTAGTTTGACAGCAGAATATAGAAATGGTAAAATTCCGTTGTGACTGCTTGCCGCGGTGGGGCGGCAGGCCGAATAACGCCCGGGAAAGGTATAAGCGCACCGCAAGGTGCCACCTGAGGTTCCGGCGGAAGGAGGATGCAGATGTACGCGATTGTGGAAACAGGCGGAAAGCAGTACAGGGTATCACCGGGAACCGTACTGCGGGTGGAAAAGCTGGATGCCGCCGAGGGAGATAAGGTCTTTCTGGACAGGGTGCTGGTCGTCGGGTGCGACGGCGAGCTGGTCGTGGGGACTCCTTACGTTGAGGGGGCAAAGGTCTCGGCAACCGTCCGCAGCCAGGGAAAAGCCCGCAAGATCATCGTTTTCAAGTACAAACCGAAGAAGAATTACAGGCGGAAAAAAGGCCACCGCCAGCTGTATACGGAACTTGTGATCGAGGACATCACCTGCCCGGGGGTCGAGACAAATAAGGAAACCGTGGCTGCGACCACGTAGCTAACGGTGAGATGCTTTACAGGGCAGGCCATGATCGAAGCTGTTTTATATGAGGATAAGGCCAGGGAACTGATCGGTTTTAAGGTCCGGGGGCACGCCGGGTACGCGGATAAGGGTGAGGACATCGTCTGTGCGGGGGTTTCTGCACTGGTGATGACGGCCATCCAGAGCCTTGACAGGTTTCTCTCTCGACCTCCAAAGGTGGAAGTGCCCCGGGAAATGGGGGGAGGCGACAGGGAATATTTTTACGTGAAGGCACTGTTGCCGGATTCCCTAACCGAAGATGACCGGAAAACGGCGAGGGTTATTCTCGGGACCTTGGAGATAGGATTACAGATGACAGCATCCGAGTACGGAAAATATATCGTTTTGAGGAGGTGCCGGTATGATTCTGGGTAAACTGAGGTTTGATCTACAGTTGTTCGCGCACAAAAAAGGGGTCGGCAGCTCCCGCAACGGCCGTGACAGTGCGGCGCAGCGGTTGGGAGTTAAGATCTATGCCGGGCAGTTTGTGAACGCCGGTAACATCATTGTCAGGCAGCGGGGAACGAAGTTCCATCCCGGGCGCAATGTTGGGCTTGGCAAGGACGACACCCTGTACGCTTTAGTGGACGGGTACGTTAGGTTCGAAACCAAGGGAAAGGGAAAGAAACAGGTCAGCGTTCTGCCTCAAGCGGTAACCATATAAACCTGAACTTTGCTGCATCCCCTGGTCTTTTGTTGAAGATCAGGGGATGTTGTCATCTAACGGGCTGGGTGAACGAGGAAAAGGATGTTTTACGACTACGTAAAGATTAATGTCAAGGCGGGGGATGGAGGAAACGGGGCGGTGGCGTTCCGCCGAGAAAAATACGTTCCCGCCGGCGGCCCCAGCGGAGGGGACGGCGGCCGCGGCGGGGACGTGGTCCTGGTGGTGGACCCGAACCTCCGGACGCTCATCGATTATCATTATAAGAAGCACTACAAGGCCGAACGGGGAGAGCACGGCAGGGGCAAGGACCAGCACGGCAGAGATGGAGCCGATTTGATCCTGCGCGTCCCTCCGGGGACCGTGGTGAGGGATGCCGGGGGAGCCTTTTGCGTGGACATGGTGAAACCCGGGCAGCGGCTTGTGGTGGCCAGGGGAGGCAAAGGAGGTAGGGGCAATGCCCGCTTCGTCACGCCGCAAATGCGGGCACCGCGGTTTGCGGAGCACGGCGATCCCGGAGAAGAGCGGTGGCTGGAGCTTGAGCTGAAACTGCTGGCCGAAGTAGGGTTGGTCGGTTTCCCCAACGCCGGGAAATCCAGCTTGCTGAGGCGTATTTCCGCCGCCAGGCCGAAAGTCGCCTCTTACCCGTTTACCACCCTGGAGCCCCATTTAGGGCTCGTCAAAATCGGGGAGGACGACAGTTTCGTGGTGGCCGACCTCCCCGGCCTGATTGAAGGAGCGCACGACGGCCACGGGCTGGGGCACCGTTTTCTCCGTCACGTGGAGCGCACCAGGGTTTTAATTCACGTGGTGGACACAGCTGGTACCGAGGGGCGCGACCCGCGGGAGGACGTCCGGGTGATCAACCGCGAACTGGAACTTTACAACCCGGATCTGGTAGACCGGCCGATGGTGATCGCGGCCAATAAAATGGATCTGCCGGGTGCGGCCGAAAACCTGGCTTTGCTCCGGAGGGAATTTCCCAATGTGAAGATCTACCCGATTTCGGCCCTCAACGGGACGGGAGTTGATGCCCTTCTCCACGAAGTCTATAATATCCTGAAAGCCACCGGAGAAGCAGAGCCCGAGGTGCCGGAACCGGATGTGCGTCTTATCACAGCCCCTGAAGAGAGAGGATACCGCATTGAAGAAAAAGACGGTGTTTATGAGGTGTCCGGAAAAGGTGTGGAGCTGCTGGTGGCCAGGCTTGATCTGGAAAATCCCGACGCCCTGCGGTACTTCCACCACATATTAAGCCGGATCGGCCTGGAGGAAGCACTGCGTGAGAAAGGAATTCGGCCTGGGGATGTCGTAAGAATTAAGGAGTTCGAGTTTGAATGGCAGGACCGGGAAAGATGAGGAACTCTGAATGAGTAATACGGGTCGTGAGGCTCTGGCGCGGGCACGCCGGATTGTGGTCAAGGTTGGGACGAGGCTGCTCTGCGGCACAAGGGGCCAGTTCAATCTCAGACGCATGGAAAGCTTGGGGCGTGATCTCGCCCGGTTGTGGGAAGCGGATAGGCAGTTGGTTTTGGTAAGCTCGGGTGCCATCGGGGCCGGGGTCGGTCGGCTTGGACTGGCCCGATCTCCCCAGACCCTTCCGGAAAAACAGGCCGCCGCGGCGGTCGGTCAGGGCATCCTGATGCAGCATTACGAAACCATTTTTGCCCCGATGGGAATCACCGTGGCCCAGGTGCTTCTGACCCAGGAGGACCTCCGGGACCGGAAGCGCTATCTCAACGCCCGCCACACCTTTCATACTCTCCTTCGCTACCGGGTGGTTCCGATTGTAAACGAAAACGATACGGTTGCCGTGGAAGAGATCCGCTTTGGCGACAACGATACCCTGGCCGCTCTTGTGGCCTGCCTGATAGATGCCGACCTCCTGATCCTGCTTACCGACCTGGACGGTTTTTATACCGCCGATCCGCGTAAAATCCCGAACGCCAGGCTGATTTCGGAAGTCCATGAAATTACCCCGGAGATCGAGGCTCTGGCAGGAGGGTGCGGCTCCGCTCTCGCCACAGGAGGGATGGAGACGAAGCTCCAGGCGGCCAGAATCGCTACAGGGGCCGGTATTCCAATGGTAATCGCCAGCGGCATGCGGGAAGGTATCCTGGAGCCTGTCATCAAGGGGGAGAAGGTGGGGACCCTGTTCCTTCCCAGGGAAGACCGCATGCAGGCCCGGAAGCGCTGGATCGCCTTCAATTCACCGGTGCAGGGAAAGCTGTACGTTGACCGGGGTGCTGCCAACGCTATTTTAAAGAAGGGAAAGAGCCTCCTGCCCAGCGGTATCGTCAGGGTGGAGGGAGTCTTTGAGACCGGGAACGTGGTCAGCGTGGTGGATCCCGACGGAAAGGAAGTGGCCCGGGGGATCAGCAACTACTCTTCCGGCGATGTGGAGCTGATTAAAGGAAGGAAGAGCCAGGACATCAAGGCCATCCTGGGTTACAAAGACTATGACGAGGTAATTCACCGGGACAACCTTACAGTTGTGTCGGGCTTTTGATTGGCTTCCCGGAGGGGAGGTAATCTATAGAGAGGTGGTTTGGTAGGGCATGCTTGAGGCGGATTTGGTAGAAATCGGGCGGAAAGCAAAAGAGGCAGCATATAGGCTGGCTGCTGCTTCCACTAATCAGAAAAATGAAGCCCTTCTGGCAATGGCCAGGAGCCTGGAAGAGCGGTCGGATATGATCCTGGCGGCGAACGAGGCTGATATGGAAGCAGGGCGCGCCAAGGGGCTCAGCAACGCTATGCTTGACCGTCTCCTGCTTACTCCCGACCGCATCCGGGAGATGGCGGATGGTTTGCGGGCGTTGGTAACCTTGCCGGATCCGGTCGGTGAGGTGGTCAGGATGTGGACGAGGCCGAATGGCCTGCAGATCGGCAAGATGCGGGTTCCGCTCGGTGTGATCGGGATTATTTACGAGGCAAGGCCGAATGTCACGGTTGATGCGGCAGGCTTATGCCTCAAGGCAGGAAACGCCGTGATATTGCGCGGCGGCTCGGAGGCAATTAATTCCAATCGGGCCATCACCGGAGTGATCAGCATGGCAGCAACGAACTCCGGGATCCCCGAGGGAGCGATTCAACTGGTCGGGACAACCGACCGGGAGGCAGTAAGCATCATGCTGAAAATGAACGACTACATAGACGTTCTGATACCCCGGGGTGGTGCCGGATTGATTCAAACGGTAGTCCAGAACGCAACGGTTCCGGTTCTGGAGACGGGTGTGGGTAACTGCCACGTCTACGTAGAGGAAGATGCAGACCTGGAGATGGCCCAGCGCATCGTGTTGAACGCGAAAACCCAGCGGCCTGGGGTCTGCAATGCCATGGAGACCCTCTTGGTGCACGAAGCGGCGGCTCCGGCCTTCCTTCCGGCGGTTGCCGAAGCACTGCGGGCAAAGGGAGTTGAGCTTCGGGGTTGCTCCCGCACGCAGGAAATTGTGCCGGACTGTCTGCCGGCCACGGAAGATGACTGGAAGGCCGAGTACCTCGACCTGATCCTGGCGATTAAGGTTGTCGACGGCATGGAGGAAGCCATCGAACACATCCATATTTACGGAACAAAACACTCCGAGGCGATAGTCACAAGTAGCTACAAGAAGGCCCGAGAGTTTTTGCAGAGGGTTGACGCTGCAGCCGTCTACGTGAACGCCTCCACCCGGTTCACGGACGGCTACCAGTTCGGTTTCGGTGCGGAGATCGGGATCAGCACGCAGAAGCTTCACGCCCGGGGTCCCATGGGGCTTGAGGAGTTAACCACGACCAAGTACATCATATTCGGGGACGGACAGGTCAGGACTTAGGCTCACGTTTTGCTGCAGGGTCCGGCAGGGGCATCCCTTTTAAAACGGCCCTGTCCTCTGCTGCCTGGCTGTGGCGGCTGCTGTACAGGAAGTAGATCACAAGTCCCAGGGCCACCCAGACCGCGAAACGGTACCAGGTAAAGGCCGGCAGGTTGGCCATCAGGTAGATGGATGCCGCAAAGCTTAACAGTGGCAGGAAGGGCATCAGCGGCACCCGGAACGGCCGGTGCAGATCCGGCCGGGTGTAGCGCAGGATAATCACTCCCATGGAAACGGTGGCGAAAGCGGAAAGGGTTCCGATGTTGGCAAGTTCGGCGATGGTGTGAATGGGAAGCAGACTGCTCAAAGCTGCGGCGACAAAGGCTATTATGAAAATGCTGAATGCCGGCGTTTGCAGGCGGGGATGCAGCCGGGAGAAAATCTCCGGCAGCAGCCCGTCCCGGGACATAGCGAAAAGAATGCGGCTCTGGGCGAAGCAGTTAACCAGGAGCACGCTGGTCAGACCGGCCAGGGCGCCCACGGATACAATGGCGGCCGCCCAGGGGAACCCTCTCAGGATCAGGGCTGTAGCCACAGGTGAGGGCGTATCCAGTACGGTGTATTTCACCATTCCAGTAAGGACAGCCGCCACACCGAGGTAAAGGATCGTGGAGATCACCAGGGCGCCGAGGATCCCTAAAGGCAGGTCGCGCTGGGGACGGCGCACCTCCTCGGCGGCAGTAGCCACGGCATCGAAGCCGATGTAGGCGAAAAATATGATGCCCGCCCCGCGCACGATGCCGCCGGGGCCGAATGGCAAAAAGGGACGCCAGTTGGCGGGGTTAAACCGGGAAATGCCCAACGTCAGGAAAAGGATGATTGCCGTTACTTTAAGAGCCACCACAATTTTGTTGACCTCGCTGCTCTCCTTGGTGCCGGCGGCGACAAGGTAAGCTATCAATCCGATGATGATCAGGGGCGGGAGGTTAATTACACCTCCACCCATGGGGGAAGCGGTGATTGCTCTTGGCAGGTGTACACCCAGGGGTCTGAGCAGGTCCAGCAAGTAGCTGCTCCATCCCAGGGCTACCGCCGCCATGGCAACTGTGTATTCCAGAATAAGGTTCCAACCGATCAGCCAGGCGACGATCTCGCCCAGGGATGCGTACGTGTAAGTGTAGGCACTTCCCGCGGCCGGAAACATGGCAGCCAGTTCCGCGTAGACCAGGGCGGCCAGTGCGCTGGTGATTCCGGCTACAATAAAGGAAACGGTCACTCCGGGCCCCGCATAACGGGAGGCGGCTACCCCGCTCAAAACGAAGATTCCGGTCCCGATGATCGCCCCCAGGCCGAGGGCCACCAGATCCGGCACCCCGAGCACCCTTTTCAAGCTGGTGGGCAGCTTTTCTCCGAGGGGTTCTTTGACAGGTTTCGTACGAAAATATCTGCTGAACCAGTGCATTTTATCACCTATCCTCGAATCTAGTTTTTCCGCTAAATTTCTCATTTATTATGTGGCGGGGGAAGGATTTATTGAAAGAGATTCGAATTCATGAAAAGGGAAATTACGACGGGAGCGTGCCGTTATGAGCGGGCTGAGCGGGCGGCGCCTCGGGATTATGGGTGGGACCTTTGATCCCATTCATTACGGACACCTGGTAACGGCGGAGGCGGCCAGGGAAAGGTACGGGCTGGAGCGCGTGCTTTTTATCCCCACAGGCTGTCCACCCCATAAAAAGCCCGGAACGGTTTCGGATTTCTGGGACCGTTATATGATGGTGATGCTGGCGGTATTATCGAACCCTAATTTTGAGGCATCGCGGCTCGAATACGACAGGGGAGGCGTGAGCTATACCATCGATACGGTGATCCAGCTTCGCGGCATTTATGGCGATGATACGGAATTCTATTTTATCTGCGGGGTTGACACGATCCTTGAGATATTTTCCTGGAAGAGGCCTCACGATCTGTTCAGGATGTGCAGGTTTATTGTCGCCACAAGACCGGGCTACGACCTCGGGCGTTTCTACGAGATGCTGGGGGATACTTACCGGGATGCGGTAACCGTCATGGAGATACCGATGCTGGACATCTCCTCGACGGACATCAGGGAACGGGTGAAGAAGGGGTTGTCCATCAAGTATCTTCTCCCCGAAGCGGTGGAATCTTATATATATAAAAATAAAATATATTAACCAACCACAAAATTCATCTGGATTGGTAACGGGCTCTATAAATGGGGTTTATTCATGCCGTCAGGGTGGGTATATTAGTTACTTTGCCACCGCATACTACAATTGGATTATATTTTAGGGGTGAAGTAACTTTGGCAACTCTTTATGTTGGGAATCTACCGTGGCGGACAACGGCCGAAGAGCTGACGAGCTTTTTCAGTAACTACGGCCATGTCATCGACAGCCGCATTATTATTGACCGCGAAACCGGGCGGTCCCGCGGCTTTGGGTTTGTTGAGGTTCAAGACGAGGACGCTCAAAAGATCATCGAGGCCGTCAACGGCACCGAGTTCAACGGGCGAATTCTTACGGTGAACGAAGCAAGGGCACGTGAATAAACAGGATTTCGTTCTGGAAAACGAAATAAGGAAGCGGTTGACGCCGGCTCGCTTTGACCATGTTCTTGCCGTACGCGACTGTGCCGTACAGCTTGCCGGGAGGCATGGGGGCTCAAAAGAGGAAGCGGAACTGGCGGGGCTCTTGCACGACTATGCCCGGGATCTTCCTGAAGCAGAATTGCTCCGGCTGGGAGAAGAGCAGGGTCTGATCACTTGTGAGGTCGAACGCCAGGTACCGCTGCTTCTTCATGGCCCGGTGGGGGCCTACCTGGTTCGCCGGGAGCTGGGGATTAATAACCCCCGGGTGCTGGAAGCGATCTCCCTGCATACCCTGGGGAGTCCCGGTATGGGCCACCTGGCGAGGATCATCTATATTGCCGACATGATAGCCGAAAGAAGGAAATTTCCCGGTTTGGCCGAGCTTCGAAGGAAAGCCTTTGAAAGTCTGCCTGAGGCCCTCCTGCTCGGTTTCGCATCAACAATTCGTTACTGCCTGGAAAGTAATCGACTGATTCATCCGCAGACTATAGCGGCGTGGAATTATTTTTTGAGGGAGGGAAAGGAGTTTTGATCAGGGGCCGCGAGTTGGCCATGACCGCGGCACGTGCCGCAGCCAAGAAGAAGGCGATTGATGTTCAGGTTCTCGACCTGCAGGGCATTTTCCCCGTAGCCGACTATTTTGTGATCTGCAGCGGAAGGAACATCCCCCAAATTGCAGCGATTGCCCGGGAGATCCAGGACGACCTTGCAAAGGAAGGACAAAAGGTTTACCGCAGGCAGGGGACACCTGAATCCGAGTGGGTGCTGATGGACTACGGTGATGTGATTGTCCACATTTTCAGCGAACAAACACGTCAATTCTACAATCTTGAACACCTTTGGGGTGACGCAAAGGTAATTTCGCAAAATTTTTAAAATTAAATAAATTGAAAAGGGAAAGTGTTGAAATATGTCGAATTAGGCTATAGCAAATAGTTCCATATCTAAGGGTGAAAAAGCTTGCAGGTCCGAAAGCCAGAGGCGGTATTCATACTTGTTTCAGTTGCCATCATCACTGTTCTTGTATTCTTAACTGTTGAAATCGGACGGCAGGCCGCTCTTATCAGCTTACCCGCAAGCATTCCTGATTATTCCCGTTGGTTCGGTATCCCGGGATGGTGCTTATTACTTTTTTTAATCCTGTTTTGGGTGTGTAAGAAAATACTCGACCTGCATGCCAGGTGCCGTAACCTGAGCAGAGAATACGAAACGATTAAACTGGAATGTGAAAAAACAAAACAGGAGATCAACCTGCTTTATTCAGCGGCGATCAAGTCCCTTGCGGCCACCCTCGAGGCCCGCGATGAGGAGATGCTGGGGCGCCATTTGGAACGGGTAGCCGGCTATTCCCTTGCGCTGGCCAGAGAGTTGGGTTTATCTCCCGAAGAAATAACAGAAATATACTATGCCTCAATGCTGCACGACATCGGTAAAATAGGCATTTCCGAAGCTATATTAAACAAGCCCGCCGGCCTCAACAGTGAAGAAATGGAGGAAATTCGCAGGCATCCGGAGATAGGTACGCGAATAGTGGAAAAGCTGTTGAATAAAGAAGGCATCCTTTGCTCCATCCTCCATCATCACGAGTTCTACGATGGAACAGGCTACCCTTCGGGGCTGGCAAAGCAAGAGATTCCCCTTGGTGCCCGGATTATCTCAATAGCCGATGCCTACGATGCCATGACGTCAAACAGGCCGTACCGCCGCGCTTTCACACATGAACAGGCGGTCGTTGAATTAATCCGGAACGCAGGAACGCAGTTTGATCCCTACCTGATCATGCGGTTTCTAGATCTTACTGGTCGGGGGGATTTAAAAAGCTCCGGGGAGAGCATTTATCTACAACCAGCCGAACTCAAAACCCCGGTTCACTGAAAATCCCGGTAGAGCTTCTTTTCGAGCGTACCCGGCTATGCCGGCCGGGCGGGGAATACGGCCGGTATAGCCACCGCTTCCTCAGAGCTACTCCTGGTGGGTATCAGGGTCGGAGACCTGCTGGGTAAGGGGGCGGACCTCCAGCATTTACCAGGGGTCAATAACGAGAACAAGAATGTTGCTTCGACTGAGACCGACGGCATTTTCAGCCGGCAGCAATGATTATTATAAGAGTGTTTCCGTCATTATTAACAACGCCTATCTAAGACCGGATGGACGATTGAAATCGCCAACGGAGGCAGGCTGCCGGCCGGGATCGACGGCATCGAAGTGAATATAACAGGCAAAAGCTCATGGTAGTGTTGACAGCGGTTGAATGATCACATATAATAATTCTTGCTTGTGAATTAAACTTTGCTCTGCAAAATGCAAGGAACGAGAGTAGTAAGCCTGCGGGGGGCCTTCAGAGAGCCGGCGGAACGGGGTGTGAGCCGGTGGCCTGCCGGGGCTGAACTCGCTCGGGAGCAGTAGCGGTGAAAACCGGTACCGTGTCCACAGGCGTTAACTGTGGAGGAAAGTGGGTAAATATGTGGGGCTGTGGCGCAGCGGGAGCGCGCTTCCTTGGCATGGAAGAGGCCGCGGGTTCGATTCCCGCCAGCTCCACCAATTTATATTTACCAAGTTGGGTGGTACCGCGGGTGAATTACACTCCCGTCCCTTTCGAGGGGCGGGAGTTTTAGATTATTTCCAGCAATAATGTCTATCAAGTCTTGCAGGAGGACAAATGGTGGAAGGCAGCAGGTATAATTTTCGTCTTGTTGAGAAGAAGTGGCAGGAGCGCTGGGAGAAGACCGACGCCTTTCGGGCCGTTGAAGACACCTCCGCTCCGAAGTTTTACTGCCTGGAGATGTTCCCCTATCCCTCGGGGAACCTGCACATGGGCCACGTGCGCAACTACGCCATCGGCGACGTGGTGGCCCGTTTTTACCGGATGAACGGTTACAATGTGCTGCACCCCATGGGCTGGGACGCCTTCGGGCTGCCGGCCGAAAACGCCGCCATCAAGCACGGTATCCCGCCGGCCAAATGGACCTGGGACAACATCAAGAACATGCGACGCCAGTTGAAGATGATGGGCGTGAGCTACGATTGGAACCGGGAGGTGGCGACCTGCCATCCGGATTACTACCGCTGGACCCAATGGCTGTTCCTTCAGTTCTACCACAAGGGTTTGGCCTACAAGAAGCGTTCGGCCGTCAACTGGTGCCCGTCCTGTGCCACCGTGCTGGCCAACGAGCAGGTGATCGGCGGCAGGTGCGAGCGCTGCGATACAGAGGTGACCAAGAAGGACCTGGAACAGTGGTTCTTCCGGATCACAGAATATGCCGAGCGGCTGTTGCAGGATCTTGAGAAGCTGCCCGGTTGGCCGGACAAGGTCAAGATCATGCAGGAGAACTGGATCGGGAAAAGCACGGGAGCGGAGATCGTCTTTAAGGCCGAAAACGGGAAGGAGATCCGGGTTTTCACGACCCGTCCGGATACCATCTTCGGGGTGACTTATTTAGTCCTTGCTCCCGAGCATCCCCTGGTTCAGGAGTTGATCGAGGGGAAGCCCGGAGCGGATGCCGTAAGGGCCTTCATTGAAAGGGTACGGGTACAGAGTGAGATCGACAGGACCTCCACCGAGGCGGAAAAGAAGGGAATCTTCACCGGGGCGTACGCCGTCAATCCCTTCAACGGGGAGCGCATCCCCATCTGGATTGCCAACTACGTCCTGCTTGAATACGGAACGGGTGCGGTTATGGGGGTTCCCGCCCACGACCAGCGCGACCTGGAGTTTGCCCGGAAATACGGCCTTCCCGTCAGGGTCGTCATCCAGCCCTTCGGACAGGATCTGGATCCGGAGACAATGACGCAAGCCTATACGGAGCCGGGACTGATGGTGAATTCCGGAGAGTTCAGCGGGATCGACAGCGAGGTCGCCCGGCTCAGGATCATCTCCTACGCCGAGGAGAAGGGGTACGGCAGGCCCCAGGTGAACTACCGCCTGCGGGACTGGCTGATCTCCCGCCAGCGCTACTGGGGGGCGCCGATCCCGATCATCTACTGCGACAGGTGCGGAACGGTTCCGGTGCCGGAAAAGGACCTGCCGGTGCTGCTTCCCGTGGATGTGGCCTTTGAGCCCACAGGGGAGTCCCCCCTGCTCAAGGCGGAGGAGTTTCTGAACACGAATTGCCCGTCCTGCGGAGGCCCTGCCAGGCGGGAGACCGATACCATTGACACCTTTGTATGCTCGTCCTGGTACTTCCTGCGTTACTGCAGCCCGCACGACCCGGAGCGGGCCTTTGACCCGGAAAAGGTGCGTTACTGGATGCCGGTGGACCAGTACATCGGGGGCGTGGAGCACGCCATCCTGCACCTGATGTACGCCAGGTTCTTCACGAAGGTGCTCCACGACCTGGGGCTTGTTCCCATCGATGAGCCTTTTACGAACCTCCTGACCCAGGGGATGGTCTTGAAGGAAGGGGCGAAGATGTCGAAATCCAAGGGGAACGTGGTCAGTCCCGAGGAGATCATAGAGCACTACGGGGCGGATACGGCGCGTCTGTTCATCCTCTTTGCGGCTCCGCCCGAGCGGGACCTGGATTGGAGCGACCAGGGGGTGGAAGGGGCCTACCGGTTCATCAACCGGGTCTGGCGCCTGGTGCAGCATGTGGCACCCGTGGTCAGGACCTCCCGTGGCGTTTCTGCCGGAAGCGGCGACCTGCGCCAGGAGGAGCGGGAACTGCGGCGCGCCACCCACAGGTCGATCCAAAAGGTGACCGAAGACATCAGAACACGCTTCAACTTCAACACCGCGGTGAGCTCCATCATGGAGCTTGTGAACGCCATGTACCACTATACCGAGCAGGTGCCGCAGGCGGACTGGAACACCGCGGTTTTGCGGGAGAGCGTGATCAACCTGGTTCTCCTGCTTGCTCCTTTTACCCCGCACCTCACCGAGGAGTTGTGGGAAATGCTCGGTGAGCCCGGAAGCGTTCACGACCAGAAGTGGCCGGGCTTCGACCCCGCCGCTCTGGTGCAGGAGGAGATCGAGATTGTGGTCCAGGTCAACGGCCGCCTGCGCGATCGCCTGAATGTCCCGGCGGGGATCAGCACCGGGGAGATGGAGGGGATCGTACTGGCCCAGCCCAGGGTTAAGGAACTGCTCTCCGGTAAGGAACTGGTGCGGGTCATCTGCGTTCCCGGCAAGCTGGTGAACCTGGTGGTGCGGGAGCGGGAAAAGAAGGTGAGTGAGGTCCGGTGAGCCGCGGCCGCTCCGGCTCAGGAGAGATTGTGGCGGTTCGGACGGTTTTGACTCCCTGGGGGTGGGCGGGGCTGGGAGCAAGCAGGCTGGGGGTGATTTGCTGC
>CADDZA010000015.1 GCA_902812435.1 Clostridia bacterium
ACTTGTTGTCTGGGATACCCTCCGCTAACATAGTAGTTGTGAGCTATCTGCATGTAACGGAGATCTCTGACTCTAACAATGCGTATGAACATGGATCTTTAATCCATCATATCTCGGTTGAAGAAGAAAATGTTATGCGTATCCCGGCGAGATTATCCTGAAAAATAAAAGTGACGGAGAAAACCAATCCGTCACTGCTTTTATTAACGCTTGGAGTACTGCGGCGCTTTCCGGGCTTTTTTCAAGCCGTACTTTCTTCTTTCCTTCATGCGCGGATCCCTTGTTAAAAAACCCGCCTTCTTCAAATAAGGCCTCAGGCTGGGATCGGCCTTTAATAAGGCCCGCGCCAGTCCGAGTCTGATTGCTCCCGCCTGTCCGCTTACACCACCGCCACTTACCGTCGCGGTGACATCGAAACGTCCCGCGGTTTTGGTAAGCTCCAGAGGTTCCTTGACCATAACGATTGAGGAGCGTTTCGGGAAAAAGGCTGCGATATCACGTCCGTTGACGATGATTTTACCTTCACCGGGTACAATGCGTACCCGAGCAATGGCAGTCTTTCTTCTTCCAGTTCCCTGGTACATTACCTGTGCCACGAATCCACCCCCTTTTTAATTACCGATTTCCCAAGCTTCCGGGCGCTGGGCGGTGTGGGGATGATTGGGTCCGCTGTATACCCGGAGCTTTCTGAATATCTTCCGGCCAAGACTGTTATGGGGTAACATTCCCCACACAGCCTTTTCCAAAGCACGTTCCGGCTTCGTTTTCAACAGCGTGGCGTAACTCATCATTTTCAAGCCCCCGGGAAAACGTGTATGCCAGATGTATTTCTTATTTTCCAACTTTTTCCCGGTGAGTTTCACCTTTTCCGCATTGATGATGATCACATGGTCACCAACATCTACGTGGGGCGTAAAAGTTGGCTTGTGTTTTCCCCGCAGAATGCGCGCCGCCTCGCTTGCCAGCCTGCCCAGGGGCTTACCGTCGGCATCGATAACGTACCATTTCCGTTCTTCTTCCCCCGGTTTGGCCATATATGTGCGCATACAAAAACCTCCTATCGTAACAATCCTGCCTACCCATCTAAAATTCGGAAATTCAGCCTCAACAGCTTTTATTCTACGTAACCACTCATCCCTTTGTCAAGCAAATCCAACCTTCACAGACCATTCACAGACATCAAAGGATGGATAACCGACGTTTCACACAGTTTATCCGGCTGCATGTCGTCTCCCGGGTAGTAGATGCGCATGAGACAAAGTCCCTGGGGCGGCAATGCGGGTCCTCCCTGTCCCCTATCCTTTGTCGCCAGTATTTCCCCAACCTTTGCCGGGGCACACTTGCCGAGTCCCACAGCCACAAGTGTGCCCGCCATTAGGCGTACCATCTTGTAAAGGAATCCATCCGCCATTACCGTCATGATAATCCAGTCACCGTACCTGCATACCCGGAAAGACAGCAGGTTTCTCACGGTGCTTTTCACACTGCTGCCGGTTACCGAGAAGGCAACGAAATCATGACTGCCCTCAAAATAGCGGGCGCCCTCCTGCATTGCTTTTTCGTCGAGCGGCCGTGGAACATGATAGCTGTAATTGCGCCATAGAGCAGAAGGAAGTCTTCCGTTCCAGATCAGGTAGCGGTATTGCTTGGCTATGGCGGAATACCTCGCATGAAAGGATGCATCCACCTGTTCACTCTTTTTTACAACCACATCTGGCGGTAGAACACCGTTCAAGGCAGCAGGAAAACGAGCAACAGGGATGCTCGCTTCTGTACCAAAACTCACGACCTGCCCCAGGGCATGCACCCCGGCATCGGTTCGTCCCGCGCCGTAGGTGGTTATCCTTTCTCCGGTCAGCTTCTCCAGGGCCTTTTCCAGAACCCCCTGCACCGTCCGGAGTCCGGTTCCCGTCTGCTTTTGCCAGCCGCTGAAGTTGGTGCCGTCGTACTCCAGTATTAATCTGATATAACGCATCGCCGGAACTATTTGACAAGTTCCAACAGCACCATGGGAGCGCCGTCACCGCGCCGGTATCCTGTTTTCAGGATACGGGTATAACCGCCGGAGCGCTCTTTATACCTGGGGGCGGTTTCATCAAAGAGTTTTTTAACAACACTTTCATCCAGCAGGTAGGCCAGGGCCTGCCTTCTGGCATGGAGATCGCCCCGTTTACCGAGTGTGATCATCTTGTCGGCCAGGCTCTTGACCTCCTTGGCGCGGGTCTCGGTGGTTTCAATGCGTTCCTCTTTTAAAAGGGAAGTGACCATGTTCCGCAGCAGCATCCTGCGGTGATCACTCCGGAATCCCAACTTCCGGTACAAACCAATCACCTCTTTCTAGTCGTCGGCCTTGCGCAGTGAAAGCCCCAATTCCTTGAGTTTATTATCCACCTCTTCAAGAGATTTCTTCCCAAGGTTGCGGACCTTGATCATATCCTCTTCCGTACGCTGGATCAGATCCTCCACCGTGTTGATCCCGGCACGCTTCAGGCAGTTATACGAACGCACCGAGAGTTCCAATTCCTCGATGGGCATCTCCAGGATCTTGTTCTTTTCGTCAACAGGCTGGTCGGGTTCGGGCTCCGGTTCTGGCCCCTTGTCTGTCAGGCCGATAAACAGCTTTAGGTATCTCGAAATAATCTGTGCGGAGGTACTGACGGCTTCCTCCGGCGTTATCGTGCCATTGCTCCATACTTCCAGGATCAGCCTGTCGTAATCCATTTCCTGGCCTACCCTGGTATTCTCCACGGTGTAGTTAACCTTATGAATGGGAGAAAAAATAGAATCCACCGGGATAACCCCGATTACCTGTTCTCCCTTTTTGTTTCTTTCAGCAGGGACATAGCCCCGCCCCTTTTCCACCGTCATTTCCATGAACAACCGGCCTTCCGGTTCCAGAGTGGCAATATGGAGATCAGGGTTGACTATATCGATATCAGCGCCTGCGATGATGTCTCCCGCTTTTACCTCTCCCTCACCCTGGGCCTCAATCCGCATGATCTGGGGGTCATCCCCGTACATCCTGATGGCGAGCCCCTTCAGGTTCAAGATGATATCTGTAGTATCCTCACGGACACCGGGAATCGTGCTGAACTCGTGCAAGACACCCTCGATCTTCACGGAAGTAACGGCCGCTCCGGGCAGGGAAGAAAGAAGCACCCGCCGCAGGCTGTTGCCCAGCGTAGTTCCGTAACCTCTCCCCAGCGGCTCCACCACGAATTTACCGTAAGTCCCGGCCTCGTTCTTTTCCACGTATTCGATGCGAGGTTTTTCAAGCTCTAACATCGCAAAAACCTCCTATCCTGAAACACCTGAACCCAGTTCAAACCATTAACGGGAGTAGAGCTCGACAATCAGGTGCTCCTTGATGGGGATATCTATGTCCTCCCGGGACGGGAAGGCGACAACACGCCCCCGCATCCTTTCCAGGTCAACTTCCAGCCATGGGGGAGTCGCTTTATGTGCCGCGGCCTCGGCAAGTTCTGCAAAAAGAGGCATTTCCTTGCTCTTCTCAGCAACGGCGATTTCATCGCCAATACGAACCAGGTAAGAGGGTATGCTGACACGCCTCCCGTTAACCATTATGTGCCCGTGCCGTACGAGCTGGCGGGCCATCGCACGGGATGCGGCAAACCCCAACCTGTAAACCACGTTGTCAAGGCGCCTTTCCAGGAGCCGCAGCAGGTTCTCACCTGTAATCCCCTTCTGCCTCTCCGCAATATCGAAGTAGCGCCTGAATTGCCTTTCCAAAACCCCGTAGATCCGCCGCGCACGCTGTTTTTCCTGCAACTGCAGGCCGTATTCTGTCATCTTGCGCCGCGCCTGTCCCTTTTCGCCGGGTGCATAGTTGCGCCTGTCAATAGCACATTTCTCCGTATAGCAGCGGTCACCCTTCAGGTACAGCTTCATTCCCTCGCGGCGGCAAAGGCGGCATACAGGACCTGTATATCTTGCCATGTAGAATTTACCTCCTTACTTAACTAGAATTACACCCGCCGGCGCTTTGGCGGACGGCAGCCGTTGTGAGGAATCGGGGTAACGTCCTTGATCATGTTGACTTCCAGGCCGGCCGCCTGCAAAGATCTGATTGCAGCCTCTCTTCCTCCGCCAGGGCCCTTCACATAAGCCTCAACCTGCTTCATGCCATGCTCCATAGCTGCCTTGGCGGCAGCTTCCGCAGCCATCTGGGCAGCAAAAGGGGTCCCTTTCCGGGTGCCCTTGAATCCCATGGTTCCGGCGCTCGCCCAGGAAATGGCATTCCCGGCGCTGTCCGTAATTGTAATAATGGTATTATTAAATGTTGATTTAATATGAGCAATTCCGTGCTCGACGTTCTTTCTTTCCCTGCGTTTCGGTCTTGCTGTTCGTTTCGCCACTTTGTTCCTCCTTTCTCACTATTTCTTACGTTTTACCCCAACGGTCCTGCGGGGACCCTTCCGGGTCCGGGCATTGGTCCGGGTCCGCTGGCCGCGCACCGGCAAACCCCTGCGGTGGCGCAGTCCCCGGTAACAGCCGATTTCGATCAGGCGTTTGATGTTCATGGAAATATCCCGCCGCAGGTCGCCTTCCACCCTGTACTCTTTCTCGATCACATCTTGCAGCTTCCCGACTTCCTCCTCGGTGAGGTCCTTCACCCTTGTGGAAGGGTTGATCCCTGTTCTGCGAATCACTTCCTGCGCGGTTGTCCGCCCGATCCCGTAAATGTAGGTGAGAGCAATCTCAACCCGTTTATCCCGCGGTAAATCCACACCCGCGATTCGTGCCATCACTTAACCTCCTCGTTCTTTTAATCAAATCCTAACCCTGCTTTTGTTTATGCTTCGGGTTTTCGCAAAGGATCATTACTTTGCCTTTTCTCTTGATAACCTTGCATTTCTCACAAATCGGCTTCACAGAAGCGCGCACTTTCATGGCGGCGTCCTCCTTGGTCTAAGTCTTCGACGTATTAATTTCAAAAATCCAGGTTACATTATTTAAAGCGATAAACTATCCGTCCCCGGGCGAGATCGTAGGGCGAAAGTTCCACGGTAACGCGATCTCCCGGCAAAATACGGATAAAATTCATCCGGATTTTGCCCGAAACATGGGCCAGCACTTTGTGACCGTTTGCCAGTTCCACCCTGAACATGGCATTGGGCAGGGCCTCGACCACGGTACCCTCGACTTCGATTAAATTTGGTTTAGATTTGGGCATATCATCTCTCTACCCCCTCGTTTCGGAATCCTTGTCAACATGGGCCTGCTTTAAATAGGCAATCACTCTGCGCACCTCACTGTTTGCCACCTGCTGCCCGGCCTCCCACTGCATTGCCAATTGCTCTGCCACAGCCGGGAAACCTCTCAAGTGCTTGATGTTCTTACGCTTGGGATTTTCCATCCTGCGTTTAAACCCATCAACAAGATACACAAAAGAGTCATTGATTATTTCGAACACTAGGTAAAAATTGCCACGGTCCCGCCCGCATTTTGAACAGACAAGCTGACCTATTGTGAAACTGTTTTCCTTCATTAATACTCCACCCGCATCTCAGAGCAGGGTTAGAATTTCCGGTTGCCCCTCCGTAACCACAATCGTGTGCTCAAAATGAGCGGAAAGACTTCCATCCTTTGTGATCACAGTCCAGCGGTCCGGCATGACAACAACTTCATGGGTCCCGACATTAACCATCGGTTCAATGGCGAGCGCCATCCCGGCCTGCAGCCGCGGCCCTAGACCAGGTTTACCGAAATTGGGTACCTGAGGTTCTTCATGCATATTTCGCCCAATACCATGCCCTACGAAATCCCTTACGACATGGAAACCATTTGCCTCTACGAATGCCTGAACGGCCGCGGAAATATCGCCGATCCGGTTTCCCGCAACCGCTTTGGAGATCCCCTCGTAAAGCGCTCCCCGGGTGACTTCCAGCAGGCGTCTGGCTTCCTCCGAGATCTCCCCCACCGGAAAGGTGGCGGCGGCGTCACCGTAGTAGCCTTGATACACGGCCCCCATGTCAATACTGATAATATCCCCGTTTTCCAATTTTCTTAAACCAGGAATTCCGTGTACTACCTCATTATTTACCGAAGCGCAGATGCTGGCCGGGAATCCGTGATAACCCAAGAAAGCGGGTGTCGCCCCGGCCCGTTGCAGAAACTCCTCCGCATACCTGTTGAGCTCTCCGGTGGTAATCCCGGGCCTTATTCTTTTGCCTAACTCGTACAGAGCCAGGGCGGTGATCCTTCCGGCCTCCCGCATATATTTGATTTCCTGCGCCGATTTTAAAATGATCATTAACAAAGACCCCTTAAAACACCCTGGATTTCTTTCCAGACATCCTCAATATCAAGCTCTCCGTTGATCTCCTTCAACAGTCGCTGCTTCCGGTAATATTCAAGCAGAGGGGCCGTCTGTTTCGTATAAACCTCCAGGCGTTCCTTTACGGTCTCCTCGGTATCGTCGCTCCTCTGGTATAGCTCCCCTCCGCAGCGGTCACAGACCCCTGGAACGGCCGGGGGATTGAAAACCACATGATAGGGGGTTCCGCACTTGCGGCAGATCCTGCGCCCGGTCAGTCGTTGCAGCAACGCTTCCGGTGACACTGCAATGTTCAAAACCGCACTTAACCGCACTCCCAGGTCCACCAGCATGCGATCCAGGGCCTCCGCCTGGGGAATAGTGCGGGGAAAACCGTCCAGGAGAAAACCCCTGATGCAGTCCGGTTCCTTTAACCGCTCCTTGATGACTTCGATTGTTACCGCGTCGGGCACCAGCTGCCCGGCATCAAGGTATCCCTTCAGTTTCATGCCCAGTTCCGTATCCGCCTTGATGGCCGCACGAAAGATATCACCTGTGGATATATGCGGAACGTTGCAGTATCCCGCGATGCGCGCCGCTTGGGTACCCTTGCCTGCCCCGGGCGGCCCCATAATTAAAAGCCTCACCTTATCTCCCTCCAGCTATTTCATAAATCCCTGGTAATGGCGCATCAGGAGATGTGACTCGAACTGTTTCATCGTCTCCAGGGCAACCCCTACAACGATCAAGAGGGCAGTGCCTCCGAAGTAGAGGGTTGGGATCCTGGTTACCCCGATCATGAAGTTGGGTAGAACTGCAATCAACGCAAGAAAAATGGCGCCGGCCAGTGTTAGCTTGGTCAGGACGCGGTTGATGTATTCCCCCGTTGGACGTCCGGGACGCATTCCGGGTACGAATCCACCGTATTTTTTCAGGTTATCGGCTATATCCATCGGGTTGAAGATAATTGCCGTATAAAAGTAAGTAAAGAAAATAATCAGCAAGGCATAAAGAAACCCGTTCAAGGCGGTTCCAAACTTCAGGGTATCCGCCACCGCTCTCGCCCACGGATGGTTGATCCACTGGGCAATCTGTACCGGGAAGGCCAGTATGGACATGGCAAAGATGATCGGAATAACTCCGGCCTGGTTAACCCTTAAGGGGATATGGGTGCTCTGCCCGCCGTATACCTTGCGACCCATCACCCGCTTGGCGTATTGAACGGGAATCCGGCGCTGCCCCTCGTTTACCGCAACAACCCCGGCTATTACCAGAAGCCCGAGTATAATGAGAACAATAATGCTCGTGTAGCTGATGGTCCCTGCCTGGAGCTGGCGGAAGAGATTTACCGCACCAGCAGGCAGCCTTGATACGATTCCGGCAAAGATGATCAATGATATCCCGTTTCCAATCCCCTTCTCGGTGATCATTTCTCCCAGCCACATCAGAAAGGCGGTTCCTGCCGTTAACGTCAGAGAAATCAACAGGTACGAACCGATCCCGGGGTTTGCAATGGCTCCTTGCCTGCCAAGTGCAACGGACATGCCGATTGCCTGGATGAATCCAAGCACCACGGTACCATACCTGATATACTGGGTAATGATCTTTCTCCCGGCTTCTCCCTCTTTCGAGAGCTGCTCCAGCCTGGGTATGACGATGGTCAACAGCTGCATGATGATCGAGGCGTTGATGTACGGCGTAATGCTCATGGCGAAAACCGACAGCTTCCGGAAGGCTCCGCCCGAGATCACATTAAATATTCCGAAAAATGCCCCTGACAGCAGCTTGTTTAGAACATCATGGTTGATGTTGGGGACCGGCACGTGCGCTCCTATCCTGAAAACAAGAAACATCAGCAGCGTAAAAGCAACCTTTCGCCGCAGGTCCTCCAGTTTCCAGGCGCTCCTCACCGATTCAAGCATTTAAATCACCTCAACCTTACCGCCGGCAGCTGCAACCTTTTCCGCCGCGCCCTTGCTCACATGGTGCACCTGGACGGTAAGTGGTCGATCCAGATCACCCTTACCCAACAATTTGATTACGCCTCCGCCCTTCACAAGTCCCTCTTTTCTGAGGAGCTCCGGCGTCACCACCGTCCCGGGGGAAAATCGGGCAAGATCCCGAATGTTGACAATTGAAACCTCTTCGGCAAAGATATTGGTAAAACCACGCTTGGGTATTCTTCTGATAAGGGGCATCTGCCCCCCTTCGAAGCCGCGGCGCACACCGCCCCCGGATCGCGCTTTCTGGCCCTTATGCCCTCTTCCCGAAGTTTTCCCAAGACCAGAACCAATCCCCCTCCCTTTGCGGGTTCGTCCGGGGCGCGCACCCGGTACCGGGGCCAGTTCATGGAGCTTCATCAAATTCACTCCCTTCCCTTTTCTTCTGCAGGTTCGACGCTGACAAGATGACTAACCCGTTTGATCATACCCTGGATTACAGGATCATTACTCTTGATCACGGAGCTGTTCAGTTTTTTCAGCCCAAGGGCACGCAAAACTTCCCGCTGTTTTTTTGGATGGCCAATCGGGCTCCGGACCAGGGTAATTCGCAGTGCTTCCATAGTTACTCCTCCTACCCGATCAATTCCTCAATCGTCTTGCCGCGCAGCCTGGCGACTTCTTCTGCCCGTTTCAGGCTTTTTAAAGCCTCAATGGTGGCGTGTACCATGTTATGGGCGTTGGAAGAACCAAGAGATTTGGTGAGTATGTCCTGAATACCCGCAGCCTCAAGAACCGCACGCACAGGCCCGCCGGCGATCACGCCGGTACCAGGGGACGCCGGCTTCAAGAGCACCCTGCCTGCCCCAAACACACCGGTAACAGGATGAGGAATAGTCGTCCCTTTCATAGGAACCTCGATCAGGCTCTTCTTCGCATCCTCGATTCCCTTCCGGATCGCCTCGGGAACCTCGCCCGCTTTGCCCAGACCGGCGCCCACGTGCCCCTGGCCGTCGCCAACAACCACCAGGGCGCTGAAGCTGAACCTGCGGCCGCCTTTCACGACCTTGGCAACCCGGTTGATGCTTACAACCTTTTCTGTTAGTTCAAGAGTATTGGGATCAATCCGCAAACGATGACTCCCTCCCCTTCTCTAAAATTCCAGGCCTTGTTCCCGGGCGGCATCCGCCAGGGCTGCTATACGTCCATGATAAAGGTTTCCGCCCCGGTCAAAGACCACTTTCGTAATTCCCTGAGCCTTGGCCTTCTCGGCTATTAAGCGACCGACAATGCGTGCCGCCTCAATGTTTTTCCGGCCGTTAACCTGCTCCCTTATCTCCGGCGACAGGGTAGATGCGGCAGCAAGAGTAACCCCGCGGGTATCGTCGATCACCTGAGCATAAAGATGGTTCAGGCTACGGTAGACGCTAAGCCGCGGTCTCTCCGGCGTGCCAAAAACCTTCTTGCGGACACGGAGATGTTTGCGCTTACGTATAAATGAACGCGTTTCCTTTTTCAGCATTTATTGACACCCCTTATTTCTTGCCCTTCACACCGGCTTTACCGACTTTCCGTCTGATAACCTCATCTTCGTACTTGATGCCCTTTCCCTTGTACGGTTCTGGCTCGCGAACGGCCCTGATGCGCGCGGCAAGGGCGCCTACCTTTTCCTTATCGATCCCTTTCACGGTGATCTTGTTAGGAGCCGGGACCTCAATCTCCAGCCCGTCATCAGGCTCGATCTCGACGGGATGGGCGTAGCCCACGGTCAGCACAAGCTTCTTACCCTGTTTAGCGGCCCTGTAACCCACTCCGACCAGTTCCAGGTTACGCTGGAAACCCTCGGTTACACCCTTTACCATGTTCTGAACCAGCGCCCTGGTCAAACCGTGCAGCGCCCGGTGCTGTCTTTCGTCGGAGGGCCGCGTCACAACCACCTTGTTGTTATCAAGGGTAATCTGTATATCCGGGTGCATCTCACGGCGCAGGGTTCCTTTTGGGCCCTTGACCTCTATAACGTTTCCGTTGATCTTTACGTCAACTCCTGCCGGTATCATTACCGGAAGGCGTCCCACTCTGGACATGGTGCCACCTCCCTTACCAAATGTAGCAGATAACTTCTCCGCCCAGGCCCTCTTGCCTGGCCTGCTTATCTGTCATCAATCCCTTGGAGGTAGAGATAATGGCTATCCCTAAACCGCCCAAAACCTTCGGAATTTCATCCTTCCTGGCGTATACCCGCAAACCCGGCTTGCTGATACGCTTGAGCCCGGTGATAACCTTCTGCTTATTTGGCCCATACTTCAGGTACAGGCGCAAAATACCCTGCTTGCCGTCGTCCACTACTTCGTAAGTACGGATGAAACCCTCGTTTTTCAAAATCTCTGCCAGTCCCTTCTTCATTTTAGAAGCGGGAACTTCCACACGATCCTTGTAAACCGTATTGGCATTGCGGATCCTCGTCAGGAAATCCGCAATAGGGTCCGTCATCATACCTCTTCGACCTCCTTTGTGCCGCTTGTGCCGCTCTACCAACTGGCCTTAACTATCCCCGGGATCTGTCCTTTATAGGCCAGATTGCGGAAACAGATGCGGCACATTCCGAATTTACGTAAATAAGCACGCGGCCTGCCACAAATCCGACAACGGTTGTAGGCCCGGACCCTGAACTTGGGTGGTCGCTGTTGCTTGGCGATCATCGATTTTTTGGCCACTTATTTCCCTCCTTAAATATTGAGCATCACGAAGCCTCCCGGAAAGGCATCCCCACGTAACGGAGCAACTCCTTGGCTTCTTCGTCGTTTTTCGCCGTGGTGACAATGGTGATATCCATGCCGCGTACCTTGTCTATCTTGTCATAGTCTATTTCCGGAAAGATCACTTGCTCCCTGAGACCCAGGGTGTAGTTCCCCCTGCCGTCAAAGGATCTGGGAGAGACGCCCCTGAAGTCACGCACACGAGGGAGCACAACGTTGACAAGCTTATCCAAAAAGTCATACATGCGGTCACCGCGCAGGGTGACCTTGCATCCAATTTTCATTCCGGAACGCAGCTTGAAAGCCGCGATGGACTTGCGTGCTTTCGTTATGACTGGGCGCTGGCCGGTTATCTGCGTCAGGTCGTTAACCGCAGCCTCGAGGGCCTTGGGATTTTGAATGGCCTCGCCCACCCCCATGTTGATGACGATCTTTTCAAGCTTGGGTACCTCCATAACGTTCTTATAGCTGAATTTCTTCATCATCTGGGGGACTATCTCCTGGCGGTAGCGCTCCTTTAGACCCATTACCGCTCCTCCTTTATCCGTGACTACTTATCAATAATTTCCCCGCACTTTTTACAGGCCCGGTAGTATTTGTTATCAACCAATTTTTTGGCGATTCGCGTCGGCTGGTTGCACTTTGAGCAGACCAGCATTACATTCGAACTGGCAATCGGGGCCTCTTTCTCAATAATCCCCCCCTCCGGGAGAGATTTGGTGGGCCGGCTGTGCCGTTTGACAACGTTTACGCCTTCAACAATGACTCTCTGCGCGGAGGGGAAAACCTGAAGAACCTTGCCGCGCTTGCCGGCGTTTTTCCCTGTGAGAACCAGGACGGTGTCCCCTTTCCGCACGTGAACTTTATTCTTGGCCATTGACCTCACCTCCACATCCGGACCCACTAAAGCACTTCGGGTGCCAGAGAAACTATTTTCATAAAGTCTTTATCCCGCAACTCGCGAGCCACGGGGCCAAAGATACGGGTCCCCCGGGGGTTCTTCTGGTCGTTGATGATCACTGCGGCATTCTCGCTGAACTTGATGTAAGAGCCGTCAGGCCGGCGGATTTCCTTTTTCGTCCTGACGACTACCGCCTGCACCACATCACCCTTCTTAACCATGCCGCCCGGACTTGCTTCCTTAACGGACGCAACAATAATGTCGCCTACCGACGCATAGCGACGGAAAGAACCGCCCAAAACGCGAATACACATGAGTTTTTTAGCGCCTGTATTGTCACCGGCTTTAAGTATTGTCTGCGGCTGTATCATCGGTTCTTCCCTCCTCTACAACTATTCCTTTGTCTGCAGCGCGGAGCAAGATTTCCGCAACCCTCCACCTTTTTTCCTTGCTCAAGGGGCGGGTTTCCATGATCCTTACCGTGTCCCCTACCCGGCAGGAATTGGTTTCGTCATGTGCCTTGTATTTCTTGGTCCTTCTGATCGTCCGCTTGTAAAGAGGATGCCGGACCATGGTTTCCACAGCAACGACGACAGTCTTATCCATTTTGTCACTCACAACAACACCCACACGCGTCTTGCGCTGAGCCCGTGCTTCCACGTTCGACACCCCCTATCATCCCTGACCTGCCTGAACCTGCTCACGCTGGCGCATTATCTCGCGCTCCCGCAAGATGGTCTTGGCGCGAGCAAAAGCCCGGCGTACTTCCCGAATCCGCATGGGATTCTCCAACTGTCCCGTCACCAGCTGGAAGCGGAGGCGAAACAGCTCATCCTTCAGGTCAACCAGCTTTCTTTCCAGTTCCTCGTCTGTCAGGTCACGCAGTTCCTTAACTTTCTTCACCGGCTTCACCACCCGCTTCATGCCGTTTAACAAACCTGCTCTTGATCGGGAGTTTGTGACTGGCGAGACGCATGGCCTCCCGTGCCACATCTTCCGCCACACCGCCCAGCTCGAACAAAATCCGGCCGGGCTTCACCACCGCAACCCAGTATTCCGGTGTTCCCTTTCCGCTTCCCATTCGGGTTTCAGCGGGTTTTGCGGTTACCGGCTGCTGCGGAAAGATACGGATCCACACCTTGCCGCCACGCTTGACGTACCTGGTTATGGCAATACGTGCCGCCTCGATCTGTCTGGCGCTGATCCAACCGGGCTCGAGGGCCTGAAGACCATACTCCCCAAACGTTACCTCATTCCCCCGTCTTGCCTTTCCGGTCGGACGGAGCAAGTGCGGTTTCCGGTAAGTAACCCTCTTGGGCATTAACATTAACCCTCTCCTCCTTCCGCCTCAACCTGTTCCCTGTCTTTTGCCGCTGCCTTTTCCGGCAGGACTTCCCCTTTATAGATCCAAACCTTAACACCGATTTTTCCGTAGGTCGTTTGCGCTTCGGCAAAGCCGTAATCAATATCGGCACGCAAGGTATGGAGGGGGACTTTCCCTTCGCTGTACCACTCGCTGCGGGCCATTTCAGCGCCTGCCAGGCGTCCGCTCACAGCAATGCGGATCCCCTGTGCTCCCAGTCGCATCGCCCTGGTTACAGCCTGTTTCATCGCCCGGCGAAATGCAACACGCTTTTCAAGCTGGGCCGCAACGCTCTCTGCAACCAGCTGCGCCTCCAGTTCCGGTTTCTTGATCTCGATGATGTTGACGCTTACCTGCTTACCCGTCAGTTCCTCCAGTTCTTTGCGCAGGGCCTCCACCTCGGTTCCGCCCCGCCCGATAACGATCCCGGGCTTGGCGGTGTGAATGGAAACCCGGATTCTGTTGGCAGCTCTTTCCAGCTCAACCCTGGAAACACCGGAAAGAAAGAGCCGTTTCTTTATATATTTCCGCAGGGCTATATCTTCATGGAGCAGATCGCGATAATTCTTACCGGCATACCATTTGGATTCCCAATCTTTAATGATTCCAAGGCGCAGCCCGTATGGGTGTACCTTCTGACCCACCGATCACCCCTCCTTTCGATCCTCTAGTACTACCGTAATATGGCTTGTTCTCCTGCGTCTGAGGTCCGCCCGTCCCCTTGCCCGGGGTTGGTATCTCTTCATGATAGGTCCCTCATCCACGTAGATCCGCTTGATATATAAATCATCCGGATTCATGTTGTAGTTGTGTTCAGCATTCGCCGAAGCAGAACGGAGAACCTTGGCAATGGGAACCGCAGCCCTTTTCGGCGCGAAACGCAAGATCGCCAGTGCGTCAGCCACTTTTTTTCCCCGTACCAGGTCCACCACCTGCCGTACTTTGCGCGGAGCAATCCAGATGTAGCGTGCTACAGCCCTTGCTTCCACGTGTCTTCACCCCTTCTATTTGAGTACCGTCGAGCGTTCCGTATGGGCGCCGTGGCCGCGGAAGATGCGGGTTGGAGCAAACTCACCAAGCTTGTGCCCAACCATATCCTCGGTAATGTAAATCGGTACATGTCTCCGGCCGTCGTGGACGGCGATGGTATGCCCGACCATCTCCGGAAAAATCGTGGAACGCCGCGACCAGGTCTTGATCACGCGCTTCTCGCCCTTTTCGTTCATTTCAATGATCTTTTTTAAGAGTTTTTCATCACAATAAGGCCCTTTTTTAAGAGAACGGCCCACTCCTGATTTACCTCCTTGGCGCTCTCTACTTGCTGCGCCGCTTAATGATCAGCTTATCCGAGGCCTTGTTCTTCTTGCGTGTCTTTGCCCCCAAGGCCGGTTTCCCCCACGGTGTCACCGGATTCCGCCCGATAGGGGACTTGCCTTCACCGCCGCCGTGCGGGTGGTCCACAGGGTTCATCACAACACCGCGCACCGTCGGTCTGATTCCCAGCCAGCGTTTCCGTCCGGCCTTCCCGAGATTAATATTTTCATGGTCCAGGTTGCCCACCTGGCCGATTGTAGCCTTGCAGTCGATGTGAACCAGTCGCATTTCTCCCGAAGGCATCCTGATGTTGGCGAACTCGCCTTCCTTGGCCATCAATTGGGCCACTCCACCAGCCGAGCGGACCAGCTTCCCGCCTCCGCCCGGCCTCATCTCAATATTATGGACCAGGGTACCGACAGGTATATTCCTTAAAGGAAGGGCGTTGCCCGGTTTAATGTCCGCATCTGGGCCCGAAATAACAGTATCTCCTACCTTAAGGCCGAGTGGAGCCAGTATGTATCTTTTTTCCCCGTCTTTGTAGTGAAGCAGGGCAATATTAGCGGAGCGGTTGGGATCGTATTCCAAAGTCGCCACTTTGGCGGGAATTCCATCCTTGTCCCGCTTGAAATCGATGATCCGGTAGAATCGTCTTGCCCCACCGCCGCGATGGCGAACGGTGATGCGCCCCGTATTGTTGCGCCCGGCCTTTTTCCGTACCGGCTCAAGCAGGGACGGCTCCGGCTCGACGTCGCTTAATTCCTCAAAGGTCAGCACGGTCATCTGGCGCCGGCCTGGTGATGTGGGCTTAAATTTTTTAATTCCCATTCCGTTTCCCTCCTTCCGCGGCCAATCCTATAGTGACCTGGTTGTCTGGTGTATTTATGAAAGCAGACCTTCAAAGATTTCGATCTTGTCACCCGGGCGGAGGGTCACGATCGCTTTTTTCCGCTCGGGTGTCACTCCTGTAAACCTGCCAACCCGTTTTTTCTTGCCTTTGACAACTGCAGTGTTGACATCAAGCACCTTTACTTTAAAAAGCTCCTCCACAGCTTTTTTGATCTCAATCTTGTTGGCTTTTTTATCAACGTAAAAGCTGTACTTATTTTCCTTCTGGGCCAGGTTAATCGATTTCTCGGTTATCAGCGGCCTGATCAGGATATCCTGCGGGCTACGCACCTGCAAGCACCTCCCCCACCCTGGCAAGAGCGTTCTTTGTCATGATTACTTTATCCACGGCCAGGAGGTCATAGGCGTTCAGCTGGTTTGCAAGAGCAATTCCCACTCCGGGCAGGTTGCGCGCCGCTCTCTCAACCACCTCATCCCGTTCCGGAAGCACCAGTAGCGCTGTGTTTTTTGCTTCCAGGTTTTCCAAAAGTCTGGCTACCTCTCTGGTTTTCGGCTCAGGAAGCCGAATATCCTCGATCACGATCAGGTCTCCATCCTGCACGCGGGTGGAGAGGGCCGACTTCACGGCGAGGCGGCGCATCTTCCGGGGAAGCGCCTGGTTATAGCTTCTTGGCTTTGGTCCAAAGATAATTCCACCCTTGCGCCAAAGCGGGGAACGAATGCTTCCTACACGCGCCCGGCCGGTTCCTTTTTGGCGCCAGGGCTTGCGCCCGCTGCCCTGTACCTCACCGCGGTTCTTTGTGGAAGCAGTACCGCTGCGCTGGTTGGCGAGATGCCGCACAACAGCCTGGTGGAGGACATGCTCTTGTACGGGGATACCAAAGATGTCGTCTCTCAGTTCCAGATCTCCAACCCTGATTCCTTCCGCGTTATATAAAGCAGCTTTAGGCATTGCCTGTAGCCTCCTTTCCGGCTATCGCACCGAATCTCTAATCAAAAGCAGACCCCTCCGGGGCCCTGGTACCGCGCCCTGTACCATCAAGAGGTTGCGGGCAGGGTCCACTTTCATCACCTTCAAGTGAAGGACTGAAACGGTCTCTCCCCCCAACCTGCCGGGGAGCTTGCGGCCCTTAAACACCCGGGCCGGCCCCTTTGCTCCCAGCGAGCCCGGCCTCCGGTGGTACTTTGAACCGTGCTTCATCGGACCCCTATGGAACCCGTGCCTTTTGATGCCTCCGGCGAAGCCCTTCCCCTTTGAGGTTCCCCGTACATCCACGTAATCTCCGGAGTTAAATATGTCAACCTTGACTTCCTGGCCAACTTCGAACTGGTTTAACTCGTCCGGCTCCACACGGATCTCCCTGAGGAAGCGAAGCGGCTTTACCTTTTGCTTTTCAAACTGGCCGCGTAGAGGGCGGTTGAGAATTCCTTCGCGCACCTCTTCAAAGCCCAACTGCAGGGCGGCATACCCATCCCGCTCAGGAGTTTTCTTTTTTACAACGTAACAGGGCCCTGCTTCAATTACTGTTACAGGAACTGCTTTCCCCGCCTCGTCAAAAATTTGCGTCATACCTATTTTTCGTCCGAGAATGCCTTTGCGCAACATCTTCACCTCCCAATCTCGACCCGCCAGGCATTACAGCTTGATCTCGATGTCAACTCCGGCAGGCAGGTCAAGACGCATCAGGGCATCAATCGTCTTCGGAGTCGGTTCCAGAATATCAATCAGGCGCTTATGGGTGCGCATTTCAAACTGCTCCCGGGAATCCTTGTTCACATGGGGAGACCTCAAGATAGTAATTATGCTCTTTTCTGTAGGAAGCGGGACGGGCCCCGAGATCGAGGCCCCTGTGCGTCGGGCTGTCTCTACAATCTTCTGCGCTGACTGATCCAGAATTTTATGGTCAAAAGCCTTTAACCTTATGCGAATCTTCTGGCGCGCCACTCTTATCCCTCCTTAACTGACCTCGCCACTCGCCGGGCTCCATTATAGAGCCAAAGAGATTTATTCAACAATGCCGGTGACAACGCCTGCTCCTACCGTACGACCTCCCTCACGAATGGCGAAACGCAGTCCTTCCTCGATGGCGATCGGGGTAATCAGTTCGACCTCCATGTTGATGTTGTCTCCAGGCATAACCATTTCTACGCCCTCGGGAAGCTTGATAACCCCTGTAACGTCGGTTGTCCGGAAGTAGAACTGCGGACGGTAGCCCTGGAAGAACGGAGTGTGCCGGCCGCCTTCTTCCTTGGTCAGAACGTATACCTCGGCCTTAAACTTGGTATGGGGCTTAATTGAGCCCGGTTTGGCAATAACCTGACCGCGCTCCACTTCTTTGCGGTCTACTCCTCTTAGGAGGACACCGATGTTGTCCCCGGCTTCACCCTGGTCCAGGACCTTGCGGAACATTTCCACGCCGGTGACCACAGTCTTGCGCGGTTTGTCCGTAAGACCGATAATTTCGACTTCATCCCCCATTTTTACCACACCACGCTCTACTCTACCGGTTACTACAGTGCCGCGGCCGGTGATGGTGAAGACGTCTTCAACAGGCATCAGGAACGGCTTGTCGGTATCGCGCTGTGGTGTCGGAATGTATTCATCAATTGCATCCATAAGCTTCAGTATGGGGCCGCAGTTCTCGCACTCATCCTTGCCGCAGCCGCACTCCATAGCTTTGAGGGCGCTGCCCGCAACGATCGGGATCTCATCACCGGGGAACTCGTACTCCGACAGGAGTTCACGCACTTCCAGCTCCACCAGTTCCATGAGCTCGGGGTCGTCCACCATGTCGGCCTTGTTGAGGAAGACGATGATATACGGCACACCAACCTGCCGCGCCAGCAGGATATGCTCACGAGTCTGCGGCATGGGGCCGTCTGCTGCAGAAACAACCAGAATGGCACCGTCCATCTGGGCTGCACCGGTGATCATGTTCTTGATATAGTCGGCATGACCCGGGCAGTCAACGTGGGCGTAGTGCCTTTTGTCGGTCTCGTACTCCACATGGGCGATGGCAATGGTGATCCCGCGCTCCCGTTCCTCCGGCGCCTTATCGATTTCGCCGTACTCTGTCGCCTGCGCCAATCCTCTTTGCGCTAATACCTTTGTGATCGCAGAGGTGAGCGTCGTCTTGCCGTGGTCAACGTGACCAATGGTTCCAACGTTGACGTGCGGCTTGGTGCGCTCAAACTTTTTCTTCGCCATTAAAATCATCCTTTCCTTAAAAAATATTGATAGGTGTTATTGATTAAGAGCTCATATAATTCCCGCCGATGCGGGAAAAAAGGTTTTCCATTATACTCGGAGGCGCCTCTTCGTAATGGGAGTACTGCATGACATAGCTGCCCCGTCCCTGGGTCAGTGAACGCAGGTCCGTGGCATAGCCAAACATGGCAGCCAGCGGCACTACTCCCCGCAGGACCTGGGTGTTGCCCCGGAGTTCGGTGGCCTCAATCCGGCCTCGCCTAGCATTGAAATCACCAATTACGTCCCCCAGATATTCCTCCGGGACGGTGATCTCGATCTTCATAAAGGGTTCCAGCAGAACCGGTTTCCCTTTCTCGGCAGCCGACCGGAAGGCCATTGCGCCGGCAATCTTAAAGGCGATTTCCGAAGAGTCAACCTCGTGGAAGGAACCCCCCACCAGATTGGCCTGGATATCCACCATCGGGTAACCTGCCAGCACACCGTTTTCCATTGCTTCCCTGATTCCGGTATCAATGGCCGGAATGAATTCCTTAGGTATGATACCACCTGTCGTGCGGTCGACGAACTTGTATCCCTCACCCGGAGGTAATGGTTCCAGTTCAACAACCACGTGACCGTACTGGCCACGTCCACCGGTCTGTCTGACGTATTTACCTTCCGCCCTGGTCTTGGAAGTAATGGTTTCCTTATAGGCTACCTGGGGCTTGCCGACGCTGGCATCCACATTAAACTCCCGGAGGAGGCGATCCACGATGATCTCCAAATGCAGTTCGCCCATTCCGGCAATCAGCGTCTGCCCGGTCTCACGGTCCGTAAAGCTACGGAAGGTGGGGTCCTCTTCAGCAAGGCGGTGTAGAGCCATTCCCATTTTATCCTGGTCGGCCTTCGTCTTGGGTTCGATCGCCACCGAGATCACCGGGTCCGGGAAACGCATCGCTTCCAGAACGATGGGCCGGTCCTCCGTGGCCAGGGTGTCCCCAGTGGTCGTTTCCTTTAGCCCCACCGCTGCAGCGATTTCTCCGGCGTAAACCTCGTTAACATCCTCCCGGTGATTGGCGTGCATCTTGACAAGGCGTCCGATGCGCTCCTTTTTCCCTTTTGTCACATTGTAAACGGTGGCGCCAGACTGCAGGGTCCCGGCGTACACGCGCAGGAAGACCAGCTTTCCGGTGTAGACATCGGTCTGCACCTTAAATGCCAGAGCAGCCAGCGGCTCGTCATCCGATGCCTGCCGCTCCACCGTTTCCTGCGTTTCTGGATGAACCCCTTTGACAGGCGGTATATCCAGCGGCGACGGAAGGTAGTCGACAACCGCATCAAGCAAAGGCTGCACCCCTTTGTTCTGTTTGGAGGAACCGCAGAGAACAGGGACGAACCGACAGGCCAGTGTGCCTTTTCTTATGGCCGCTCTAATTTCATCCTCCGTGATCTTCTCTCCCTCCAGGTACTTAACCATCAGCCGGTCATCGAATTCGGCCAGGGCCTCCAGCAGTTGCTCCCGGTAAAAACGCTTTTCACTGACGAGATCTTGCGGAACTTCCGTTACTTCATACTCGGTACCCAATTCATCCTTATAAATAAGAGCCTTATCCCTGATCAGATCGACAACGCCCCGGAAAGTATCCTCGCTGCCGATTGGAATCTGCACCGGAACTGCATTTGCGCTCAGCCGGTCACGGATTGACCGGGTGGAACGGAAGAAATCCGCACCCACGCGATCCATCTTATTTAAATAGGCAATACGCGGGATCCCGTAGCGGTCGGCCTGACGCCATACCGTCTCCGACTGAGGCTCCACTCCGGCAACGGCGTCAAAAATGGCAACCACGCCGTCAAGTACGCGTAAACAGCGCTCTACTTCAGCCGTAAAGTCCACGTGCCCTGGTGTGTCGATCAGGTTAATAGTAAAATCACGCCACTGACACGTTGTAGCAGCGGAGGTGATGGTGATTCCCCGTTCCTGCTCCTGGATCATCCAATCCATGGTGGCTGCACCGTCATCCACTTCTCCAATCCGGAAGACCCGGCCGGTATAAAACAGAATGCGCTCAGTAGTTGTCGTCTTACCTGCGTCAATATGGGCCATGATTCCAATATTACGTATTCGTTCCAATGGTACTTCACGCGCCATGCATTCTCCCCCCTTTCCGCAGTATATTTAACTGGCGATTGCTTACCAGCGGTAATGGGCGAAGGCCTTGTTGGCCTCGGCCATTTTGTGGGTATCCTCTTTCTTCTTGACGGCGGCACCGGTGTTGTTGGCTGCATCCATGATTTCTGCCGCCAGTTTTTCCTCCATGCTCTTGCCGGCCCGCAGGCGGGCGTAATTCACAATCCAGCGTATGCCTAGGGTCAGCCGGCGTTCCGGGCGCACCTCAACCGGAACCTGGTAGTTGGCCCCACCTACCCGCCGGGCCTTGACTTCCAGGACCGGCATTACATTTTTCAGGGCCTGTTCGAAAACCTCCAGCGGATCCTTCTTGGTTTTTTCCTTGATAATATCCAATGCCCCGTAACAGATCTTTTCGGCGAGGCTCTTTTTGCCGTCCCACATCACTTTATTTATTAGCTTTGTTAAAATCTTGCTTCCATATACCGGATCCGGTAAAACATCCCTTTTTGCTGCAGTACCACGGCGCGGCAATCGCACTCCTCCTTTCCATTAAGTCACTCTAAGCCTTAGCGGCCTTTGGACGTTTTGCTCCGTACTTCGACCTGCCCCGGTTCCTGTTCTGAACGCCTGCCGTATCAAGACTTCCCCTGATAATGTGATAGCGCACACCAGGCAGATCCTTGACGCGCCCTCCTCTCACCAGGACCACGGAGTGCTCCTGCAGGTTATGCCCGATTCCCGGAATATAGGCGGTAACCTCGATCCCGTTTGTCAGGCGCACGCGCGCCACCTTGCGCAGGGCCGAGTTCGGCTTCTTCGGCGTTGTTGTGTATACACGCGTACACACTCCCCGTTTTTGAGGGGAATTTTTCAAGGCAGGAGCCGTCGACTTCTTTTTCGCCTTCTGGCGGCCCTTGCGGATCAACTGGTTCAGTGTCGGCACATAAACACCTCCTTTGCTCCCCGTCTCTTTATCCAGACCTACTCGATAATAGCCGCGGAGGCCGCTCCAACCTTAATCCCACAGCGTTTTCCCAGTTCGCACATGGAGTCAACCATCACTACCTCTACGCCCTTCTCGGCACACAGGCGGAGCAAAGGAGATAAGATCCGCTCCTCCGCATCCTTCGCAACGTAAACAACCCGGGCCTGACCTTTTTCCACGGCTTTTTGTGTTTGCTTTGTACCCACCGTTTTTTTTCTGGCAGAAACCAACCTCTCCACTTCTCTTCCTCACTCCTTTGAGTTACAAGAGTCGACGGAGCGGTCACACAATGATGATTTTATCATCCGGGCGTGAATCCTGTCAATTATTTAATGTTCTGCATTTCCAATTTATCAGTGTCTTCTCCTGCAACAACCTCCGGCGCCTCCACATGCGCACCATCCTGTTCCGCATGGGCTTCCCCACCGGTCTGAGCAGCATTCAGTTCCTGCTCGCTCATCACCTTGATGTTCCGGTAGCGGGACATACCGGTTCCCGCAGGGATCAACTTCCCGATGATGACGTTTTCTTTCAAACCGAGCAGCGGGTCGATCTTGCCCTTGATAGAAGCCTCAGTTAAAACCCTCGTTGTTTCCTGGAACGACGCCGCCGACAGGAACGAATCAGTAGCCAGGGAAGCCTTGGTGATTCCCAAAATGACCGGCTTAGCGCTGGCCGGCTCTCCACCCTCGGCCAGAACCCTGGCATTTTCCTCCTCAAAATCGAAGACCTCGATCAGACCGCCGGGCAGCAGGTCCGTGTCCCCCGACTCCTCAACCTTTACCTTGCGCAGCATCTGTCTGATCATCACTTCGATGTGCTTGTCGTTGATGTCCACACCCTGCATCCTGTAAACCCGCTGCACTTCCCGGAGCAGGTAATCCTGCACCGCGGTAACCCCCTTCACCTGAAGCAGGTCATGGGGGTTGACCGAGCCTTCTGTCAACTCCTCGCCGGCCTCCACATACTGACCGTTCTCCACCTTAATCCTGGAACCAAAGGGAATCTGGTATGTGCGCTTTTCCTCGTCCCCGGCAATCTCAATCTCCCTCTTGCCCTTGGACTCATTAATGGTGACGATTCCGTCGTTTTCAGCGATGATTGCCTGGCCCTTGGGCTTGCGCGCCTCAAAGAGCTCCTCCACACGGGGCAGACCCTGGGTTATGTCTTCCCCGGCCACACCGCCGGTATGGAAGGTGCGCATGGTCAACTGCGTACCGGGCTCACCGATGGATTGGGCTGCCATGATACCTACAGCCTCTCCGATTTCCACAGTAAAACCGGTGGCCAGGTTGCGCCCGTAGCACTTCTGGCAGGTGCCGTAGCGAGTTTTGCAGGTCAGAACCGACCTGATAAACACCTTTTTAATCCCCGCTTCGATGATCTTCTCGGCGTACTCCTCGGTGATTTCGGTGTCCGCCGGGACGATCTCCTCACCGGTTTCCGGATGGAGGATCGGCAGCAGTGTGTAGCGCCCGATAATCCTCTCGCTCAGTTTTTCGATAACGTCATCCCCGTCTTTGATTTCTTCGACGAAGATACCTTCGCTGGTTCCGCAATCGGCCTCCCGCACGATTACATCCTGGGCCACGTCTACAAGCCGGCGGGTGAGGTAACCGGAGTCTGCGGTTCGCAGGGCGGTGTCGGCGAGCCCTTTTCTGGCTCCGTGCGTCGAAGTGAAGTATTCCAGAACCGTCAGACCTTCCCGGAAGTTGGCTTTAATAGGAACATCGATGATCTGCCCGGATGGGTCCGCCATCAAGCCGCGCATACCCGCCAGCTGGCGGATTTGCTGGATATTACCGCGCGCACCGGAATTGGCCATCATATAGATCGGGTTGAGCCGGTCGAGGTGTTTGAGCAGGGATTCGGTCACCTCTTCCGTCGCCCTCTGCCAGATCCCGGTGATCTTGTCATAACGCTCATCCTCTGTGATCAGCCCGCGGCGGTACTGCTGCTCCACCTTATCTACTTCGGCATCGGCCCGGGCGAGAATATCCGGTTTCTCAGGCGGAACTGCAACATCTGTGATACCAACCGTGATTCCGGCCTTCGTGGCGTAACTGAACCCCAGCTTCTTGATCCCGTCCAGAAGGGTGGCCGTCCTCTCGTAACCGAGTCTGCGGTAACACTTACCGATGATCTCAGCCAGGATCTTCTTACCTACAACCTCGTTGATAAAACCGAGTTCCGGAGGTATGACTTGGTTAAAGATCAGCCTTCCGACTGTGGTATCCACAAGCTTGCCGTTAATCCGCACCTTGATGTGGGCATGGAGATCGATTACCCCGGACTCGTAAGCGTAGTAAGCTTCATCGAAATCCCTGAAATATTTGCCTTCTCCCTTAACCCCTTCCTCGTCAATGGTCAGGTAGTAGCAGCCCAGGACCATGTCCTGGGTAGGAGCGATCACCGGCCGGCCGTCCTTCGGGTTCAGAATGTTGTGGGTTGACAGCATAAGAATTCTTGCTTCCGCCTGGGCCTCGGCGGACAAGGGCACATGAACCGCCATCTGGTCCCCGTCAAAATCGGCGTTGTAACCTGTACAGACCAGGGGGTGAATCTGGATTGCCCTGCCTTCCACAAGGACCGGCTCAAAGGCCTGAATGCCCAGCCTGTGCAGGGTGGGAGCACGGTTCAGGAGGACAGGGTGTTCCCTGATGACATCTTCCAGGACATCCCAGACCTCGTTGCGTACCCGCTCCACCATGCGCTTGGCGCTCTTGATGTTGTGGGCATAGCCCTGGCTGACCAGCCGCTTCATTACAAAGGGCTTGAAGAGCTCCAGGGCCATTTCCTTTGGCAAACCACACTGGTGAAGCTTGAGTTCCGGGCCGACAACGATAACCGAACGGCCGGAGTAGTCAACGCGTTTCCCGAGCAGGTTCTGGCGGAAACGACCCTGTTTCCCCTTCAGCATGTCACTGAGAGATTTCAAAGGCCTGTTGCCGGGACCTGTCACCGGCCGGCCGCGCCTGCCGTTGTCAATCAGGGCGTCGACCGCTTCCTGCAGCATCCGTTTTTCATTTCTCACAATAATATCCGGGGCTCCGAGGTCCAGCAGCCTCTTGAGCCGATTATTCCGGTTGATGACACGCCGGTAGAGGTCGTTCAAATCGGAGGTGGCAAACCTGCCGCCGTCAAGCTGAACCATAGGCCGCAACTCAGGAGGGATCACCGGGATCACTTCGAGTATCATCCATTCCGGCCGGTTGCCGGATTTCCGGAAAGCCTCCACAACCTCCAGGCGCCGGATCGCCCGCACCTTCCGCTGGCCGGTGGCCTCGTTAAGTTCATTCCGCAGTTCCTGGCTTAGCTTGTCAAGATCGATTTCCTCAAGCAGTTCCTTAATCGCCTCTGCACCCATCCCCGCCCGGAAGCGGTTACCATACTTCTCTTTATTCTCCCGGTATTCCGACTCGGTCAGGAGCTGCTTCTTGGTCAGAGGCGTATCCCCGGGATCGATAACAACATATGAAACGAAGTACAGGACTTTTTCAAGCGAACGGGGAGACATGTCCAGCAACAGCCCCATCCGGCTGGGAATCCCCTTAAAGTACCAGATATGGGAAACAGGCGCCGCCAGTTCTATATGCCCCAAACGTTCGCGACGCACCTTGGCACGGGTGACTTCCACACCACAGCGGTCACAAATAATCCCTTTGTACCGCACGCGCTTGTATTTCCCGCAATGGCACTCCCAATCCTTGGTCGGGCCGAAGATCCTTTCACAGAAAAGTCCGTCCCGTTCCGGTTTGAGGGTCCTGTAATTGATCGTTTCCGGTTTTTTCACTTCTCCGCTCGACCAGGCCCGGATCTGTTCAGGGGAGGCCAGGCCGATACGCATCTGCTCGAAATTACTGACGTCCAGCAAAAGTTACCCGCTCCCTTCCTACAGGCTTTGTCAGGCTGCGACAGTTCTTGACTATTCGTCTTCCTCTACCAGACCATCGAAGAAAGGACCGCGTCGTTGGCTTACCTTTGCTTTGGCACGGGGGCTCCGGTGCGCCCGGTAATATTCCTCTTCTTCATCCTTTTCTTCATCCTCAATCTCCCCCCCGACATCATCTTCATCGATATCCAGTCCCGATGCTGCCTTCACCTCATGACTTTCGCCTAAAAGGCCGTAATCCTCCATCTCCTCTTCTTCACCAAAGGGGATCAGCTTCTCGGAGTCATCTTCTTCCGTATCCCCGCTATCCTCATCTTCATCATCGATATATTTCGCCTTCCCGGCCTTCCCAGGGGGGGTAAGAGATTCACCGATATCCAGGTCAAGCTCCTTGGCGGTTTCGCTGATATCCTCGTCCCCTTCTCTGATCTCGATCTCTTCATTCGACTCGGAGAGCACCCGGACATCCAGGCAGAGGCTCTGGAGTTCCTTGATAAGCACTTTGAAGGATTCGGGAACTCCCGGTTCGGGAACATTCTCACCCTTCACGATGGCTTCATAGGTCTTGACACGGCCCACAACGTCATCAGATTTTACGGTCAGAATCTCCTGGAGTGTATAGGATGCGCCATAGGCCTCCAGTGCCCAGACCTCCATCTCGCCGAAGCGCTGCCCGCCGAACTGGGCCTTGCCACCAAGCGGCTGCTGGGTAACCAGGGAGTAAGGCCCGGTGGAACGGGCATGGATCTTGTCGTCAACCAGGTGGGCGAGTTTCAACATATAAATATAGCCCACAGTGACCTCACGGTCGTAAGGTTCTCCGGTACGCCCGTCGTATAAAACCGTCTTCCCGTGCACGGGGAGGTTCGCCCGCTCCAGGGTATCGGTTATGTCTTTCTCAAGAGCGCCGTCGTAGACCGGCGAGGCGACGTACATCCCCAGTTCGTGTGCCGCCCAGCCTAGGTGGCACTCCAGTACCTGTCCGATATTCATACGTGAGGGCACACCCAGAGGATTCAGGATGATTTCCACAGGTGTCCCGTCCGGCAGAAAGGGCATATCCTCCTCGGGCAGGATGCGGGAGATAACCCCCTTGTTCCCGTGCCTTCCGGCCATCTTGTCTCCCACGGAAATCTTCCTCTTTTGGGCCACGTAGACCCTTACCAGCCTGTTGACACCCGGCGGCAGTTCGTCACCGTTCTCCCGGGAGAAAACCTTGACGTCCACGACCCGGCCGGATTCGCCATGGGGCACCCGCAGCGAGGTATCCCTGACCTCACGGGCCTTTTCACCGAAGATCGCCCGTAGTAATCGCTCCTCGGCGGTTAATTCCGTCTCGCCCTTCGGCGTAACCTTGCCCACCAGAATATCCCCGGGCCTGACCTCCGCCCCGACCCGGATAATCCCTCTCTCATCCAGGTCCTTTAAAACGTCCTCACCTACATTGGGAATATCCCTGGTGATCTCCTCAGGCCCGAGTTTCGTATCCCGGGCATCGCACTCGTATTCCTCAATGTGTATTGATGTGAAGTAGTCATCTTTGACCAGTTTTTCGCTGATCAGAATGGCGTCTTCGTAGTTATAACCCTCCCAGGGCATAAAGGCAACCAGGACGTTGCGACCCAGGGCCAGTTCCCCGCCTGCCGTACAGGGGCCGTCGGCAATAACCTCGCCTGCGGATACGCGCTGTCCCTTCTCTACAATGGGTTTCTGGTTGATGCAGGTACCCTGGTTGGACCGTGCGAACTTCATCAAACGGAACCTGTCGATCGTTCCATCGGTGCACTTGATGACGATCTCGTCGGCGGTCACCTTCTGTACAACTCCATCGTGAGCGGCCTTGATCACCACTCCCGAATCCAGAGCCACACGGTGCTCGATCCCCGTACCCACCAGCGGCGCTTCCGTTTTCAGGAGGGGTACTGCCTGCCGTTGCATGTTTGCACCCATTAGAGCGCGGTTGGCGTCATCGTGCTCCAAAAAAGGAATCAACGCCGTGGCCACGCTGACGACCTGTTTCGGAGAAACGTCCATGTAGTCTACTTCCGACGAGGGTACGACGAGAATCTCGTGCCCACGCCTGGCGTTGACACGTGCTGTTTTAAAATGACCTTCCTCGTCAAGGGGGGCGTTGGCCTGTGCAATAACGTATTCATCCTCTTCGTCCGCGGTAAGATAGACGATTTCGTCGGTAACGATCCCTTTTTCCTTATCCACCTTCCGGTAGGGTGTTTCTATAAACCCGTACTGGTTAACGCGGGCATAAGTGCTCAAGGAGCCGATCAAGCCGATGTTCGGGCCTTCAGGGGTTTCGATGGGGCACATTCTCCCGTAGTGGGAGTGGTGCACGTCGCGCACCTCGAACCCCGCCCGTTCCCTGCTAAGCCCTCCGGGGCCCAGGGCGCTCAGCCGGCGCTTATGGGTCAGCTCGGCCAGCGGGTTGGTCTGGTCCATGAACTGGGAGAGCTGGCTGCTGCCGAAAAACTCCTTGATTGCCGCCACCACAGGTCGGATGTTGATCAGGGCCTGTGGGGTGATGGTATCCACGTCCTGGATGGTCATTCTTTCCCTAACCACCCGCTCCATCCGCGCCAGTCCGATCCGGAACTGGTTCTGCAGGAGTTCGCCCACAGAGCGAAGGCGCCTGTTGCCAAGGTGGTCGATGTCATCTATCTGGCCTTCCCCCTGCATGAGCTTGAGAAAATAATTAATTACGGCAATGATGTCCTCCCTGGAGAGGCATTTCCCCTCATGGGCAGGATCGTCGGCGTTCAGCTTCAGCTTCTTATTAAATTTATAACGGCCAACATTGCCCAGGTCATAACGACGCGGGTCGAAGAACAGGCTCTCCAACAAGGCGCGGGCGCTGTCTATGGTGGGGGGCTCCCCCGGCCGCAGCCTCTTGTAGATTTCAACCAGCGCCTCTTCCTGGGACTGGTTGTTATCCCGCTCCAGGGTGATCTTGATGAAATCATTATCGTTGAAAAGAGCCATTATCTCGCTATTTGTGGAGTAGCCCAGGGCCCGGACCAGAACGGTGACGGGCAGTTTCCGGGTGCGGTCAACCCGCACCCAAATTGCGTCATGCACGTCGGATTCCAGTTCCAGCCAGGCACCGCGATTCGGTATTACCGTTGCGCTGAAGAGCTTTTTCCCTGTTGCGTCGCTGCTGGCATGATAGTAAACACCCGGTGAGCGAACCAGCTGGCTGACGATAACCCGTTCCGCACCATTAATAATAAAGGTTCCCTGCTCGGTCATCAGAGGGAAATCTCCCATGAAGACATCCTGTTCCTTGATTTCACCCGTTTCCCGGTTTGTCAGACGCACCTTCACCCGCAACGGGGCGGCATAGGTAACATCCCGCTCCTTGCACTCTTCAACGCTGTATTTGGGTTCTCCCAGGGAGTAGTCTATAAACTCAAGAATCAAGTTGCCGGTGAAATCCTGAATCGGGGAAACATCAAGAAACAATTCATGCAGCCCCTCCCTTAAGAACCACCGGTAGGACTGCTGCTGAATTTCAATCAGGTTCGGCATTTCCAGAACTTCGTTGATACGCCCGTAACTCCATCGCTGGTGCTGTCCTGCTTTTATCGGAGTCGGATAAGCCATTGCGCCTTCCCTCACCTCTTAGTTGGTAATAACCTCAACATCCCCATCATTTACCAGCATTATTCCCTTCTATTACGGATTCCAACCCTTCCTTGCCGAAAGAAGATATTAATACATTCCTGACCTATAGCACATTAATAGACATTCTAGAATGTTAGCATAGCACCCAAGCTTTGTCAAGCAAGAATTTCTCAAAAACAGAACCCGCGCCCCCAGTATTTACCATCCCTACATTTCAACAGCCACAAGGCTTCCAGCTACAGCACCTGGTAAAGAGTGTAAATAACCCCTTTTCCCTAAATTACCTGTTTTTTTCAGGGA